>NZ_CP110395.1:4164678-4485038 GCF_029910215.1 Paraburkholderia sp. D15 | reverse complement strand
CGAGTTGCTGTCGTTATGGTGTGCACGGCGGTCGCCGCTGCCCCTGTCGCGCGTACGCAACAAGGCCCTGAGCAGTCGGGCCAGACCAGGCGCAATCGCTCCAGGCGCTTGTGCCACAAGGGTTTGCGGGGCAAGCGAGCCGGAGCGGCGTGCAGAATTTTTGGGAAGTAAGGCGAGATTCTAACGCCAAATGCTACCCGCAAGGGAGTTATCCACAGGGACGGATCATTCGCCGAAGTCCTTCTGGGGTCAGGCCGAGGCGGGCTAAACTATTGACGGCCAACGGAAAACGGGTTTAAATAGCGGGTTCCGCGAAAACCAATTCAGTAAACCACCGGCCATTGCGCTTTCAGCGATGATCGCGCGGTTATTTTTCGATCAAGTGAGAGCAACATGAAACGTACTTACCAACCTTCCGTTACCCGTCGCAAGCGCACCCACGGCTTCCGCGTTCGCATGAAGACCGCAGGTGGCCGCAAGGTCATCAACGCACGTCGCGCGAAGGGCCGCAAGCGCCTCGCGATCTAAGGCAGGCGAGCGGATTGCGCGCTCCGTCCGTGCCAGACGAGATCCGCGGCAACGCGGGAGCGGCAGGGGCGCCGCAGCAGGGCTCGGTTCCGTTGCGAGCGCAAGCCGCCTTCCCCAAAGCCGCAAGGCTACTGAAAACGGATGAATTTTCATCCGTTTTTCGTTTGCGCCCGTGGCGCCGCACCGCGCACTTTGTGGTGTACGGCCGGCCCACCGGCAACGAAGCGCGTCTCGGCCTCGTGATCGGCAAGAAATATGCGCCGCGCGCGGCCACGCGAAATCTGGTCCGCCGCATCGCGCGTGAAACTTTCCGGTTGCGTCGCGCGGAATTCGGCGGTTGGGATGTGCTGCTGCGATTGCATACGCGGTTCGACAAGAAGGCTTTGCCGAGCGCTTCGTCGCCGCCGCTGAAGGCGCTGTGCCGCAGTGAAATCGAAGCGCTGCTCGACAAGGCAGCGCGAGAAATCGTCCGTCGTCAGGCGCCGCCCGCGGAAGCGCCGAAAACGGAATGACGCTCGAGCGACCGGCGGTCGCGCGGTTCCCGTGGCTCGTGTAGCCGGACCGCGCGGGCGTCCCAGGTTCACCACGTTGCGCGGCGCAGCCAGCCGCACCAGCCATGCAAACGGTACTCTTCGCTTTACTGCGGTTTTACAAGGTTGCCGTCAGCCCCATGCTCGGCAACCGGTGCCGTTTTTACCCTTCCTGCTCTGATTACGCGCGCGAAGCAATCCAGTATCATGGCGCCGCGCGCGGGACTTATCTCGCCGCCAGGCGTATTTGCCGCTGCCACCCGTTTTCCGCGGGCGGCGTCGATCTCGTCCCGCCACCCACTTCTGAAAAGCGCTGACGCGCCGTTCCATCGACACTGAGACAACGCATGGATATCAAACGCACCGTCCTATGGGTCATCTTCTTCATGTCAGCGGTCATGCTGTTCGACAACTGGCAACGCGACCACGGACGCCCGTCGATGTTCTTCCCGGGCACGACGCCGACCCAGACCGTCGGTAGCGCCGCACCGGGAACCACGACGCCGGGAACCCAGCCTGCCGATCTGCCGGCAGCCAACGCAGCCGCGCCGGGCAACGCGCCGGCGGCCGCGCAATCGCAACTGATCAAGTTCAGCACCGACGTCTATAACGGCGAGATCGACACCCGCGGCGGCACGCTGTCGAAGCTGTCGCTCGTCAAGCAAGGCGACGGCAAGCAGCCGGATCTGGTGATCACGCTGTTCGACCGTACCGCGAACCATACGTATCTGGCGCGCACCGGTCTGCTCGGCGGCGATTTCCCGAATCACAACGACATCTACACGCCGCTGCCGAATCAGCCGCACGACCTGACGGGCGACGAAAAATCGTTCCAGCTCAGCTTCGAGTCGCCGGTGAAGGGTGGCGTGAAGGTCATCAAGACCTACACGTTCACGCGCGGCAGCTACGTGATCGGCGTCGACACGAAGATCGAGAACGTCGGCACCGCCCCGGTGACGCCGTCGGTGTACATGGAACTGGTGCGTGACGATCAGCCGGTGGAAACGCCGCGCTTCTCGCACACGTTCATTGGGCCGGCGGTCTACACCGACCAGCATCACTTCCAGAAGATGACGTTCAGCGACATCGACAAGAACAAGCAGGATTACGCGACCTCGGCCGACAACGGCTGGATCGCGATGGTCCAGCATTACTTCGCGTCGGCGTGGATTCCGAAGCAGGGCGTCAAGCGCGACATCTACGTCGAGAAGATCGATCCGGCGCTGTATCGCGTCGGCGTGAAGGAACCGGTGGCGACCATCGCGCCGGGCCAATCGGTCGACGTCAACGCGCGTCTGTTCGCCGGTCCGGAAGAAGAGCGCATGCTCGAAGGCATCGCGCCGGGCCTGGAGCTGGTGAAGGACTACGGCTGGGTCACGATCATCGCGAAGCCGTTGTTCTGGCTGCTCGAAAAGATCCACAGCTATGTCGGCAACTGGGGCTGGTCGATCGTGTTGCTCACGCTGCTGATCAAGGCGGTGTTCTTCCCGCTGTCGGCGGCGAGCTACAAGTCGATGGCGCGCATGAAGGCGATCACGCCGCGCATGCAGGCGCTGCGCGAACGCTTCAAGGGCGATCCGCAGAAGATGAACGCCGCGCTGATGGAGCTGTACAAGACCGAGAAGGTCAATCCGTTCGGCGGCTGTCTGCCGGTCGTGATTCAGATTCCGGTGTTCATCTCGCTGTACTGGGTGCTGCTGTCGTCGGTGGAAATGCGCGGCGCGCCGTGGATTCTGTGGATTCACGATCTGTCGCAGCAGGACCCGTTCTTCATCCTGCCGGTCCTGATGGCTGTCTCGATGTTCCTGCAGACGCGTCTGAACCCGACGCCGCCGGACCCGGTTCAAGCCAAGATGATGATGTTCATGCCGATCGCGTTCTCGGTCATGTTCTTCTTCTTCCCGGCCGGCCTGGTGTTGTACTACGTGGTGAACAACGTGCTGTCGATCGCCCAGCAGTACTACATCACGCGGATGATGGGTCAGTCGAAGACGAAAGCGGCCTGACGAGGCCTGAGCGGCGGTGGGTGGTGTGATGGACTACGCCACCGTCGCCGCCGTTGTGAGTCTGTCCTGTCCGCCAGCGAAGTCGCGTAGTAAAGCGCAAGCAACGACAAGGTCGAAAAAAAGCCGCCCGGCGTAAAACCGGGCGGCTTTTTTCATGTTCGCAGCGAAGTGCCGAAGTGCGGCAACGCGCTGCAGAACCCAGCAGACAGTCATCGCGACTACTCTTCCGCTGAATCCTCGCCGTATAACCGCTCGACCATTTCCTCGACGAGAAAGCGGTCTCGCGGCGGAAGCAGTGCGATCTTCGACGCCAGTTCGATCGTCTCCTGCGATGGCGGATACTTGTCGCCGCGAGCGAGCGGTTTCGCGGTCGAAGCAGGCGGCGGTCCGTAATGGAGCCAGTGCTCTTTCACATTCAGCCATTCGGCCAGCATGCGCAGCTTGTCCGGCTTCGGTATCGTCGCGCCCGACAGCCATTTGTGAGCGGCCTGCGTGGTAACCGGACGTTCCCCGCGATAACGCAGATTGAACTGCTCGGCGAGCTTGGTCCCGCCGCGAATTTTCAGCGGCTCCAGCAGATCTCGCAGCCGCCTGGCGAAGGCAGCTTTCTCTTGTTTGGTTGGCATGGCCCAGATTGTGCAATTCAGCATCCTGCCGATTGACAACCACATAAGCTATGAATTAGCGTATTTGAGATAAATTTAGCCTGTATCCCACGTCGCGTAACGCGTGCAGCCAAATGTCATTTTTTGAATTTTTTCTATACCTGACGGGCATAACAGCGGTGAAACCGCTTCGCGGCGTCCTAGCAAATCTCAAGAACGCAGTAACAATCGTAGCTTAATTGAGATAAATCCGAAGCGCGGAGAAAATTGCGCCGAGGCGGCGAATCTGGATCGCAAAATCGAGAGACCGAAGGGCCCTAGTTTTCGCCCTGCCCCTCAGGCGCCTGCTCGCCATGAAAGCGCACGATCATCTCTTCCACCAGAAAGCGATCCTTCGGATTCAACTCACCGATCTTCGACGCCAGTTCGATCACTTCCGGCGAAGGCGGATATTTCTCGTTGCGAGCCAGCGGCTTGGGCGTCATGCCCGGCGATGGTCCATAGCGCAGCCAATGCTCGGTCACGTTCAGCCATACGGCTAAGGTGCGCAACTTGTCGGGCATCGGAATAGTGGTACCTGTGAACCACTTGTGCGCGGTCTGAGTGGTCACCGGCTCGCCGCGATAATTCTTGTTGAATTCCCTGGCGAGCTTCGTCCCACCGCGGATCTTGAGCGGTTCGAGGAGGCCCTTCAACCTCTCGGCGAAGGCGGCTTTTTCTTGTTTGGTCGACATGCGCCGGATTGTGCAATTCCGCGTCCGGTTTGTTGACAACCCGCTGGGCAAGGCTTTCGCGTATTCGAGATAAATTTAGCTTGTATCCCGCTTCGCACTTGACGTTCAGCTAACCGAAAATTTTTCGATTTTCCGGTAACCGTTGGTCATTTCCACCAACATCCAGTCCGATAAATTCTCAAATATTCGCAAGAGATTTCGTTTGGCGCCCACTTATTTAAGATAAATCCGAATTAACGAAACATCTCTGACAGTGCGACGCCACACTGCCCTTAAGGCCAGACATCGCAAACGCACGCGTTACAATGCCTCGCGCCTTGTGGCCTACGTCACGCCGCGCCGCCCTTCCCTTCGTTTTTGCCACGCACGCCATGCTCACCACCGATTCCGATCCCATCGTCGCCATTGCCACCGCGCCCGGTCGAGGCGGGATCGGCGTCGTGCGGATTTCGTTCGGCCGCGCGGCTGAGGCGGCCGCCCAGCCGCTGATGCAGGCACTGACCGGCGTGGCGCTCGCGCCGCGTCACGCGAGTTACGTGCCGTTTCTCGATGGCGGCGGCAATGTGCTCGATCGCGGCATTGCGCTGTACTTTCCCGCACCGCATTCGTACACCGGCGAACACGTGCTCGAATTGCAGGGTCACGGCGGTCCGGTCGTGCTGCAACTCGTGCTGCAACGTTGCATCGATGCCGGCCGCGCGTTCGGTCTGCGCCTCGCCGAACCCGGTGAATTCACGCGTCGCGCGTTCCTCAACGACAAGCTGGATCTGGCGCAGGCGGAAGCCGTCGCCGATCTGATCGAGGCGAGTACCGAGGCTGCCGCGCGCTCGGCGGGCCGTTCGCTCGATGGCGCGTTCTCGCGCGACATTCACGCGCTGGTCGAGGACGTCATCACGCTGCGCATGCTGGTCGAAGCGACACTCGACTTTCCCGAGGAGGAAATCGACTTCCTCGAAGCCGCCGACGCTCGAGGAAAACTCGCACGCATCCGCGATCGCCTCGCCCAGGTGTTGCGCGAGGCACGCCAGGGGGCGTTGCTGCGCGAGGGGTTGTCGGTGGTGTTGGCGGGGCAGCCGAACGTCGGCAAGTCGTCGTTGCTGAATGCACTGGCCGGTGCCGAACTGGCCATCGTCACGCCGATCGCCGGCACGACCCGGGACAAGGTCGCGCAAACCATCCAGATCGAAGGCATTCCGCTGCACGTGATCGACACCGCCGGGCTGCGCGAGACCGAGGACGAGGTCGAAAAAATCGGCATTGCGCGCACCTGGGGCGAGATCGAACGCGCGGACGTCGTGCTGCATCTGCTGGACGCGCGGACCGGCATGACCGCCGAGGACGACGCGATCGCCGCGCGTTTCCCGCGCGGCGTGCCGATCGTGCGCGTGTTGAACAAGACCGACCTGACCGGCCTCGCGCCGGCGACGAACGCGCTCGACCCGGACACCGAACTGAGCGAGGTCCGGCTGTCGGCGAAACAGGGCGACGGCGTCGCGCTGCTGCGTGATGAGTTGCTGCGAATTGCCGGTTGGCAGGCCGGCGCGGAGAGCGTCTACCTGGCGCGCGAGCGGCATCTGATCGCGTTGCGCGCCGCCGAGGAACATCTGGCGACGGCGGCCGCACATGCGGATCAAAATTCGCAGGCATTGGATCTGTTCGCCGAAGAACTGCGTCTCGCGCAGGATCAACTGAACTCCATCACGGGCGAATTCAGCTCGGACGATCTTCTCGGTGTGATTTTCAGCCGGTTTTGTATTGGCAAGTGAATCCGAGCTGCATTTTTTGAAATTTTGGAGAAAGTCCCGCAATTTACGGACTTTATTCTGATTCATCGCCACATCGCCGATCAACTTTTCACCCCTCCTGTAGTGCCAAAAAACCCTAATTTTTTGGTACACAACAAAAACAAAGCGCTAAAATCGCGGACTACTTCAGTCCTAGCGATTCACACATGCCCCGCCTGGCCGCCCCGCTCACCGAAAGTCAGATCCGCGCGCTCGAACCGCGCGCCACCCGCTATTGCGTCGCGGACGGCAACGGCCTCGTCATCGAAGTGATGACGACCGGCGCCAAGGTCTGGCGCTTCCGCTACACGCTGAATGGCAAACGCCAGCCGCTCGCAACGATCGGCGACTACCGGATGATCTCGTTGCGCGTGGCAAGGGCCAAGGCCCAGCGCTACGCGGAGATGGTCGCGCAAGGCATCTCGCCGGTCGCGACGGCGCGGCGCGATCGCGGCGTCGAAAGCAAAACGGACGTGCTGCGCGACGCCGCCGAGCTCTACCTTGCGACGGAAATGACCGGCAAGTCGGCCGAATATCGCCGCACGACACGGCGCGCGCTCGACAAGGATGTGTTGCCGGCCATCGGCGGAAAAGCGATCAAGGCGGTGAGCGCGGACGACATCGTCGATATCTGTGAACGCATCAAAAGTCGCGGCTCGCCGAAGATGGCGCTGCATACGCGCAATGTCGTGAAGCGCCTCTACGCCTACCTGATCGCGCGGCAACTCGCGACCAGCAATCCCGCCGAGATCGTGCCCGCGCGCTCCATCGCGACATTCGAGAGTCGCACCCGCGTGCTGTCCGGCGACGAGATCGGCGCCATGCTGCACGCCATCGACGCATCGAGCATTCGCCGTCCGCTGAAACTGGCGCTACATCTGCTCGTGCTGACCATGGCGCGCAAGTCCGACCTGGTCGAAGCGACATGGGCCGAATTCGATCTCGATCGGGCGCTTTGGACGATACCCGCGGCACGTCTGAACAAAGAGCGCGACCACGAGATCGATTTGCCGCATCAGGCGGTTTCCATGTTGCGCGAGCTTCGGCAGGCGAAGAACGGGAAATTCGTATTCCCAAGCGTCAGAGGCAATGACCGGCCGATCGCGAAAAGCACGCTGAATCAGGCCATCAAAGCGTTGGGGCTGGACGTCGAACACTTTGTCCTGCACGACTTTCGGCGGACGGCGGCCGCACACTTGCGCGAAATCGCGGCACAGCTCGACAGCGATCCGGCTGCACTCAAAAGCACGAGCGACGACGCAGCGCCGGACGATATCGGCAAACCACGCCCACGGCTGCAAGCGTGGGCAGACTTTGTCGATCTGCAGATCGAGCGTGGCCGGCGGCAAAAAGCGTCATCGAATAGTGTTTGACGGACGTTCGCATCGCGCGGGAGCTGGCGGCTTCGCGGAATACCGCCACCGATTTTTGGTACACAACACAATCAGAGGCCTACTCAACCCATTGTCAGGCAAAGAAAATCAACCCGAACAGCGGGTTTTAAACGGCCGGCAAACCGGAGAGCCCCGAGTTTACGGGCTCGCAAGCCAGAAACATCGATCTTTTCTCCCGCATTTCATCGCCTAAACTAAAAGACCGACCCTAGCCGACACGGAGGCTCCCATGTCTGAATCGTTGATGGCGTATTTGCTGGGACCCGTTGTCATGGTGGTAGTGGGCGTTGCCATCTGGGCCGGCTCTCGTTATTACCACAAGGACGGCCCGCAGAAACTCGAACGCTGGCTTGATACGCACTACGCGGAGTGGTTGCACCATAAGCACTGAGCTTTGGCTCGCGAGGCAACGCGAGCAACGACGCCCCCAATAGCAAAGGCCGTCGCTCCTTACAGAGCGACGGCCTTTTTCACACGGGTTGCGCAGCGACACCCTCAGGCGCACATCGCGCTTACCAACCCGGTTGCGGCTCCGGATATCCATACTGCGCGGGCGGCGGCGGTGCCCCGCACGCGACGTAACCACCCCGGTACTGGTCATAGCAATATCCCGGCGGCGGCCCCGCGTAGACGGGCGCGGGCTGATACACCGGCTGCGCGTACACCGGTTGCTGATAGGCGACTACCGGCGCGGGATTCAGCGCCGAACTCACCACCGCACCCAGCACGGCGCCACCGATCAGCGCGCCGACCACCGCCCCGCCGTGACCGTGCGCCGAAGCTTGCCCGGCCATGCTGAGACTTCCAACCATCACCAATGCGACTGCGATCTTTTTCATGTTTGACTCCCGCCGTTGAGGCATGACCGGATTGTGGAGCGCGCGGGCAGAAATAGATGCTGCAAGTGGTAACCAGACATTTCGCTTGTAACGGCGGCAGGCGATTCGGCGAATTGCCTCGCTCGATTAAGACAAACCAGGCTGCGCGATGAATTAGTCTGATTCCGCGTCGCGCCCGTCTGATCGCCCTTTGCGGGCGTCGTCGATAGAATCAAGGTGCCAATTCCGGCGGCTCAAAAGGCTCGCCAGAGGCTTTGCAGCACCACTGATAAGGGAGCCAATAATGACGAATCAAACCTTTGACGGTATCAAGCAAGTCGGCGACGACAATATTGAATTCTGGTCGGCGCGTGAGCTTCAACCGCTTCTTGAATACGGCACGTGGGCCAAATTCCGGCACGTCATCCAGAAGGCGGAGGAAGCTTGCCAACGCTCCGGCCACCGGGTCGCTGACCATTTTTCCCGAACGGGAAAAATGGTCAGCCTCGGCTCCGGCGCACAGCGAACGGTCGAAGACGTCCGGCTGTCGCGCTACGCGTGCTATCTGGTCGTGCAGAACGGCGACCCGTCCAAGCCGGTGATCGCGAATGGTCAAACCTACTTCGCGATCCAGACCCGCCGGCAGGAACTCGGAGATGCCAAGAACTTTGCCGGCCTTCTGGAAGATCAGCAGCGGCTGATGCTCCGGGACGAACTGACTCGCCACAACAAGAAGCTCAGCGCTGCCGCGCGCTCCGCAGGCGTGCAGACCGCGACGGATTATGCTGTGTTTCAGGACCACGGCTACAGAGGCCTGTACGGCGGCCGGAGCGCAAAGGATATCCACATCCACAAGCGTTTGAAGAAAAGCCAGAAAATCCTCGACCATATGGGCAGCACCGAACTCGCCGCCAATCTTTTCCGCGCAACCCAGACGGGAGACAAACTCAAGCGCGACGGCGTGCAAGGCAAGCAGCAAGCCTATCGGACGCACTTCGAAGTAGGCGGGAAGGTACGCGACACGATCCGCGAACTCGGCGGGACCATGCCCGAAGAGTTAGCTACACCGAAGACGAGCATCCAGCAGCTCACGAGGGAACGCGGAAAACTGCAGCAGTAATCCAGACGAACACCCGCGCCGACGCCCGCCCCCTCCAATCACCCGATCAATGTAAAATTCGCCGCACAAGCCGCCGGTTCCAACCGGCGGCCCGCAAAGCTTTCCGATCCATCGATCCCGCGACCACCCAGGTCGATCATCCGGGTTCGGGACACAGCCAAAAGTAAGGGGCGTGCGCGTGAAACAGTGGACCATCCGGCAACGGATTCTTTGCAGCTTCGGGATCGTCCTGATCGTGATGCTGGCAATGGCAATCGTCACTTTCGAACAGCTCGGCGGCATCGACCGGAATGCGAAGAGCCAGCAGCAGGATTCCATGCCCGGCCTCTACTACGCCACCGCCATGCGCGCGGCGTGGTTCGAGAACTACTCCGTCACGCAGCGCCTCATCTACATCGACACGGACCCGGATGCGGTCAAGCGCGACACGCTGCGTCTGCAGGAAACCCAGCAAACGCTCCAGAAACTGCTCAACGATTACAGCGCGACAATCTTCCGCGAAGTCGACCGCGAACTGTTCAACGACTTCCGTCAGCAACAGGCGCAGTACGTGCCGATCCAGGCATCACTGCTGAACGTGCTGCCCGCGTCGAAGGAAAACGCCGCGCGCATCTTCAACGCGCAACTCACGCCGATCTGGGAAACCGGCCGGCTGTCGGTCCGCAAGCTGGTCGAAAACAACAAGAGCTACGCGGATGCGTCTGCCGAAAGCATTCGCGGCTCGGTCGAAGCCACCCGCATCGTGCTGCTCGTGATGCTGCTGCTTGCTGCCGCGGTCGCCGTGCTGTCCGGCTACTGGCTGCTGCGCGCAGTCACCACGCCGATGGCGAAGGTGCTGCAGGTCGTCGACGTCATGCGCACCGGCGACCTGACGCAACGTTTGCACCTCAACCGCGCGGACGAAATCGGCGCGCTCGAAGCGGGCTTCAACCGCATGACCGATGAACTCACCGCGCTGGTCGGCCAGGCGCAGAAGTCGGCGGTTCAGGTCACCACGTCGGTAACGGAAATCGCCGCGACCTCGCGCGAACAGCAGGCCACCGCCAACGAAACCGCCGCGACCACCACCGAAATCGGCGCGACCTCGCGCGAGATCTTCGCGACATCGCGCGACCTGCTGCGCACCATGAACGAGGTGTCGGAAGTGGCGGGCCAATCGGCGGCGCTCGCGGGCACCGGCCACACCGGCCTCGCGCGCATGGAGGAAACCATGCGGCTCGTGATGGAAGCGGCGGGCTCCGTCAACGCGAAGCTGGCCATCCTCAACGAGAAGGCCAGCAATATCAATCAGGTGGTCGCCACGATCACCAAGGTGGCGGACCAGACCAACCTGCTGTCGCTGAACGCGGCGATCGAAGCGGAAAAGGCCGGCGAATACGGCCGCGGCTTCGCGGTGGTGGCGACCGAAATCCGCCGCCTCGCCGATCAAACCGCGGTTGCGACCTACGACATCGAACAGATGGTCAAGGAGATCCAGTCGGCGGTCGCGGCAGGCGTGATGGGCATGGACAAGTTTTCCGAGGAAGTGCGCCGCGGCATGCTCGACGTGCAGAACGTCGGCGGCCATCTCACGCAGATCATCCAGCAGGTGCAGGCGCTCGCGCCGCGCTTCTCGATGGTCAACGAGGGCATGCAGACTCAGGCCACCGGCGCCGAGCAGATCACGCAAGCGTTGACGCAGTTGTCGGAGGCCGCGCAGCAAACCGCGGAATCGTTGCGCCAGTCGACCCAGGCGATTGACGATCTGACGCATGTCGCCAACAGTCTGCGCACCGGCGTGTCGCGCTTCAAGGTCGTGGCCTGACGGACAGCACCGCGTCCACCACGCCCGACACCCTCCCCTTCAGCCACCGCCCGCGCCGATGCTCTTCATCCTCTTCACGCTCGATAGCGAACGCTACGTGATCGACGCGACGCAGGTGGAGCGTCTGATGCCGCTCACGCCCCACGCTCCGCCGAAGTCGATCCCCGGCGCACCGTCGTGGGTAGCGGGCGTGCTGGATCACGAGGGTGCACCGCTGCCGGTGATCGATCTGCCCGCGCTCGCACTCGGCCGCCCCGCCGCGCAACTGATGTCGACGCGCGTGGTGCTGGTGCGCTATCCGCACGCGGGCGACGTGCGTCTGCTCGCGCTGCTGCTCGAAGGCGCGACGCGCACCGTGCGTCTGGATCTCGACGCGTTTCATGACGCCGGCATCGACCTGCCGCACGCTCGCTACCTCGGCCCGGTCGCGAGCGACGCGGGCGGCCTGGTGCAGTGGATCCGCGTCGAGCATCTGCTGCCGGATCACGTCAAGGCGCTGCTGTTTCCCGAGGCGCACGCATGAACGCGCATCACGACAACGCGCCGCTGTACCGGCGCTTCGCCGACCTGTTGCATCGGACGATGGGGCTCGACGCGGCATCGCTCGGTCATAGCGCGATCGAACGCGCGGTCGACCAGCGCGCCGCGGCCTGGCGCGCGGACGGTCACGCCGACGCGCCGCTCGCCGATTTCCTGAACGCCGCGCAAACATCGCCGTCGATCGTGCAGGCGCTGGTCGAAGCCGTCGTGGTGCCGGAGACCTGGTTCTATCGCGACGCCGATGCGTTCAAGGCGCTCGCGCGCCTCGCGCTCGAGCGCCTGTACGAACGAGGTGAACGCAGCGAACGCGGCGCGGCGCTGCCCATCCGCATTCTGAGCCTGCCCTGCTCCACCGGCGAAGAGCCCTACACGATCGCGATGAGTCTGCTCGACGCGGGTTTCGACGCAAGCCAGTTCCGCATCGACGCGATGGATATCAGCGAGGGTTCGCTGGCAATCGCGCAGCGCGCGCACTACGGCCGCAATTCGTTTCGCGGCAACGCGTTCCCGTTTCGCGACGCGCACTTCACCCGCACCGAAGACGGCTGGCGTCTGTCATCACGCGTCGTCGACACGGTGCGTTTTTCACGCGCCAACCTGATGCATCTGGATACGGCGGCGCTTGGCGTGTACGACTTCGTGTTCTGCCGCAACGTGCTGATCTACTTCGATCGCGACGCGCAGCAGAGTGCGTTGCAAGCGCTCGACAGCATGCTCGCCGACAATGGCACGCTGTTCGTCGGTCCGGCGGAGACGGGATTGCTGATGCGCTACGGCATGCAATCCGCGAAAATTCCGCTGGCCTTCGCGTTTCATCATGCTTCGCTGGACGCGCAAACGCCGAACAACCGGCATGGCGCCACCGCGCCGCTCGCGACCGCCGCCGCCCTCGCGATGACGCATGCGCCGGTGCCCGCGCTTGCGCCCTTGCCGGTGTATTCGGCCGAGCCGTTCGCATGGCCGGACCCGGTGGCGCGTACGACTTCGAGCGCGACATCGGGCGCAGGGGAGCCAGGCAGATCGGCCGATGGCGCCACGTCTACATTGACACCCGCCATGCCGCGCAACGCACTCTTTGCCGACACCCACCGTCTCGACCATCGCGCCGAGGCCGCGGCACTACGGCGCGATTCCGCCATCACCTTGAAGCCGTTCACATCCAGATCCCCCGCACCTGATCTGCCGCCGGTTTCAGCCAACGCGCCCACCAACGCCGCGCGCGACTCGCTGCAAGCCGCGCATGCGCTGGCCGACGCCGGCCGCCTGACGGAAGCCGCCACCGCGATCAACGTTTTCCTCGAGCAGCACGCGCCGCAAGCCGACGCGTTCTACCTGCTCGGCGTACTCGCCGATGCCGGCGGCGAAACAAACCTCGCGCGCGGCCACTATCGCAAGGCGCTCTATCTCGATCCGCAGCACGCGGAAGCGCTCGCCCATCTGGCGACGCTGCTCGAACTCGAAGGCGACCGCGACGGCGCGCGTCTGCTGAGGCAACGCGCGTCGCGCGCACAGGGAGCGGCACGTGGCTGATCTGCAAACCGCGAGCTTCGACGATTGCTGGAACCGCATCGGCGTGCGCGGCGACTCGTCGTGCGAGCGTCTGACCGAATACGTCCGTTGCCTGAATTGCCCGGTGTTCGAAGCGGCCGCATCGCGCTTGCTGGACCGCCCAATCCCACGCGTGGATCTCGCGCAGCATGTCGCGCGCGTAGGGGCCCACGCTTCGCATGACAGCCAGAACGCGAGCGAATCGTTCCTCGTGTTCCGTATCGGCGACGAATGGCTCGCGTTGCCCACGCCGGTTTTCAAACGCATCGTGCAGACGCGGCCGATTCACACGCTGCCGCACCGGCAGCATCGCGCGGTGCTGGGTGTGGTGAACGTGCAAGGCGAATTGCTGGTGTGCCTGTCGCTTGCGCATCTGCTCGGCTTCGATTCGTCGGCGGCCGCGCGCGCTCCGCACGACCCGCGCGACGAGCGCGCGCGTCACGATCTGCCGCGTCTGCTGGTGGTGTCGCGCGCGGAAGAACACGCGGTGTTTCCCGTCGATCAGGTCGACGGCGTGCACCGCATGGCGACCGCCACGTTCGGTCCGCCGCCCGCCACGCTGTCGCAGGCGGCTGCCGCGCACACGCGCGCGGTCGCGCCGTGGCGCGGCGTGAGCGTCGGCCTGCTCGACGCCGACGCGCTCTTCGACACCTTGAACCGGAGTCTCGGATGACGGACGATCCACACCGCCCGTCGCTGCTCGATCTGTTCCGCGAGGAAGCGCGCACCCAGGCACGCGTGCTCAATGACGGCCTCCTGACACTCGACCGCTCGCCAGCCGATGCTGCCGCGCTCGAAGCCTGCATGCGGGCCGCGCATTCGCTCAAGGGCGCCGCGCGGATCGTCGGCGTGCCGGTCGGCGTCGAGCTCGCGCACGAAATGGAGGAGTGTTTCGTGGCGGCGCAGGAAGGACGCGCGCTGCTCGACGCGGCATGGATCGATGAATTGCTGCGCGGCGTGGACATCATCGCGCGCATCGGCAATGAGGAAGAGGAAGCGGCGCGCGAGGCGGTGAGCGCCTGCGTGGCGGCCTTGCATGCCCGGATGACGGGCGTGGTGCCGCATGGCGCGGCGAGCCGGAATGGCGCGGGATCGACAGTGGTCAGCCCGGCGGCAGCGGACCCGGATGCCGCGTTCAATGCACTGGCTGAAGCGTTGCGCAACGAAGCCAAAGCTAACACGGCGGAGCCCACGAACGCGCCGGTTGAATCCGGAAGCGCCGTCGTCAGCGAGACAAACACACTGCTGTCATCGGACATTGCTGCGTCCTCGACAATCGCCGCAGGCACGCCCTCTCCCTCGACCCGCGCGAGCACCACGAACGACGCGCCCACTCCGCACGTCGCACCATCCGCAAGCACCACCGGCACCACCGGCACCGAGCCCGGCCGCATGCTCCGCGTACGCGCCGACAACCTCGACCGCCTGCTCTCGCTGTCCGGCGAATCGCTGGTCGAATCGCGCTGGCTGAAACCCTTCGCGCAATCGATGCTGCGCATCAAGCGCATCCAGCGCGACGGCACGCGCGCGCTCGATCAACTGCACGAAACGCTCGCCGACCTCAAGCTCGACCCGCGCGCGCAAGTGGCGCTCGAAGAAGTCCGCCGGCTCACCGCCGAATCGCAGCAACTGGTGGCCGAGCGGCTCGCCGATCTCGAAGGCTTCGACCGTCGCTCGACGCATCTGTCGCAGCAGCTCTACGACGCCGCGCTGCAATGCCGGATGCGCCCCTTCGGCGACGGTACCGGTGGCCTCGCGCGCATGGTGCGCGACGTCGCGCGTTCGCTCGGCAAGAAGGTGCGCTGGCAACTGGTCGGCGAATCGACGCAGGTGGACCGTGACATTCTCGACCTGCTCGAAGCGCCGCTCGGCCACATGCTGCGCAACGCGCTCGATCACGGCATCGAGGCGCCCGCCGTGCGCATCGCGCGCGGCAAGCCCGAGGAAGGCACGCTCACGCTCGACGCCCGCCACACGGCCGGCGCGCTGCTCATCACCGTCTCCGACGATGGCGCCGGCATCGATCTCGACGCCTTGCGCGCGTCGATCGTGCGCAAGAAGCTGGCGAGCGACGAGACCGCCGCGCGTCTGTCCGAAGCCGAACTGCTCGAATTCCTGCTGCTGCCCGGCTTTTCGCTGCGCGAGCAGGTCACCGAGGTGTCCGGCCGCGGCGTCGGGCTCGACGCGGTGCACGACGTCGTCAAACGCGTGCGCGGCACGGTGCGCATCATGCACGAGCCTGGCTTCGGCACACGCGTGCAGTTGCAACTCCCGCTGACGCTGTCGGTGATCCGCAGTCTGCTGATCGAAGTCGCGGACGAGCCGTACGCGGTACCGCTCGCGCACGTGAATCGCACGCTGCACGTGAGCCGCGCGGACATCGAGCTGCTCGAAGGCCATCAGCACATCGCGTTCGGCGGCCGGCGCATCGGCGTGGTGACCGCGCATCAGATTCTCGACACCGCGCCGCCTGCCGATCAAAAAGACAGCGTCAGCATGATCGTGATCGGCGACGGTCCGAACACGTACGGCGTGGTGGTGGACCGCTTCCTCGGTGAACGGATGCTGGTCGTGCAGCCGCTCGATCCGCGTCTGGGCAAGGTGCGCAACATCACCGCCGGCGCGTTGATGGAAAACGGCGATCCCGTATTGATCGCCGATGTCGAAGACTGGCTGCGCTCGGTCGAGCGGCTCGTCGCGGGCGGCGAACTGAAGCACACGCAGCACGGCGTGGCGCGCACCGCGCAGCGCGCCACGCGTCGCGTGCTGGTGGTCGACGATTCGCTCACGGTGCGCGAGCTCGAGCGCAAGCTGCTCGCCACGCGCGGCTACGACGTGACGATCGCCGTCGACGGCATGGACGGCTGGAATGCGGTGCGTGGCGAGCGTTTCGATCTCGTCATCACCGACATCGACATGCCGCGCATGGACGGCATCGAACTGGTCACGCTGATCAAGCGCGATCCGCAGTTGCAGTCGTTGCCGGTGATGATCGTGTCATACAAAGATCGCGAAGAAGATCGCCGCGCCGGCTTGAATGCGGGCGCGGACTACTATCTGGCAAAAGGCAGTTTTCACGACGAAGCACTGCTCGACGCAGTGCGTGATCTGATTGGCGAGGCTTACGGCTGAGCACGGGGGCAAACGAATGAAAATCGGAATCGTCAATGACATGCCGCTCGCCATCGAGGCGTTGCGCCGCGCGCTTGCGGCGCGCCAAGACTACGAGGTGCTCTGGGTCGCGCAGGACGGCCAGCAGGCGGTGGACTTCTGCGTCGCGCAGCGGCCCGACATCGTGCTGATGGATCTGGTCATGCCGAACGTCGACGGGATCGAAGCCACGCGCCGCATCATGGCGCGTGCGGCATGCGCGATCCTGATCGTGACCGTCGACGTCGGCGCGAATGCGTGGCGCGTCTACGAGGCGATGGGCGCGGGCGCGCTCGACGCTGTCGATACGCCGTCGCTGAGCGGTCCGGACGCGCACAAGAGCATCGCCATGCTGATCGCGAAAATCGACCGCATCGGTGCGCTCGTCAAGGAGCGCAACGGCCCCGGCGCGACGCTGGCCGCGACACCGGCCAGCGCGACGAATCGCGATACGCCGCTGGTGGCGATCGGCGCATCGGCGGGCGGGCCCGCCGCGCTCGCCACGCTGCTGGCCGGCTTGCCGAAGGATTTCCCGGCCGCGACGGTGATCGTGCAGCACGTGGACGCGGCCTTCGCGGCCGGCATGGCGGACTGGTTGAACCAGCAATCGGCGATACCGGTGCGGATTGCGCGCGAGGGCGACCGGCCGCAGGCGGGCGTCGTCCTGCTCGCCGCCACCGACGATCATCTGCACCTGAAGCTGCCCAACGTACTCGGCTACACGCGGGTACCGGAAGAAACGCCGTACCGTCCTTCCGTCGACGTCTTTTTCCAGAGCGTGGTGGCGCGCTGGCCGGCGCGCGCCGTCGGCGTACTGCTGACCGGCATGGGCCGCGACGGCGCGATCGGGCTCAAGGCGATGCGCACCAAGGGCTATCACACCATTGCCCAGGACGAGGCGACGTGTGCGGTGTACGGCATGCCGAAAGCCGCCGCGGCGCTCGATGCCGCCGCCGCGATCCTGCCGTTGCCGCGCATCGCCGCTGCGCTCGACACGGCGATCCGGCCGCGATAGGCGCACACTGTCGGCGCGAGCGCATCTGGGCACGTTTTGATTCAACGACATTCATTCTGGCTGAACGACATGGACACTCCTAAACCGCATCAGAACGCTACCGCGCACGACATCGCGGAAGACGACGACGCGAACGGACACACGCTGGCGCTGGCCGCGGAGCAGGCCCACAACCTCGCGATCGACGACGCGCTGGCGCGCATTCTCGGCAACCCGCCCGCATCCGAGTGTCCGATCATGGTGTTGCTGGTCGACGACCAGGCGATCGTCGCCGAGGCGATCCGGATGGCGCTGGCCGGCGAGCCGAGCGTGGATTTTCACTACTGCGCGTCGCCGGAAGAAGCGGTGCGCTGCGCGGATGAAACGCGCGCCACGGTGATCCTGCAGGACCTCGTGATGCCGGGCACCGACGGCCTCACGCTGGTGCGTCAGTACCGGCAGAATCCGTCCACGCGCGACATCCCGATCATCGTGCTGTCCACCAAGGAAGAACCGCTGGTGAAGAGCGCGGCGTTCGCGGCCGGCGCCAACGACTATCTGGTGAAGCTGCCGGACCGCATCGAGCTGATCGCGCGGATTCGCTACCACTCGCGCTCGTATCTGAACCTGCTGCAACGCGACGAAGCGTATCAGGCGCTGCGGCAGTCGCAACAGCAACTGCTCGCCACCAATCTGGAACTGCAGCGGCTCACGCATTCGGACGGCCTGACCGGTCTGTCGAACCGCCGCTATCTGGATCAGTACCTCGCCGCCGAATGGCGTCGCGGCACGCGCGACAAGTCCGTGCTCGGCTTCCTGATGATCGACGTCGATAACTTCAAGGCCTACAACGACACCTATGGCCACGTTGCCGGCGACGAAGTGCTCAAGCGCGTCGCGCATACCGTCGAGGCGTGCCTCGGCCGCTCGCCGGATCTTGCCGCGCGCTTCGGCGGCGAGGAGTTCGCGGTGGTGCTGCCGGGCACGTCGGCGGGTGGCTTGCGGCTGCTGGCGGAGAAGATCCGCATCGCGATCGAGCATCTCGCGATTCCGCACTCGGGGTCGGCCAGCGGCGTGGTGACGATCAGCATCGGCGCGGCGACGCTGGTGCCCTCGGTCGCCGAGCCGGTGACGAAACTGATCGAAGCCGCCGACGTCGGCCTCTACCGCGCGAAACGCGACGGCAAAAATCAGGTCGCGGTGAGCGACTGAGTTCAGCGAACCGCCCGCGCGCTGTAACAGACGAAGCGGATAATGACGACGAAGACGGCATTTCCCTCTCTGTCCCCAGCAAACCGGAAAGGACGCGCGATGAACTACGACAACGGCAATCCCTTCGCGAGAATTCTGCGCGGCGAATTACCTTGCATCAAGGTCGCGGAAACCAGCGCGGCGCTCGCCTTCATGGACCTGATGCCGCAGGCCGACGGCCATTTGCTGGTGGTGCCGAAGGAAGCGGCGGCCGAGATTTTCGATTTGTCGGACGCGTCCACGGTGGCCTGCATGCGCATGACGCAGAAGCTCGCGATCGCCGTTCGCGCGGCGCTGAAGCCGGATGGCGTGTTCATCGGTCAGTTCAATGGTGCGGCGGCGGGCCAGACGGTGCCGCACGTGCATTTCCATGTCATTCCGCGTTGGGAAGGCCAGCCGCTGCGCATGCATGCCCGCGATGTCGCCGATGCCGACACGCTCGAAGCGCTGGCGAGACGGATTCGCGCACATTGGCGGGCGGACTGACGCGGGTTGGGCGATGCGCGGCGTGATGGGCGGTCGCCTGGTCCGTCGTTCAAGGCCGCTCTACACGCAGCCACGGGCCGCCAAGTATTGCGCGGTAATAACTGTAATGGCCGATGAAACCAGCGGCGCGCGTTCAACGGCTAGACTTGCTTCTGCCTTGTACCCGCAAGGCATTGAGTGTGGATCTCTTTTCAGCCTGCCCGAAACGGCAGGCTTTTTTATTGGCGGTGCGCATTGGCGCGGGCGGGCGCCATGGCCGTTCGCTGAGGGTTGCTGCTGCTGCTCCGCGCAGCCCTGCAACGCCCTTACTGGGCGGCACCCGTCGCCGCGCTGCCCCGCGTCACGCGTAAAAAAACCCGCGCATGGCGGGTTTCTGCTGCATCAAGGGTGATACGGCGCCGGACGATGATGCGGCGGCGGACGACGATGATGGTGATGGTGCGGTACCGGCACGCGGCGGCAGCGTTTCACCACACGACCGTGCACCCACACGCGTTTGCACACCACGCGCGAATGCGCTTCGGCAGTGGCCGGCACGAAAGCGACAGCGGTCGCTGCCAGCAGCATCAAGGACATCAGTTTGCGCACACAACCTCCTGTTCAACGGGCCGCCATTCTAAACGGCACGGTCGAATCGTGCAGCGCGGCACCTCAGAAGGTCGGTATATCGGGCGAGTTCGGCGGATCGAGCGGCTGATACGTTCACGTTCGACCGCCCGCCCTCACAGCCGATGCCGCGTCCGCCGCAGCGGATGTCGCCAGTCGATGCGGCGAGGCTTCAGGTGCATGGGGCGCATGTCATGCAGATGCCGATGTTCCTGCCACAATTCGTCGGTGAAAAGAAACGCGACGATCAGCAGCGGAATAATCAGAAAAATGCCCAGAATCCAATGCTCGATCACGGTGGCCTCCGTTTGCCAGAGCATGATTTCATTGTAGAGCACCGCCCGTTCCCGAACCCCGCCGCGATGCGCGAAAACGTGTGGCGGCACGCCTGCGACAACGCGCCGCCGCCTGACAGCCAAACCCGCGTGGCGCCTCGGCTCGCCCACGCGTCGTACCGTCGTGTCCTGCGATGCGGAAAGAACTCCCCGCCGCGCCCCGTGACTAACCAGAACTTGCATCGCGCATGGCCGTCACTGGCCACGCCGCTCAAACCAATAAATTCTCAAGGGGAATCCAATGACCACCGAACGCAGCAGCGACCTCACCTTGCGCCCGCTCGAGCGCACCGATCTGCGCTTCGTCCACGAAGTGAACAACAACGCGAAGATCATGCGTTACTGGTTCGAGGAGCCGTACGAAACCTTCTCCGAACTGACCCAGCTTTACGATCAGCACGTGCACGACCTGCGCGAGCGCCGCTTCGTGGCGATCGATAACGAAGGCCAAACGGTCGGCGTCGTCGAATTGATCGAGCTGGACTACATTCACCGGCGCGGCGAGTTTCAGATCATCATCGCGCCGCACGCGCAAGGACGCGGTTACGCGACCATCGCGACGCAACTCGCAACCGACTACGCGTTTTCCGTGCTGAATCTGCGCAAGGTCTATCTGATCGTCGACAAGTCCAATACGGCTGCGATTCACGTCTACGAAAAATGCGGCTTCCGGCACGAGGCCGAGCTGATCGAGGAGTTTTTCGGCAACGGCAGCTATCACAATGCGCTGCGCATGTGCCTGTTCCAGTCGGAGTTCTTCGCGTCCCGGCAGCGGTTGAAGTAACACCCGCGAGTCTGCATCGACACGGGCTCAGGTCGCCCGTGAATCGGCCTGGCATCGTTTATCTTCTGCACGTACACCGTTATTTCGCGATTTTGCTTTGATCGGCCGAATGACTTTGTGTGCAATGCACCAAGCCGCCGATTAAATTGTAGTAATTCACTTAATTGGTGCTGCTCGTTTACGCCAATACGCACCGCAAAGCTTTACTGGTTAAAGCGGTGCGCCCTCGCCGTCGCTTAGTAATCCATCACAGTCCGGGCCATTTAAGCAGCTGATCAATGTTTAAGCACGGGCGACGCATGCTGCGACAATTCGCCACTGTTGCGACCGCACACAAGATGTGCTTGTCGTTCTTCACCATTCTCCTAAAGTGCGAGATGCGGGTGCGACGTTATTGTTAAATACATAGCTAACCTGAGTATTGCGACCCGCACCGGAGGAAAATATGAAAACGCGAATCGCCCTTGTTTTCGCCATTGCGGGTTTGGCAGCCGCCGCTGTTCAGGCGCAAGACGTCATGATCAAGCCGCAGCAAACCATCCAGTTCAAAGCCAATGCGTACGGCTGTTTGTCGAAGGATAAGCTCGACGCCGCCGACCAGCACGCACAGGCGGGCGAACAGCAGAAGATGCAGGAATTCTTCTCCGGCTATCAGTGCGTATCGACGCCTGAAAACTCGAGCTTCCGCGTGGTCCGCGTGGTCGGCCATGACGTCGAATTCGTGAATTCAGGCAATAGCGACACGGAAGGCCTTTGGGCAAACGACCGGTTTATCAAGCAATAAACCGGCAATTAGCTGAACGCCGTCATTCCGGCTTAATGCCGGAATGAGGTTGTGCGCAGTTGGAATAGCTGCTCCGGTTTTTTTAAATCGGAGAGTGAGAACGCGTGAGTACTGAATCGGCCGGACATGACATGTCCGGCCGATTTGTTTTTGTGCGAGTATTTTTCGTGACCGCTTATGCATTTCGCCGCTTGTGCTGACGTCCGGGCGGCTTTCTCGAAGATGAAACAGATTGGACGTTGCGGGAAATTGCCCTCATAACGCGTGTTCCGCTTCCACCGAGGCAGTAGAGGCAGTAGCCAACGCAGGCCTTTCCTCCTATGTTTTCCCCGATCGGCGCAATTTCGTCGCAAATTGCGATCATGCACACAATATTCCGACCATCTCTCGGCTATTCGCACAACGCTAAGTGTTGGCGGTTTTACCTGCCGAAGTGACGCATCGGCGCCAACGGCACGGATCGCGGCGCATATTCCGGGCGATTCACGGTACAGGATAGATACATTCGGTATCATCACGCGCCGGCTCATTTCGCTTTCCCCCGCGGCCTGCGCAGCACGCGAGGCCATATGGGATGCCGCCGGCGACATCGTCGGCACGCCTTCGCGCCGCCTGTGGCGCAATAAATGCTTCTCTCGTGGTATCGGCGACCGGCTGACGGCGCGGGAGGAACAGACGATGTACAACAAACACGGAAAACGGCAACGCGCCGTCGACGATTCTTTTTCAGTTCGCTCCGGTGGAGCGAGCGCCTGGTTTAGCAACGGCATGGCTCTCAAATCGACGATTTACAAGGCGGAACTGCAGATCGCCAACATGGACCGGCACTACTACGCCGACCACTCGCTGACGATCGCCCGCCATCCCTCCGAAACCGACGAACGGATGATGGTCCGTGTCGCCGCGTTCGCGCTGTTCGCGCAGGAGCGCCTCGAATTCTGCAAAGGTTTGTCGGACGTCGACGAGCCGGATCTGTGGGAAAAAGATCTGACCGGCGCGATCGAAACCTGGATCGAGGTCGGCCAACCGGATGAACGGCGCATCGCGAAGGCGAGCGGCCGCTCGAACGAGGTCATCGTGGTCGCCTACGGCGGCCGGACCTCGGACATCTGGTGGCAAGGCGTGCGCAACAAGGTGGAGCGGATGCGCAACGTGACCGTGTGGACGCTCGGCGAAGACGTGGCCGCATCGCTCGGCTCGCTGGCGGAGCGGACCATGCGCCTGCAATGCACGGTTCAGGACGGCGAAGCATGGCTCGGCAGCGCCGACGCCGATGCAGTCAAGATCGACTGGACGGTGTTGAAGGCGCCCGCGAACGTTTGAAGTCGTGGTGGGCAAGGGCGGCGGCGTCCCGCGTTGGCCTGAAGGCAACCGCGCATAGTATGAACGCCCGGTTGGCCCGCCGCGCTCGACCCGGCCATCGAGCATTGATTAAAGCGATGTCGCGCGCGCCGCTTCGGGCGGCCCTTTAAGTTCGACCATATTGCCCTCTGGATCGAACAGATACAGCGACGGCCCAAAGCCGTCCGCACCATAGCGCAGTCCAAACTCGCCTAGCCGCGCTCCGCGTTCACTGAGATGCGCCTTGAGCGCATCGGCGTCGAACGGTTCGACGCGTAGACACAGGTGATCCATGTTCCTTCCCGCGCCCGGCACGCCATTCTCGGCATGGTCGAGCCGCGCGCCGACCTGCAACAGGTCGATCAGCGAACGTCCCGCGCGCAATTGCGTCAAGCCGAGATCGCGCTGTTCCTTCTCGAGGCTGCAACCAAGCACGTCGCAGTAAAAGCGCGCCAGCGCCTGGGCGTCGGTCGCCCGGATGACGACGTGGTCGATTTCGCGAATGTGGATTTTCATCGTGGACGCTCCTCGTCTGATTCGCAAAACAAAGGAATCGCCAGTGTAGAGAGAAGCGCGTGCGCCGTGCGATCCGAAATCAGCAGGGGCGGATCACGACTCGATGCGGAAACGACGGACGAAAAAAAGCCCGCTCAATGTGGAGCGGGCTGAATCCATATCAGGAGGAGACATGGAGGAGACAGGGACTAATATACACACAGGGTTGGTGCGACGCAATAACTTTTTAAGGGAAAACCCGATATTGGGCCAAATTGTCGCAGTTTGCGGCAAAACGACCGCCTGACGGGCGTTCGGGCCTACGAGGAAGCGCAATGACAGAGCAAGAACCGGGGCGTAGCGTAGGGCCAGGCGGCCTACATTGCTAATCATCGACACTGCCTGACTGGAACCCGTCATGAACCGCCATACAGCCAATTCATCCCCCCACGCCGACGCCTGGTCTTCCGACGACGATCGCTGGGAAGCCGTCACCCGCCGCGAGCCGCAAGCCGACGGCGCGTTCTTCTACGCCGTCAAAACCACCGGCGTGTTTTGCCGCCCGTCGTGCGCGTCGCGCCAGCCGCGTCGCGAGAACGTCGCGTTTTTCACCGATGTCGCCGACGCCCGCGCTGCCGGATTTCGCGATTGCAAGCGCTGTCAGCCTGGCGGCCTGCCGCGCGAGCTGGAGATCGTCAACCGCGCCTGCGCCGCGCTGGACGCCGATCCGCAGCAGCGCCTGACGCTCGCGCAATTGAGCGACGCCGTGCACGTCAGTCCGTTTCACCTGCAGCGCCTGTTCAAGCGCGTGGTGGGCGTCTCGCCGCGGCAATACCAGGCCGCGCAACGCGGCGCGGCCCTGCGCGACGCGCTGCAAAGCGGCGCCGACGTCACGCGCGCCACGCTCGACGCCGGCTTCGGCTCACCGTCGCGGATGTACGACAGCGCGTCGGCGGAACTCGGCATGGCGCCGTCCGCGTATCGGCGCAAGGGCGCGGGGCTGACGGTGCGTTATGCGTGCGCATCGACGACGCTCGGTTTCGTGCTGGTCGCCGCGACGGACAAGGGCATCTGCAAGATCGGTTTCGGCGACGACGAAGCGATCCTCGCCGAGGATCTGCAAAACGAATTCGCCAACGCCGAGTTGCAGGAAGACCCCGAGCGGCTCGCACCGTTCGTCGCGCAGATCGACGCATATCTGCACGGCACGCGACATGACTTCGATCTGCCGCTCGACATCGCCGCGACGGCGTTCCGCCAGCGCGTCTGGGAGGCGCTGCGGCGCATTCCGTACGGCGAGACGCGCAGCTATTCGGACATCGCCGAAGCGGTCGGTTCGCCGCGCGCGGTGCGTGCGGTGGCGAGCGCGTGCGCGACGAATCCGGTGGCATTGGCGATTCCGTGTCATCGCGTGGTGCAAAAGGGTGGGGCGCTGGCGGGTTATCGCTGGGGTTTGCCGCGCAAGGCCGCGTTGCTCGACAATGAGGCGTTGCATGCCGCTGGCGGTTCGGCCGCGTCGCGCGAGCGTTGCGAGCCCGCACTCGTCGATGCTGACGCCGGCATCGACTCGTCCACCCGCCTCGCTTCCAACAAACTGAATCACGCCGCATGAGCACGATCGACGAAGTCGCCACGCTGGAATTGCCGTTCAAAGCGCCATTCGACTGGCCGCGTCTGCTGCGTTTTTTCGGTGGACGCGCGACGCCCGGCGTCGAAGCCGTGGAAGACGGCGCGTATCGCCGCGCGATCGATTGGGCCGGCGACAGCGGCACGCTCAGCGTGCACATGCATCCGCGCAAGCGCTGTCTGGTGGCGAGCATCGACGGGCCCGTGAGCCGTCACGCCAACGCGCTTGCCGTGCCCATCGCGAGGATGTTCGATTTGCACGCCGATCCGAAGAAGATCGGCGCCGAACTCTCCGCCGATCCCTGGCTTGCGCCGCTCGTCGACGCCGTTCCGGGTTTGCGCGTGCCGGGTGCGTGGTCCGGCTTCGAACTGGTGGTGCGGGCGATCGTCGGTCAGCAGGTCAGCGTGAAGGCGGCGACCACGATCATCGGCCGGTTGGTGCAGCGGGCAGGGCAGCGCATCGACGGGCATCCGCACGAGAACACCGCATGGCGATTTCCGACGCCCGCCGCACTGGCCGCAGTCGATCTCGCGCAGATCGGCATGCCGGGTAAACGCGTAGCGGCGTTGCAGGGTTTCGCGCATGCGGTCGCCACCGGCGATGTGCCGGTCGACAGCACCACGGCCGACACCACCGCGTTGCGCGCCGCCTTGCTCGCGTTGCCGGGGATCGGACCGTGGACCGTCGAGTACGTTGCGATGCGCGCGTGGCGTGACGCCGACGCGTGGCCCGCATGGGATCTCGTGCTGATGCAATCGATCTGCGCACGCGATCCCTCGCTCGCGCGGCCCACGCAGCAGCGCAGTCGCACCGACATCTGGCGGCCGTGGCGTGCGTACGCGGCGATGCATCTGTGGAATGAAGTGGCGGACCGGATGGGCGCGGCGCGCGGCGGCTAACGGCGCCAAAAGCGCTCGCGGGCATGACAGGCAAGGCTCGGCGGGGCGAGACACAGCCTGGCGAAGGTGGGCAAAACAGCCGCCGAAGCGGCCTCAAGCAGCCGTTCTGGCGAGATGTTAAAGTGCCCGCTACCGAAAATTATGCCGAACGTTGTCAACCGCGCCGTACCGCCCGCGAGCAGCGCAGCGGCACATGGCGGCCGACAGCGCCCGACTCGCCTCAATGCCAAACACGACACCTTCCCGCACGACCGACGCGTTCTCGCACCGCCTGTCCGTGCTGACCTCCGGCCCGCAGCGCGACGCGCTGCTGCACGGCTTGCGCGGCATCGAAAAGGAAAGCCTGCGCGTCACGCGCGCAGGACAGCTCGCGTTGACGCCGCATCCGCGCGCGCTCGGTTCGGCGCTCACGCATCCGTCGCTGACCACCGACTATTCGGAAGCGCTGATCGAACTGATCACGCCGGCCGAGCACGACGTCGCGCAGACGCTCGACAAGCTCGACACGCTACACCGCTTCGTCTACGCAAAACTCGGCGACGAAATTCTGTGGAACGACTCGATGCCGGGCTTGCTGCCCGATACCGACGACGGCATTCCGATCGCGAATTACGGCTCCTCGAACATCGGCAAACTGAAGTACGTGTATCGCATCGGTCTCGCGCTGCGTTACGGCCGCACCATGCAG
This sequence comes from Paraburkholderia sp. D15, assembly GCF_029910215.1. NCBI lineage: Bacteria > Pseudomonadati > Pseudomonadota > Betaproteobacteria > Burkholderiales > Burkholderiaceae > Paraburkholderia > Paraburkholderia sp. D15. The sequence continues at coordinate 4,458,187 of NZ_CP110395.1, read as the reverse complement.
TGCATTGCGGGCATTCACTACAACTATTCGCTGAACGAAGAAGTGTGGCGCCTGCTGCACGCCGATCAGCAATCCACCGCGAGCGCGGTCGATTTTCAGTCGGAGCGCTATCTCGCGCTGATCCGCAATTTCCGCCGCACCAACTGGCTGCTGATGTATCTGTTCGGCGCGTCGCCGGCGCTGGATCGGCGCTTCCTGCGAGGTCGCGCGCATACGCTCGAGACCTTCGACGCCGACACGCTGTATCGCCCGTACGCCACCAGTCTGCGAATGAGCGACCTCGGCTACTCGAACACCACCGCGCAGGCCGCGCTGCACGCCGACTACGACACGCTGCCGGGCTATCTCGACGCGCTCGCGAAAGCCGTCAGCCAGCCGTACCCGGCTTACGAGGCGATCGGCACGCAGCGCGACGGCGAGTGGGTGCAGATCAACACCAACGTGTTGCAGATCGAAAACGAGTTCTACTCGACGATCCGCCCGAAGCGCGTCACGTATCCGGGTGAGCGTCCGCTGCATGCATTGGCCGCGCGCGGCGTGCAGTATGTCGAAGTGCGCTGCATGGACATCGATCCGTTCGAGCCCACCGGTATTTCGCTGGAGACGTCGCGCTTTCTCGACGCCTATCTGCTGGTCTGCGCGCTCGACGATAGCGCGCCGCTGCCGCCGCCTGCGTACGCGGAAGCGAACCAGAACTTCGGCCGCGTGACGATGGAAGGCCGCAAGCCCGGCCTCGAACTGACACGCGATGGCCAACCGGTCGCGATGACGGCATGGGCCGAAGCATTGATGGTGAAGATCGACGCGGCCGCGGCCACGCTCGACGCCTTGCACGGCGGCGACGCACATGTCCGCGCAGTCGCGGTACAACGTGCGAAGCTGGCGGATGCGTCGCTGACGCCTTCGGCGCGCGTGCTGCAGATCATGCGCGACAAGCAGCAGAGTTTCCTCGCGTTCGGCCTCGAACAGAGCGAAGCGCATGCCGCGTATTTCCGTTCGCGTCCGCTGGATGCGGAAGAGACCCAAGCCTTCACCGAACTCGCTGCACAGTCGCTCGCGGAGCAGGAGAAGCTCGAACAGGAAGAGGTCGGTTCGTTCGATGCGTTCGTCGCCGCGTATCGCGCCTACACGTTGAACCGGTTCAGCGTTTAACCGGTCAGCAGCGCGTGATCGCAATGAGCGGTCTCGACTGATACGACGAAAAAGCGGCCCACGTGGCCGCTTTTTTATTGCACGTCGGTAACCTGTACGGCGCGTTTAGCGACCGCGGCGCGTCATCGGCAAATTCTCCGCGCCATCTGACGTTTCTCTGACGCAGATGAAACACCGCACCGGCCCCACGGTCCAAACTCACATGACGCGCTCCAGCGAGGGAGGAAAGCATCGTGATGAAGAAAGGTCTGTTGGCTATGTTGTGCGCGGCGGCAGCCGGGTGTTCGACGCAAGGCCAGGTCAACCCCGACGTCATGCAGATCGCGACGACGCCGCTCACGTGTACGAGCAAGGCCCAATGCGACGTCTGGTGGCAGCGCGCACAGAGCTGGGTATCGAGCCACTCGAAATACAAGATCGAAGCCGCGACCGATACCTTGATCCAGACCGCCGGGCCCGACGGCGGCAAGCGCGCGCTGGCGTATCAGATCACCCGCACGGCCAACCCCGACGGCACGGCGACGATCGGCTTCGCCGCGCATTGCGACGGCTCGATGGGCTGCAAGCCGAATCCGTGGGAAGCGGGCGCTGACTTCAAGGAGTACGTGCGTAGTGGCGCCAGCGGCACGAACGGCGCCACTGGCGCGATGTGATCGAAAAGCAGGGCGTCAGTGGCCCATCGACGGGCCGACGCCCTTGCGTGGTTTGGTGACCCACACCAGCAACGCCAGCACGATAAAAGCCGCGCACGAGATCCGGAAGAAATCGTTGGTCGCCATCATGTACGCCTGCGCGGTCACCACCTGATTCAACTGCGCGGTAAGGCTGTCGCCCGACAGACCGACGCCCGCCAACGCATTCGTATAGGCGTTCGTGTTGGCCGAATAGACATTGACCGAATCCGTCAGCATCGCGTGATGGTAGATCGTGTCGTTCTCCCAGTACGTGGTGCTGATCGCGGTGCCGATCGCACCCGACAAGGTCCGGAAAAAGTTCGACAAGCCCGACGCGCTCGCCAGCCGCTCGTCCGACACGCTGGACAGCGTGATGGTCGTCATCGGCACGAAGAAGCACGCCACGCCGATGCCTTGCACGAGTCGCGGCCAGATCACGTGATTGAACGGCACGTCGAGCGTGAAGGTCGAGTTCCAGAACGACACGAACGCGAACACGACGAACGCGAAGCTCGCCACCACCCGCAGATTCAGACGATGCATGTTCTTGCCGATCATCGGCGACAGGAACAGCGCGAGCAGGCCGACCGGCGCGGTCGCAAGCCCGGCGATGCCGGCCGTATAGCCCATCACCGTTTGCAGCCACAGCGGGAAAATCACCACCGAGCCGAAGAACGCCATGAAGCCGAATGAGATGATCACCACGCCGAGCGCGAAATTGCGGTCCTTGAACAGCGAAAGATCGACGACCGGCTCTTTCTCCGTCATCTCCCACACCAGCATGAACGCGAGCGACACCACCGCGATGATCGCCAGCGTCACGATGAAGGTCGAGTTGAACCAGTCCCGGTCCTTGCCGAGGTCCAGCATCATCTGCAGGCACGACACGCCGATCACGAGCAGCGCGAGGCCGATCGCGTCGATACGCTGATTGGTGATCTTCGTCTCGCGGCCGCGCAGCAGCAGGAACGCGCACACCGCCGAAAACAGCCCGATCGGCACGTTGATGTAGAAGATCCACGGCCACGTGAAGTTGTCGGTGATGTAGCCGCCCATCACCGGGCCGAAGATCGGCGCGCAGATCACGGTCATCGCCCATAAGCCGAGCGCAAGGCCGCGCTTTTCCGGCGGATAGGAGCGCATCAGGATGGTTTGCGACAGCGGGACCATCGGTCCCGACACGAGCCCCTGCACGAGCCGGAACGCGATCAGCGACTCGAAGTTGTGCGCGAAGCCGCACAGCGCCGACGCGATCGTGAACAGCAGCACGGACAGCGTGAAGAGCCGCACTTCGCCGACGCGCCGCGCAAGCCAGCCGGTCAGCGGCACGGCGATCGCCGAAGCGACCGAATACGACGAAATCACCCAGGTGCCCTGGCTGGTCGCCACGCCGAGGCTGCCGGAGATCGTCGGCACCGCGACGTTCGCGATCGACGTGTCCAGCACTTCCATGAACGTGCCGAGCGCAAGGCCGACGGTGAGCAGGGCCAGCGTGCCGCCCGATAGCGGTGCGAGTTCGGCGGAGGGTGGGGCGGCAGAATCGGCGGCGGCGGGAGCCGTGGCGCTCATAGGTGTTCTCCTCAATCTGCAAAGCTTGTCGCGGCAGCTTTATCGCTGTCACCGAATGGTGCGCTTACATGCCGGATCACTCTCTGCCCAGACAGATATCTCATCACAACGACGCGTTCAAACTACGCCGTTCCAGTTAATGCCAGTTAGTGCTCGCCTTCTTCCGACGCCGGTGCATCCGACGAAGCATCCGGCGCGTCTTCCCGCGACGCCAGCCCACAACCCGCGCCGCTGCCCTCGCCGATGCCGTTCGCGATAAACCGCGCGAGCAGATCGATCAAGGTCGCCAGGTCCGCGGACGAAAATCCGCGTAGCTGCTCGTTCAGCACTTCGGCGCCGAGACCGGGCAGTTGCCGCGCGGCCTCCCGACCCAGCGGCGTCAGTTCGAGTTTCACCATGCGGCGGTCGGCGTCGCTGCGCGTGCGGACCACAAAGCCTTTCTTTTCAAGGCGATCCAGCAGACGCGTCATCGATCCGCTGTCGTACGACATGGCGCGCGACAACTCGAACGGCGTATCCGCCCGGCCCGACGACAACATCAACACCACGCCGATCTGCTGCGCGGTGAGCCCCAATGGTTTGACCGCGCGATCGGTCCGCTCGACCAGCACGTTCCGCGCTTTCGACAGGTAGTAGCCGAGACTCGATTCGAGGCAAATCTCGTCCGCTTTGTAGGGACCGTCAGTCATCGTCATTACAAGCCATCATCTAGCAAAAGCGGATTTTAGCTGCCTAAGCAGACAAGTCAAACCTGATTTCACGTAGTGCGAAGCGCGGAAAAACAACACGTTCACCGTGCGCGGAGGCAAGTATCTTGAAATTTAATTGCATAGTCAATATTATTATAGGCAACGAGTTACGCGCGATCCGCGCCACCCGAGACTATGTTCTGACCGCTTGCCCGCACGCCGCGACACCGCTCCGTGCGAAAAAGGATTCTCCGATGCTGTACCTCAAAAACACGCTTGGCGGCTTGAGCCGCTCCCTGACCGATTCCGCGCTACATAGCTTTCAAGGCCCGTACCGCTGGTGGAAACTCGCGCTGTTCGCGGTGTTGTTCGTCTTGCCTGGTGGATCGGTAGGCGTGGCGGTGCTGGCGTGGATCGAGCATCGACGAGGGCAGAAGAAGGGGAAGCCCGCCGCAATGGTGAAGGCGTTGGGCGGGCCGGCAAGCAGCGTGGCGGCGACCTCGGTGAATTCGGCGGGTGCGGTTAACAGGGCGCTTCAGCCCGGTCATGGTCATCTCGCGGCGGTTGCCGGTTCTTGCCAGAGTCGCGGCGACGCGCCTTGCCGCGCGGCGGCCGGCAAGCTCGCCCGGCAGGCGAAATCCGCAGACACACGCGGCTGATCCGTGGACGGCGCGCGCTTGACGCGCGCTTCACTTGCCACGCGCGTCGCGGGCAAAAGTCTGCGAAGGCATCCCCAGCCGGCACGCGCCCGGTAACAACGCGTAACCATCCCCATACCCTCGGTAACACACCTGCGCGCGTCCGCGCATTACCCTTTCAGTTTCCCGCGTTCAGGCGGGTTCATACGCTAACATGCCGGCAGACCATGATCTCGCCCGGCCAGCGGTGCCGCCATTGCCGGCGTCGCGGCGTCCAGAAGGAATCCATTGCATGCAGTCTGATCGAATCGCGCACGCGCGGACCGTTGCGCCTCGCGCCCTGACTATCGCCGTCGCCGCGGCTCTCGCGAGCCTGCTCGCCGCCTGCGCGGTGGGCCCGGACTATCAGCGGCCCGCGGCGCAGATTCCCGCGTCGTACAAGGAAGCCGCGCCCGGCTGGAAGGTCGCGCAGCCGTCCGACCGGCAGGACCGCGGCGACTGGTGGACCATCTATCAGGACCCGCAACTCAACGCACTCGAAGACAAGCTGAACGTCGCGAACCAGACCATCGCGCAATATGCGGCCGCTTACCGGCAGGCGCGCGCGCTCGTCGGCGAAGCGCGCGCCGCGTACTTCCCGACCATTGGCGCGTCGGCGGGGGCAACGCGTTCGGGCAACGGTGCGTTGTCGAGCGGCAATGCGACTACCGCGACGAGCCGCTCCGGCATCAACAACAGCTTCAACGTGCAACTCGACGCGAGCTGGGAGCCGGACCTGTGGGGCTCGGTGACGCGTCAGGTGAATTCGCAGAAGGCCGGTCAGCAGGGCGCCGCCGCCGATCTCGCGAACGCGCGGCTGTCGGCGCAGGCCACGCTCGCGCAGACCTACTTCTCGCTGCGCGCGCTCGACTCGGCCCAGAAGCTGCTCGACGACACCGTCGATGCGTACAAGCGCTCGCTGCAGCTCACGCAAAATCAGTACGCGGCCGGCGTCGCGGCCCGCTCCGACGTGATTCAGGCGCAAACGCAGTTGCAGTCCGCGCAAGCCGCCGCGATCGACAACGGTGTGCAGCGCGCCCAGGACGAACATGCGATCGCCGTGCTGGTCGGCGAACCGGCCTCGACTTTCGCGATCGCGCCGGCGCCGCTCACTGCCACGCCGCCCGCCGTACCCGCGCAGATGCCGTCGGCGCTGCTCGAACGGCGGCCGGACATCGCCTCGGCGGAACGCAAGGCGGCGGCGGCGAACGAACAGATCGGCGTCGCGATCGCGGCGTTTTTCCCGACACTGACGCTGTCGGCCACGGGCGGCTTCGAGAATTCGGTGTTCTCGCAACTGTTGACCATGCCGTCGCGGTTCTGGACCGTCGGTCCGCAACTCGCGGCCACGCTGTTCGACGCCGGTCTGCGCCGGGCGAAGACCGAGGCCGCGCGCGCCGCTTACGACCAGGACGTCGCGACCTATCGTCAGACCGTGCTGGCCGCGTTCCAGGACGTCGAGGACAACCTTGCGTCGCAGCGCATTCTCGAACAGGAAATCGTCGTGCAACAGCAGGCGGTGGACTCGGCGCGTCAGGCGCTCGCCATCGTCACGAACGAGTACAAGGCGGGCACCGTCGGCTACGTGAACGTGCTGACCGCGCAGACCACCGCGTTCACGGCCGAGCAGAAACTGGAAAGCCTCGCAGGGCAGCGGATGGTGTCGTCGGTGGGTCTCGTGAAGGCGCTCGGCGGCGGCTGGGATGTCGCGCAGATGAACCGCGAAACGGGCGATGTGGCTGCGCCGGCGCCGTTGCCGGCTTCGTCGGTGGCACCAGCGGCACCGGTCGCTTCGGCCGACGCGCCGCTCGCGCAAAACGGTGCTGCGTCAGTGGAACTTCAAGCGCAGCAAGGCAAGTAACGCGACTGTCCTGGTCGTAGATGTCAAAAAAGAGGCATGCCCGCGAAATGCGGCCATGCCTCTTTTTCGTTATCGCGTGCGTCGAGTTTGAAAGTTTGAAACCGTGCCGACGAACACGCATCAACGCGCCGGCTATCAGCTCAGGGTCCGTCAGTGCACGAAGGTCAGCGCCACCGTATCCGGTCCGCTCGGACGTCCCAGCAGATTCAGCAGCCCCGCGAGGTTGTCATGCGCCTCGGGCGTGGCGCTAGCCGAGCCATGAAATTCCGTCGATGCCGCCGATACCGTGCCGTGGCCGGACAGCATCAATGGCCCCTTCAGCGTGGACAGATCGAGCGTCGACGACTCGCCCTGCGCCTGAAACACCATCCGGTATGACCCAAGCGGCCGCACCAGCGACACGCGCGAACTGACGTCGTTCAGCGTGATCGTCATCTGCCCGAATGCTTCGCGGTTGAAGCTGCGCCAGTCCGACCACGCAAGCTGTACGTCGCCCTGCAGATCGAGCGTGTTGAACGGCGCGCCCAGGCCGCTCAGCAACGAAGCGGGCACGGCGATCGCGCCGGACGTCACCGTGGCGGTGCGCAAGGTGGCATCGACATTGATCGGCTCGGGCATCGCTTCGCTGTGCCGCATGGTCATGCGAACGCGGCCGGTGAACAGCGGCCAGAACGCGGTAGTCCATTCGATCCGTCCGGGCAGCAGCGTCGCCGTGCTCAGATCGGAGCCGGCGGCCAGCATCAGCGTGGCCGAACCGTGCCATAACGAGCCGGCCGGATCGACGAGATTGACGTGGCCGCGCGTCTGTTTCGCGAACTGCGGGGTAATCCAGGCGGCCGGCAACAGCGTGAGCATCACGATCGCGGCCGACACCACCGCAATCGCCAGCCAGGGTAGCGCGGCGCGCAGGCGCCGCATCCAGTAAGTCATGCGGAAAGATCCTGTATCGACGCGATCATTTCGCGGTGGACGGCTGCAACGACGCGCTCAGGTCCACCTGACCGTCGTCCTTCAACGCGGTGACGTGCGCCTCGGCGACCTGCACCTTGAACTGCTTGCGCACGTCGTCGACCCAGCTCGTCCACGCCGGGAACGACGCATTCTTCAACTGGATCTGCACGGCATTGCCGATCACCTGGACCTGCGTCGCGGTCAGACCATGATCGGTGAGCGACGCGGTCAGCGCGTCCTTCAACGCGGCGCCGGTCGGCGCGACGCCTTGCGCCGCGGCCGCCAGCGGACGCGCCTCGTTGGCCTGCGCGGTCATCTGCGCGAGTTGGCGTTGCAGGCTGGGCAGCGATTCACGCAGACGCGCGCGGCCTTCCTGAGCCGGCGCCCACAACACCGACCACGCGATGACCACGGCGAGCACGCCGCCGCCCCACGCGAGAATCGTCTTTTCGCGCTCGGTGCGCTGGTCCCAGAATCCGGCCCATGTTTGAGCGAGTTCAGCTTTCATTGTCCGTTCCTGATGGTCCACTTGCCGGTATTGCTGTCGATCGCGCCATTCAGCCCATTACGCGCGAGACGCTTGGCGAAGTCCGGGTCGAGCTTCACCTCGGGTTTGAAGGTCACGTCGAGCCGGCGGTCGTGATAATCGAGCGCGGCGATGCCGTTGACCGGCACCGGCGCCAGCGAACGCGCGAGGCCGTCGGCGAGCGACAGGAAATCGTCCGGCGACAACTCGCCCGCCGCCACGCGCAATTGCTGCAACTGGCGCGACATCTGATCGGGTGCGTCGAGCACGACGGTCGTCTTCGGGAAGGTATTGAGCAGCAGTTCGGTCATCTGCGTGTTGATCGCGTCGCGTTGATGCGCAAGCATCAGCCACTGCACGTTCATGCCGACGATCGCGACCAGCAGCGCGCCGATCGCCAGTAGCACCGGCAGGCGCAGACGGCGCAGCGTCGCGCGATCCAGACGCCACGGCTGCGACGCGAACTCGAACTGGCACAGATCGAAACGGCATTCCAGCGCACGGCGCGCCAGCTGTTCGAACGGCAGCGGACTCGCGCCGTGCACGTGCGACGCGAGCCGCGCCGGACTCGTCGCGGCAAGGCTCGGCTCGTTGCCGGGAATTTCGGTGAGCATGTACAGCGACACCGGCGCGGCGCCCGCGAGCGCGGCGAGCGTCGCATTCACGGCGTTGGCCGGCACCGCCAGCCCTTCGCCTTGCACGCCACGGGCGATCGCCACCTCGACGCGCGGCACGGTCCTGTCGTTCGCGACTTCGACCGCGCCTTCGAGCAACAGCGCGGGCGCGGTCTGGACGACCGCGCCGAGCACGGTGGCCACCATCGGCGTCGCCGAGGCCGTGCCGGGCGCGACGACGGGCGCGACGCCCGGCAGCGACGTCGCGACCGTGGCAGCGGCGAGGGCGCCCGGTTCGCCGGCGCTGACCAGTTCGGCGACTTCGGCGGGTTCATCGGCCACGGCGGCCGCTTGCGGCAGACAGCGCGTGACCGGCACGGCGCGCAGGCTGCGGTGACCGGCCGTCGAGAACGCTTCGCAGATAAAGCGGAACCAGCCACGGTCGACGATCGCGAGCATCTGCTTGCCGCCCGCGAGCGGCTTCGGATCGACGGCGATGTGGCAGGTCTGCGGGTCCTGGATCAGTTGATCCTCGACGATGTTCGGCAGCGCCTGGCGCAGCTTCGGGCCGCGCAGCGGGGGCAGGGTGGTGGGCATCATCAGCAGGTCGCGCGCGGCGACCATCAGCACCGTGGTCGACGCGCGTGGCAGCAGCGCGAGCGCCGAGCGCCCGGCGCGCTGGGTGCGGCCCGACTTGTCGAGCAGCACGAACGGCAGCTCCGGCAATTGCCATTCCTGCGATGGCACCGCCGGATCACGCGGCGGCAGTAGGACGATCAGCGTGCTCAAAGGCCACTCTCTCTGGGAAAGGCGTTATTCATGATTGGTCTTGTACTCGCACGATACGCGTAGTGTGAGTCAACGGGTCGCGATAGACGAGGGTGATGCGATCCACGACCGCACGTTCGTGCTGAACGCGGCCGTGGACGAGGAAATAGCTGGTGGTGACGTCGAGCTGATTCGGGTCGATCGAGACCTGCTGCGCGCCGGCGCCTTGCAGCGCGAGTTGCACGTCGCTGATGTTGTGGAAGAACACCGTCTGGCGACGCGCGACGAATGCCTGCGCGGACGACACGCTCATGCTGGGTATGACGGCCGCGATCACTTCGGCGGAGGCGGTGTTCATGTTGACGGCCGACACCGTCGGCAGCACGGTGACGAAGGGGCGCAGACGCGCGACGGTTTCCGGCGTGTAGCCGGGGATGTCGAGGAGCGAGTCGACGCTGGTCATCTGCAACGGCATCTGCGTGATGTTGTCGTTGCCGTCTTCCATGCCGGGTTTGTCGGTGAAGGTGCCGCCGATCGCGCCGCCTTGCGGGGACGGAGTGGGGGCGGTGCCGTTCGTCGAGGTGATGGTCTGGAACCGGGTCGCCGATTGGGTCAGGCTCGAGCGCACCTGCACGGCGGTCGCTTTGGCTAGCGCGCCGCTGATGCCCAGCGAAACCAGCAGGCGCTGGTAGGCGCCGACTTGTTCGGCGCTGATCTGCAAGACGCCGGGGGCGGGGCTGGAGACCAGATTTCTCAGATTGAATTTCGCTTGGGCGTCTTCGATCGAGCCGGACAGGTGGGTGTCGGCGGCTTGTTGGGAGTTTTTGGCTTCGCCGATCTGGCCCAGGAAATCGGATAGGCGTGTTTTGGCGATGGGGACGCCCCATAGGCCACCTAAGTAGGTGATTCCCGCGGATGTGTCGCCTTCGGAGCGAAGGATCAGGCGTGTCCAGTCTAAGGCGCCGCGCGCTACCCATTGGGCTTGGGATAGGAGGCGCTGGTTCTCTATCCTTCGGATTTGCACTTGCTGGCGCCATAGCATGCCTGAGACCAGGATTGCTGATAGGGCTACGACTAGCAGCGCGCTGATGATGGCTACGCCGGTTTGGTTTTTCGGTTTTGCCTGGTTTGTTTTTGCTGTTATCGTTGCTCTTGCTTTTGCTTTTGCTTTTGCTTTTGCTTTTGCTCTTGCTCTTGCTCTTGATTCAATTGCTTCTGGTTTATTAGCGTTGCCCCTGTGCGGGGCGGCACCTACTTTTCTTTGCCAGCCGCAAAGAAAAGTAGGCAAAAGAAAGCGGCTCACACCGCTAACTCTTAAGTGGGTTCCGTGGTCTGCATTCGGCAGTGGTGCATCTGGAATCTGTGCCACCGCACATTCCGCGTCCGTGACAAGGCAGTCATTCTTCCCGGCTCGCGCTGCGCGCTCGTCGGTGCGGTATGCCAGCGGCGGTGCGGATGACTGCAATGTCACTGTGGGTTGCTGTGTGAGGAACTGCTCGCGAGGGTGGCCACTTTTTGGGCTGTGCGAGGGTGCCGCTTTGATGTTGGCGGTTTGAAGCGGCTTTCTTTGCTTACTTTCTTTGCCGCGGCAAAGAAAGTAAGTGCCCCCCCGCACAGGGGGAACACAAATAGACCGACGCGAAAACAAGGAAAGGCCAACAAAAGAATGACCAGAAAACACACAAGAGCGTCGCGGAGACAAAAAAGAAAACTTCATTTCACTCTCCGACGAGAAAAACCCGCGTCACCGGCTTAGCCAACGACGTAGCCCCAATACTCACCTCAAGCCCGGTGACAGACCGCGGCAGCGGTGCACTGCCAAGCTGCGGCACCTTGAGATTATTATCAGCCTCGGTAATCGCCGTCTGCACATCGCTCATCTGAATGGTCCAGCCGACCTTGGGCACATACAGCCTCGCCGTAATCGCGCCAACCCCACCCATCAACGGCACCGCACTCCAGCCTTCTCCCTCGCTGCCGCGCAACGCTCCCCGCAATTCCCCCACATTCTCCAACGGCGGCGACGCATATCGAACCACGCGCCCGCCCGAAATCCGGTACCTCACCACCTGCAAACGCGGCGCAGCCCCCGGCACCACCATGTGCCTCACGACCTGCAACACGCTCCCCGATACCGACACCGCGGCTTGACCCGCTTCGTCATCGGTCGCGGCCTGCCGCACATCGATCCGCATCTGGTCGAACAACTGCGCAAATACGCGCTCGTCCTCCATCGCGTTCGTGATCGTCTGCCGGCCGCGAATGATCTGGTCCAGCCCCCGCCACGACAACACGGCAATCACCGCCAGAATCGCAATCGCGACCAGCAGTTCGATCAGCGTGAAACCACGCGCGCCATCCCGGCGGCGCTCAGAGCGAACGGTTCGTTTCATTCGCGACCACCGTCACCATCTGCGCCAGATTGCCGGCGCCGCCCGGCGTCGTCACCATCACTTCCACCCGACGAAACACCGGATTCGGCGTCGCCGTCACCTGCTCGGTACACATCAACTGCAAATTGCCCTGCGAACAATCGAAACTCGTCGAGCCGACATTCGGCCACGCATGCGTCAAATGCAATTGCGCCAGCGTGTTGTCCGCACTCCAGCCCGCCAGCAAACGCCGGTGCAAATCGGCCTCGCCACTCGCAAGGCTGCCCACCGCGCGCAACGACGCAGCCAACGCAATCGCGATGATCGCCAGCGCCACCAGCACCTCGATCATCGTGAAAGCGCGCTGCGCGCGGCGGCCGTTCGTGACGTTGCCGCCTTTTTTGTCGATCATCCCGTTCCTGCAACGACGCATCTCAGTGCACCTCATAGCGGCCGTTGCCGGTGCCGACGATCGTCGCGCGTCCCACCGCCGAAAACAGCGTGATCTGCACCGGCGTGTCGATCGCCTCGGTGCCGAACACCATGCGATTCGCCTGCGTATCCGAACCCGGATAGTTGATCGTCACGCCCGTCACCCCGCCTTCCCAGCGACGCGGTCCCAGCAGATCGTCACGCAGCGGACGCCAGCCATCCTCCGTGCGCAGATCGAAACGAAAACCGCCGTCCACCGGCTGCCACGCAATCGGCCGCGCGCGCACCTGCGCTTCGTCACCCGCCGATTCGAACAGCAACGCGAGACGCTGCGCTTCCTCGTTCAGATCCGTGCGCGGATTGCGGTTCATCGTCAACGCGGTCAACGACACCAGCAAGCCCGCAATCACGAGCACCACCAGCATCTCCAGCAGCGTGAAACCCGCCGTGCGACGCTGCATGCGAACACGGCGGACACCGCGAACACCCAGCGTCACGCGCGCGCGATCATGACCGGATCGATCCGAACGAACGACAGTGCAGGACGATCCGACTTGCATGAAAACCTTCTCGGGACGAATGGATTACTGCCACGAACCGATATCGGCGTCGTTGCCTTCACCGCCCGGTTTGCCGTCGGCGCCGTAACTGAACACGTCGATCTCGCCGTGCACGCCCGGATTCAGATACTGGTACGAATTGCCCCACGGATCGTTCGGCAGACGCTCGAGATAGCCGCCGTCCTTCCAGTTGTTCGGCACCGGGTCCGTGCTCGGTTTTTCGATCAACGCACGCAGGCCCTGCTCCTGGGTCGGATAGCGGCCGTTGTCGAGGCGATAGAGCTTCAACGCCTGCATCATCGTGCCGATGTCCTGCTTGGCGGCGACGCGCCGCGCTTCGTCCGGACGGCTCATGATCTTCGGCACGATCAGCGCGGCGAGAATGCCGAGAATCGCGATCACGACCATGATTTCGATCAGCGTGAAACCACGTTGACGACGGCTGCGCTGACCCGCGATTTCGGTGCGGCGAGTGGTCGACAGTTGCATAGCTTGCTACCTCTTATCAGGTGGAATTTTTTCGACAGGGCGGGATTCATGAAGCAACCTTCACGCTGCTATTGAACACGCCCGGCCGGTCATTTTAATGTTACGCAGTTGAAGGGTTGCGAGAAAACCGCGCACTACTTCAACTTTTCGCCCACCTCGCGCAAAGCGCCAGGAACAGGCACTTTCCCTCAACGCAATTTTCACAATAGTCCGTACAATGTACGCATGAACGCCATCCAAATCCGCCTTCTGTCGCTCGCGCTGTTCGCCGTGTTTTGCGCGACGCTGACCTACTGGGTCATCACGCTCAGCACGATGTCCGGCGCGCCGTTGGCCGCCGCCGCCGCGCGTGCGCCGGTGTCTACCGACCAGGCTGCCACGCTGTTCGGCGGCCAGCTCACGCGCAACGTCAACCAGGACGTGCATCTGTTCGGCATCCTCGCTTTGCGGGAAGGCGCTGCGGCCATCGTCAGCGTCGGCGGCGAACCGCCGCATGCGGTATCGCTCGGCAGCGCGCTGATGCAAGGCGCCACGCTCGGCGAAGTCCGCGCCCGCTCGATCATCATCAATCGCAATGGCGCGCATTCCGAAGTATTTCTGCCCGCCAACCCCGCCGGTCCCACGATCTACGTGCGCTGAAGCAAGGCGCATCGCTTTGCGTCCCGGCTTCAGCTGATTACGCGGCCACTGCAACGGTGGCCGCGGCGGTGCTTCTCATCACCGCGCGATTCATTTGATTCGCGCGATTCGCGCGATCACTGCACCAGGTTGTTCAACTCGATGATCGGCAGCATCACCGCCAGCACGATCACCAGCACCACGCCCCCCATCGCCAGAATCAGCAACGGTTCGAGCAGGCTCGTCAGGAACATCGTGCGACGTTCGAGTTCGCGCGCTTCGCCATCGGCCGCGCGGTCGAGCATGGTCGTCACGTCGCCGGTCGCTTCGCCCGAGCGGATCAGATGCACCAGCACCGGCGGAAATGTCTTCGTATTGCCGAGCGCGCGCGACAGCGACGTGCCTTCGCGCACGCGCACGATCGCATCATCGATGTTCTCGCGCATCGCGTTGTTGCTGAGCGTCTCGGCAGCCGCCTGCAGCGCGCGCAGAATCGGCACGCCCGCCGCGGTCAGAATGCCGAGCGTGCTGGCGAAGCGCACGGTGTTATAGCCGCGCACGAGTTTGCCGAGCAACGGCGCGGTGAGTAGCCAGCGGTCGAACGTGAGTCGCGGGCCGGCCTGTTTCAATACCGAGCGCACCAGGTACGCGATCACGACGACAGCGATCAGCACCGCCCACCACCAGCTCCGCACGAAGCCGGACAGCGCCATCATCATGATGGTGAGGAAGGGCAGTTGCTGCTTGGTGCTGGCGAACACGTTGACCACCTGCGGCACCACATAGCTCAACAGAAACGTGACGATGCCGAACGCGATGATCGTGACGATGGTCGGGTACGTGAACGCGAGCACGATCTTCTGCTTCAACGCGTTGCGCTGCTCGATGTAGTCCGCAAGCCGCGACAGCACGAGGCCAAGCTTGCCGGTATGTTCACCCGCCGCGACCAGCGCGCGATAGATCTCGGGAAAGTCTTTCGGATGCTGCGTCAACGCATTGGCGAGCGAATGGCCGCCGAGCACTTCCGCGCGGATCGACGCCATCAGCTCGCGAATGTAGTCGCGCTCCGATTGCTCGGTCAGCACGGCGAGCGCTTCGTCGAGCGGCAGGCCGGCAATCAGCAGACTGGCGAGCTGGCGCGTGAGAATCGCCTGCTCGCGCTGCGACAGACGACGCCCAAGCGACAGACGCTGACTGCGCTCGCCACGCGTGCGCGTCGCCGCCGGTTCGACGATCAGCGGCGTCAAACCCTGCGAGCGCAGATTGGTCCGCGCGCCGCGTGCGCTGTCCGCGTCGAGCACGCCTTTTTGCGCTTTACCTGCCGCGTCGATCGCTTCGAAACGAAATGCCGGCATGCGCTTATGCTCCGCCCGTGACGCGGATCACTTCTTCAAGCGATGTCAGCCCCGATTCGAGCCAACGGTCCGCGTCTTCGCGCAGCGTGCGCATACCTTGCGCGCGGCCTGTCGCGAGAATTTCCGCATCGGCGGCGTTACGGTGAACCAGCGAGCGGATCTCGTCGTCGATCAGCAGCAGTTCGTACACGCCGCGCCGTCCCGCATAACCGGACTGGCCGCATTTGTCGCAACCCACCGGATGCCAGCGCACGCGGCCGTCTTCCTCGGTACGCTCTTCGCGGCACACCGGGCATAGGCGCCGCACCAGCCGCTGCGCGAGCACGCCGAGCAGCGACGAGGCCAGCAGATACGGCTCGACGCCCATGTCGGTCAAACGCGTGACGGCGGACGCCGCGTCGTTCGTGTGCAGCGTCGCGAGCACCAGGTGGCCCGTCAGCGATGCCTGCACCGCGATCTGCGCGGTTTCGAGGTCGCGGATTTCACCGATCATGATGACGTCCGGGTCCTGCCGAAGAATGGAGCGCAACGCGCGCGCGAAGGTCATGCCGATCCGCTCGTTGACCTGGGTCTGGCCAATGCCGGACAGGTCGTATTCGATCGGGTCTTCCACCGTCATGATGTTGGTGGTCGCCGTTTCGAGCCGCGACATCGCCGCGTACAGCGTGGTGGTCTTGCCCGAACCGGTCGGGCCCGTCACCAACACGATGCCGTGCGGCTTGCCGATCAACTTGTCGAACTTGACCAGCGTGTCGGAAGCCATGCCGAGCGCTTCGAGATTCAGGCGCGACGCGTCTTTTTCCAGCAGACGCAGCACCGCGCGCTCGCCGTGCCCGGTCGGCAGCGTCGACACCCGCACATCCACCGGACGGCCGCCGACGCGCAGCGTGATCCGCCCGTCCTGCGGCAGACGCTTTTCGGCGATGTCGAGCTGCGCCATGATCTTGATCCGCGAGATCAGCGCGCCGTGCAGCGCTTTCTTCGGCCGCACGACGTCGCGCAACGTACCGTCGACGCGAAAACGCACCACGGACGCATTCTCGAACGGCTCGATGTGAATATCCGACGCCTGTTCGCGCGCTGCTTGCGTGAGCAGCGCATTGATCATGCGAATGATCGGCGCGTCGTCTTCCGATTCCAGCAGGTCTTCCACTTCGGGAATGTCCTGCATCAAGCGCGACAGATCGACTTCGCCTTCCACCTCACCGACCACCTGCGCGGCGCTGCCGTCCTGGCGCGCGTACGCCTGGTTGATCGCCTGCGCGAGTTCGTCGGCGGACAGACGCACAACCGACACCACGCCGAAGTTGCGCGTCACTTCGGCGAGCGCGGCTTCGCTGGTGCGTTCGCTGATCCAGACTTCGAGGCTATCGGGATGCTGATGCGCGACCAGAATCTGGCCGCTGCGCGCGAAGCCGTACGGCACGAGACGCGCGGCGAGCGGCGAGGGCGCGCCACGTTCGACATGTTCGGCGCCAGCCAGCGCCTGGCTCGACGCTGCGGCACGCGCCGCAGCCGGCGACGCGGAAGCTGACGGCGGCGTGGACGGCGTGCTCACGGCTTCACTCCGGGCGCCGCGGTGGACGGCGTCGGGCTGCTGAGCAGCGGGCCGTTATTCGACGGCACCGGATTGCTTTGCACCGCGCCGCTGTTCATCGGCACCGGGTTGGTCTGCACCGCGCCATTGTTAGCCGGCACCGGATTCGTCTGCACCGCGCCACCATTGAAGGGCGCAGGTAGGACGACCGGCGGACGCGTCATCTGCTGACGGCGCATCTGGTCGAGATCGAACAGATTCGCGGCCGGCGCAACGCCCTGGCTCGGACCAAGCGGCATCGGCGGCACGACCGGGTCGTCGTTGTCCTTGATGATCCGGTTGTCCTGCTTGTACGCGCCCTGGACGCCCTGAATGTAGTCGTAACGGTTCTCCGTCACGGCTTGCGCAGTCGCGCGATCACCGATGATCACCGGGCGCAGGAACACCATCAGGTTGGTCTTCTGGCGTGTCTTCTGTTCCGAACGGAACAACTGCCCGAGCCACGGGATGTCGCCAAGCAGCGGCACCTTGCTGTTGCTGACCTGGTAGTTGTCCTGCATCAAGCCGCCAAGCACGATGATTTCGCCGTTGTCGGCCAGCACCGTCGACTGGATCGAACGCTTGGTGAATTCCGGACCCGACGGATTGGTCGTGACGTTGGTCGTGCCGTTCACGATCGCCGAATCTTCGGTGTAGAGCTGCAGCTTGAGAATGCCGCCTTCGGTGATCTGCGGTTTGATGTGCAGCGTCAGGCCGACGTCGACGCGATCGTAGGTGTTGAACGCCGAACTCGCGGTCGAGCTCGTCAGGTTCGAATACGAGCCCGTCTGGATCGGCACGTTCGTACCGACGACGATCTTCGCTTCCTCGTTGTCGAGCGTAATCAGGTTAGGCGTGGACAGCACGTTGGCGTCGGCCGTTTGCGACAGCGCCTGCAGCAGCGCGCCCAGACCCTGCACGCCGAAGATATTGCGGATCCAGCCGACGTTGAGACCTTGCTGCAGACCCGTCGAACTGTTGCCGAGCGCGCTCGCCAGGCCGGCGGCGCCGGCCCCGCCGGTTGCCGCGGCCAGCGCGGCCGCGCCCGTCAGGTTGACGATGCTGTTGCCGGCGCCGCCGGTCGTCAGGTTCGTGCCGGCATAGATCGAGCTGTTCGCGACCTGCCACTGAATGCCGAGGTTGGCGTTGGTGGTCGAGTTCAGTTCGACGATCAGCGCCTCGATATAAACCTGGGCGCGGCGCGCGTCGAGCTGGTCGATCACGGCGCGCAGATTGCGGTACACCGGTTCGGACGCAGTGATGATCAGCGAGTTCGAGGCCGAATCAGCCTGGATCATGCCGCCCGGCTGGTTGTCGTCCTTGTCCTTGTCGCCGCCGAGCAGGCCGCTGGAATTGCCGTTGCCGCCGGCACCGTAACCGCCCGAACCACCCGAGCCGCTACCCAGTGAGGACGAGCCCAGCGAGCCGCCGCCGCCCAATCCGCCCGACGGCAGCGGCGGTGTGCCGGAGTTGCCGGTCGAATTGCTGCCGAAGCCGCCACCGCCGCTATTGCCGTTCTGATTGAACGAGTTGGCGTCGTTCGAACTCGCCGACGAGCCGGTATCGCCCTTGCCGAGCATGCCGCGCAGCGTCTTCGCGAGTTTGGTCGCGTCCGCATTGCGCAGCGGCACGACGTGGATGTTGCCGGGCATCGTGGTCGGCGCGTCGAGCTCTTTCGCGAGCGTCTTCGCGGCGGCCAGACGTGCGCCATTCGATGCGCGGATCAAGAGCGAGTTGGTGCGCGGATCGGCCGTGACCTGGACCTTCAGCGTCGCGTCGGTGCTGCCGATCGAGCCCGGGTCGAGCATCTTGCTCATCTGCTGCGCGATGTCGATCGCATTCGCATTCTTCAACTGCACGACCGACACCGACTGGCCCGCCGCCGTATCCACGCCCGCGATGATCTGCGCGATGCGCCGCACGTTGTCGGCGTAGTCGGTGACGACGATCGTATTGTTGGACGGGTAGGCCGCCACGGTGTTGTTCGGCGAGATCAGCGGACGCAGCACCGGCAACAGATTGTTGGCCGACTCGTTCTTGAGCACGAACACCTGCGTGACCACCTGGTCGCCCCGTGCGACCGGCGCATTGCCGACGTAGGTCGGCACGCCTTGCAGCTTGGCGTCGGCCTCGGGCACGACCTTCAATACGCCGTGGTCCTGAACCAGCGCGAAACCCTGCATGCGCAAAGCGGATTGCAGGGTCTTCAGCGCCTGATCCTCAGGCACTGCGTTTTCGGACACGAGGTTCAACTGCCCTTTGACACGCGGGTCGACGATGATCGTTTTGCCGGTTGCCGCGCCGATCGCCTTGGCCACCTGGTCGATGTCAGCGTTCACGAAGTTCAGTGTCACCTGTGCCTGTGCTGTCTGCGCGGTGATCAAGCCAGCCACCAGCAGCGCCGTTGCGACGCGACGCAAAGCCATACGATTTCTTCTCATGGAATGTGGTATCGATGCCGGCAGCCGGTGCTGCCGACGGTCATGCTTTGCGGACATGGGAACAGGCCGGGGCCCTATCGGTCTGCCTGGCCGCCTTGCGAGCAGTCATCGCTCGGGTCGTCGACCGCCCTATGTCCGAAAAAAATGAACAGTAACAGTTTTTCATGTCGGATTTGTCACAAAAGAAACGGCCCCGTGCGAATACTCTAAAGCCCGTTCATGACCGTCACATAAATGAAAGCTCATGCGGGGGACGTGGCCTGAGATGCAAGCGCCTTGTTTTTTCAAGTGCTTATGTCGGTTAGCCAACTTGACGACGGGCTACCTGCCGGTATGATACGAGCCGATTGCGTCGCTGGCGGAAGCTTGCCAACACGGGTTTTCCCCGATGCGCGACGGATGCCCGGCCAGCATGGCGCAGCGGCCGGCAGCGGCTGAAGTATGGCCGACGAAAGCCCTTACCAACCCTTACCCTTGCGCCTGATTGCTCATTAATTAGTCGTCTTGACCGATGAATCGAACCTTCGTCACCGTCGTCGCGGGACTCGCCGTGCTGATTGCAGCAGGGCAGGCGCGCGCGGACTGTTTCGACGAAGCCGCGAAGTATCAGAAGGTCAACCCGTTGATTTTGCGCGCAATCGCGTGGCAAGAGTCACATAATCGCCCGGATGCCCAGCATAAGAACGCCAATGGTTCGACCGATTACGGCGTGATGCAGATCAATTCGATTCATCTGCCGGTATTGGCGCAGTACGGGATCTCGCAAGGCACGCTGATGGAGCCGTGCAAGAACGTCTATATAGCGGCGTGGCATCTGCGGCGGCAGATGAACAAATACGGCAACACGTGGCAGGCGGTTGGCGCGTACCACTCCGAAACGCCGGCGCTGCGCGACAAATATGCGATGCAGATTGCCGCGATCCTGCGCAAATGGAATCTGATGCCGGCGGCACGCTGAGCGCGGTTCCAGAATTCTCCATGGGTTTTTCCTCATACCGATTCGCGTGGAGTCACGTCGAGTCACGTTGATTCGCTCGCGGACCAATCGGCTCGAAGCGCTCGCGCCTCGACCCCGCCGCCCGGCCGTTTTCCGTTTTGATGCACAATGCGGCTTCGTGCAGCCCGGCGCGAAGCGACTGCCCACGCGGTCGCGCGGTCATGCGACCCCACGCCCGGCACGCCTTCCACTCTCTTTGTTTCCCGTACCGCGATGAACCAGCCGCTATTGCCCGTCACCGTGCTCTCCGGTTTTCTGGGTGCCGGCAAGACCACGCTCCTGAATCACATCCTCGCGAATCGCGCCGGCTTGCGCGTCGCGGTGATCGTCAATGATCTGGCCGCCGTCAATATCGACGCCACCCTCGTGCGCGACGCCGCCGCGCTCTCGCATGTCGAGGAACAACTGGTCGAATTGTCGAACGGCTGCATCTGCTGCACGCTGCGCGACGACCTGCTGGTCGAGATCAAGCGCCTGGCGGGCGAACGACGCTTCGACGCGATCCTGATCGAATCGACCGGCGTCGCCGAGCCGATGCCGATCGCCGAAACCTTCACCTTCGTCGATGACGACGGCGCGTCGCTATCCGACGTCGCGCGACTCGACACGATGGTGACCGTGGTCGACGCGTTCAACTTCCTGCGAGACTACGGTTCCGCCGACGCGCTCGCCGCGCGCGGAATCGCCGCGACCGAGGAAGACGATCGCACGCTGGTCGAATTGCTGATCGAGCAGATCGAGTTCTGCGACGTGCTGGTGGTCAACAAAGCCGACCTCGTCAGCGCCGACGACCTCACGCGTCTGCAACGCATCCTCGCGCGCATCAACCCGCGCGCGAAGCAGGTGGTCAGCCGCTTCGGCGCGGTGCCGATCGCCGAGGTGCTGAACACGGGCCGTTTCGATTTCGACGAAGCGTCGAGCGCGCCGGGCTGGCTCGCGTCGCTGAATCATGAACACGACCATGAGCATGAGCACGGTCACGCGCATCACGGTGAGGCGGACGAGTTCGGTATCGGCAATTTCATTTACCGGGCGCGCAGGCCGTTTCATCCGGAACGCCTGTGGGCGCTGCTGCATCAGGAATGGCAGGGCGTGTTGCGCAGCAAGGGCTTCTTCTGGCTGGCGACGCGCAATGACATCGCCGGTTCGCTGTCTCAGGCGGGCGGCGCTTGCCGGCATGGTCCGGCGGGCATGTGGTGGGCCGCCCAGGACCGCAGCGAATGGCCGGACGGCGACGACGAACTGGCCGCCGAAATCGCCGCCGACTGGTACGGCGATGCGGACGATCTGAGCATCGGCGATCGTCGTCAGGAGCTGGTGATGATCGGCGTCGGTATCGATCCGGCGGTGTGGAGCGCGAAGTTCGACGCCTGCCTGTTGACCGACGAGGAATACGCGTTGGGACCGCAAGGCTGGCAACAGTTCGCCGACCCGTTCCCGGCGTGGGACTTCGATGAAGACGAGCATGACCACGAACATCACGGTCATAGCCATGGACACGATCACGACCACGATCACGATCACGACGGCGACTGCGATCATTGCGGTCACGACAGCCATGACGGCCATGGCCATGGCCAGATCGTGCACCGTCACGACTGAGCGACTTAACGCCACCCGCGGGTTCAAGCACGACGCCCATCGTCGCTCGACCCGCGCGCCACGCTGCATCGCAAAACCATTGGACGAAAAAAAACCCGCCGTCGGCGGGTGTCAACTGCTGGGCAGTAATCTGCTTAGCGCTTGTTGACGGCGTCCTTGAACGCCTTACCAGCCGTGAACTTGACGGTCTTGGCGGCCGGGATCTTGATAGTTTCGCCGGTCTTGGGGTTACGACCCGTACGTGCTGCGCGCTTGCCCGAACCGAAGCTGCCGAAGCCGATCAGCTGGACCGCGTCACCCTTCGACACAGACTTCTTGATCACTTCAAGCAACGTGTCCAGCGTTTCACCGGTTTGAGCCTTGCTGGCGCCCGTCTGTCCAGCGACGGCGTCGATCAGTTCCTGTTTGTTCATTAAGGTTCCTTTCTGAGTTTAGGTTGACACGAACAGCGCGAACGCGCCGATTCTATACGTGCGCGCGCCGCGCCGTCGAGCAGCTGCGGCTCCGGATCCCCTCCGGACCTGAGCACCGGGCGATGACGCCAGGCGGCCGTGCCGCCGCTCCCTTCGCGGCGCTTGCTATGATAGCGCAGCGCAAACCCAATCAGGACAAGGGTTTCGAAGATTTCCACGGTTCCGGGGCCGATATCGCAAGGAAATCGCAATTTTTCTCCTCGGCGATCCCTGACCGATGGCTGAAACCCAGTATGGACGGGGCTTGGCGTTGGTTTTTGCCAACGTTCGGCGCGTCTATTTCGCCGTCCGGCGAGCTGCTCGCGCGGGCGGTAACGTTCTACTCGCTCCCGCGAGCGTCAAAATCCGTCGCGCATGACCGATCCGCTGATCCCCGCCGTCCTCGCTTATCGCGACAACGGCACACCTTTTTCGCCGCTTTACGACGACATCTATCACAGCGCCGTCGGCGGTCTCGAACAGGCCGAATACGTTTTTCTGCGCGGTAACGCGCTCCCGCAGCGCTGGCAAAACCGCCGCATCTTCACCGTGCTCGAAACCGGTTTCGGCATGGGCATCAACTTTCTGGTGACCTGGGCTGCGTGGCGCGCCGATCCGGCGCGTTGCGAGCGGTTGCATTTCGTGTCGACGGAACTGCATCCGTTCGTGAAGGAAGATCTGCGCAGCGTCTACGCGAAGACGATTTCCGATCCGACCATTGCCGCGCTCGCCGATACGCTCGCCGACGCGTGGCCGATGCTCGTGCCCGGCACGCACCGGCTCGAATTCGACGATGGCCGCGTCGTGCTCACCCTGGTATTCGGCGACGCGCTCGATACGCTGCCGACCTTGCGGCTACGCGCCGACGCGTTCTATCTGGACGGTTTCTCGCCGGCCAGAAATCCGCAACTGTGGAGCCCGCTCGTCTTCAAATCGCTGGCTCGCCTGGCGGGCGAAGGCGCGACGGTCGCCACCTACAGCAGCGCGGGCGACATCAAACGGGCGCTGACGCAATGCGGCTTCGAGTACCGCAAGGTGGACGGCTTCGGCTGGAAACGCGCGATGCTCGTCGGCCACTTCGCGCCACGCTGGCGCGTGCGGCGTCACGAGCCGCCCGCGCCGCTCGCGGTGGACGAACGTCACGCCGTCGTGATCGGCGCGGGGCTTGCAGGTTGCGCGTCGATCGAGCGGCTGACCGCGCGCGGCTGGCGCGTGACGTCGCTGGAACGTCACGCGACGCTCGCGCAGGAGGCGTCGGGCAATCCGGCCGGCGTGTTTCATCCCATGATTTCTCGCGACGACAGCGTCGCGTCGCGCGTGACGCGCGCGGGCTTTTTATACGCGCTCAATCGCTGGGCCGCGCTCGAACGCTCGGGGTATCGGCCGTCGCGCGGCGCGCCGGGGCTTCTGCAAATCGCGTCCGACGAAGAGGAAGCCCGCTCGATCGGCGACGCGATCGCCGCATTCGGTTATCCGTCCGACTACGTGACGCCGGTGTCGGCGCAACGCGCGCAGGAGCTCGCCGGCACGGCGCTCGCGCGCGGCGGCTGGTTTTTCCCGCACGGCGGATGGATCGACCCGGCGTCGCTATGCGCGGCTCAGTGCGCGGCGGCGGGCGGCTTGCTCGAACGTCGCTTTGGCGTGGATGTCGGGCGTCTTGAAAGAATGGGCGAGCAGTGGTCGGTATTCGATACGTCGGGTCAATTGGTTGCACGCGCGCCGGTGGTGATCGTCGCCAATGCGCACGATGCGGCGCGGATCGCCGGTTTGCGGCACGCGCCCACGCGCAGCATTCGCGGCCAACTCAGCTTGTTGCCTGTAGGACAGGCGCCGCGCCTGGCACTGCCGGTTATCGGCGACGGCTACGCCGTGCCGCTCGCGAACGGTGTCACGCTGACGGGCGCCACGTACGAACTCGACGATCCCGACACCTCGCTGCGCACGGCCGGTCACCTGGAAAACCTCGAACGCATTGCGCAGATGCTGCCGGCCTTTGCGAGCATCGCATCGCAAACACAGTCGATGGCCGCGACGCTCGACGGACGCGTCGCGTTCCGCTGCGTCACCAGCGACCGCATGCCGATGATCGGCCAACTCGCGGACGAAACCCTGTCGGTCCGCGATGCCCAGCGTCTGCGTGGCGCATGGCCGCTCGACCTGCCACGCGTGGACGGCCTGTATGGCGCGTTCGCTTATGGCTCTCGCGGTCTGGTATGGGCGGCACTCGGCGCGGAACTGATCGCATCGCAGATCGAGGGCGAACCATGGCCGCTCGAGCGGGATCTGGCCGAGGATATCGATCCGGCGCGCTTTCTATTGAGAGCGTTACGTCAGGGCACGGCGGCGACGGCGAGTTAACCGACGCGACGTCTCGTCAGCGGTTAACCACAGTTAACCCCGGTTAACCAGCCATCCAGGTTATCCACCGAATCTTGTGGATAACCACGCAGTTAACCGCTGCAACTCATGTGGAGCCGTTGTGGACGTAAACGGGGTAACTTGCCCGCCGCGGAAAATTGCCAAAAGTTGCCCTCGTATACCCGCCGCTGCCGCACATCCTGTACATCGGGTTATGCCGTCGGCAAGCCGATGATTCATTTCGGTAAACCCGAGTTATCCACAGAAACCGAGGCACCTTGTTAACTGTTACTACGTATACATACGGTAAACCAGTAAACAGCAAAGCAGCGGCGAGCTGGACGGGCCTCGTCATGAGAAAACCGTGTTAACCCCGCGTTAACGACCGCCCTCGATCCCCGTTCACTGACTCGAAAAACACATCCTCGAACGGCAAACTTCATCGTCCCGCACCGCCCATCCCTCACCCAAAACGGTCGCTTTTTCCACCCCTCGCGAAGATGACGTACGTTTTTACCGTTTTGCCTGCAAGTTCGCGCCTTTTCGCTTGAGTCTCAAAAAGCTATGGCACAATCGCCGTTCTTTTCCGCGTCGTGCCGCGCCTCTAGCGGCACACGCTGCAACGGAACGGAGCCGGTCAATCAGAATCTGATTCAAAGTCGCCGGCGTTCTTTCACCGTGCCATGCCGCCGTATACGACGGCCGCACCCGGAATGCGCCGGACTCCCTGCGGCTGCGGCGCATTCAGATCATTCGATCGTTGAAAACTCGCAACGCGGGTCACGCGAAGCGATTGCGACAGTGAGCGCTTCATGCGCCCGCCCGCTTGCCGGCGTTTGCGCCGGTTCGTGTCGCCTGCCGTTGCTGCCAAGGAGAACCCATCACGATGAAGTCGGCGTTTTCATTTTTTCCAGCCTGGCCGCTCGCACCCGACGCCATTTTTTGGGCTGGTCTCGCTTTGCTTGCCGCCGGCCTATGCGGTGAGTTGTGCTATCGCGCGTGGCGTTTGCCACGCATTTCCGGCTATGCCGTCATCGGTCTGATCGCCGGCGCGGCCGGTTCGGGCGTGATCGACGCGGATTCCGCGAGCGCCGCGCGGCCGCTGCTCGATGTCGCGCTCGGTTTGCTGTTGTTCGAACTCGGCAGCCGGCTCGATTTGCGCTGGATTCGCCGCAATCCCTGGCTGATTCTGTCGAGCGTGGCGGAAGCCACGTTGACTTTCGCACTGGTGTTGCCGGTGCTGCTGTTTCTCAACGTCCCGTTGCTGGTCGCTACCGTGCTTGCCGCGATCGCCATGGCGACGTCGCCGGCCATGGTGATCCAGCTCAAGACGGAATTGCGCGCGGAAGGCCAGGTCACGCAACGTCTGCTGACCTTGACCGCGCTGAACAGCATGTACGCCGTGGTGATCGAAAAGCTCGTGTCGAGCTGGCTGCACCAGGAAGCGTATGGCAACGTTTTCGCGACCATTCTGCAACCGCTCTATCTGCTGGTCGGCTCGCTCGTGCTGGCCTATCTGCTGGCGCGGACCTGCACGTTTTTCTATCGACGCCTGAACATGCAGGACGAGCACTCCTTCGTCGCGCTGTTCGGCCTCGTGGTGCTGGCCATCGCGGTCGCGCATCTGTTCAAACTCTCGACGATCCTGGCGCTGCTCGCGGCCGGCATCATCGTGAAGAATCATGAAGCGCGTCCGCAGTTGTGGCCGGAGCATTTCGGCACGGCAGGCTGGCTGTTGACCGTGATTCTGTTCGTGCTGACGCTGACGTCGTTCGAATGGAAGGACATTGCGCTCGGCGGCGTCGCGGCGCTGGGCCTGATCGTTGCTCGTCTCGTTGCGAAACTCGTCGGTGTGATGGCATTCGCGAAACCGAGCGGTTTGAACTGGAAGCAGGGCATGGCGCTCGGGTTATCGCTGTCGCCCATGTCGGCGCTCGCTTATCTACTGGTCGACGACACCTACAACCTTTATCCGAATTTCGACCCGCAACTGCGCGCCATCGTGATGTGCTCGATTTTCGTGCTGCAGATTCTCGGGCCGTGGCTCGTGTATCGCAGCCTCGCGATGGTGGCCGAGCGGCGCGAGGAATAGGCGCGCGGCGCCGTCGGCGCACGCAGTGCTGGTTCGCAGTTTTCGATTGATTCGATTCAAAAAAACGGCCGCACGGATGACAACCGTGCGGCCGACCTGACTCAGGGGACGCTATGTCACTCGAACCCTTCATCGATTCGAAGCCGTTCACTTTCGGCGTCGAACTCGAGATGCAGATCGTCAATACGCACGACTATGATCTGACCAAAGCCGGTTCGGATCTGCTTCGCCTCATCAAGGACGAAACCATTCCCGGCAACATCACGCCGGAAATCACCGAAAGCATGATCGAGCTGTCGACCGGCATCTGCACGACGCACGAGCAGGCTGTCACCGATCTGCGCAAGATTCGCGACACGCTGGTCGGCGCGGCGGATCATCTGAACGTCGGTCTGTGCGGCGGCGGCACGCACGCGTTCCAGCAGTGGAGCGAGCGGCAGATCGTCGATACGCCGCGCTTTCAGTACCTTTCCGAGTTGTACGGTTATCTGGCGAAGCAGTTCACGGTGTTCGGCCAGCACGTGCACATCGGTTGCCCCGATCCGAACAGCGCGCTGTATCTGCTGCATTCCATGTCGCGCTTCATTCCGCACTTCATCGCGCTGTCCGCTTCGTCGCCGTTCGTGCAAGGCGTGGATACCGGATTTCATTCGGCACGCCTGAATTCCGTGTTCGCTTTTCCGCTGTCGGGCCGCGCGCCGTTCGTGCTGACCTGGGACAGCTTCGAGGAATATTTCTCGAAGATGGTCCACACCGGCGTGGTCAACAGCATGAAGGATTTCTACTGGGACATCCGCCCGAAGCCGGGTTTCGGCACGATCGAAGTGCGCGTGATGGACACGCCGCTGTCGGTGGATCGCGCCGCGGCGATCGCCTGCTACATCCAGACGCTGGCGCGCCATCTGCTGCTCGACAAGCCGATCACGCCGCAGGAAGACGACTATCTCGTCTACACCTTCAACCGTTTCGAGGCGTGCCGCTTCGGTCTGGCCGGCACGTGCATCAATCCGCAGACGGGCGAACGCAAGACGATTTCCGAAGATATTCTCGAGACGCTCGATCTGATCGAGCCGCATGCCGAGGCGCTGGGCTCGGGCAATGCGCTGGCGGAAATCGGCGCGATCGCGCGCGGGCAGGTGAACGACGCGACCTGGTTGCGTGGCGTGTTCGAGAAGGAAAAATCCTTGCACGAAGCCGTGCGGCAGCAAACTTTGCAATGGCGCGCTTAAGCCGTTCCGCGAGCGCTTACGCCAAACCGTAAGAAAAACCGCTTCAACCCGTCTGAACCCGCCTCGCGCGGGTTTTTTCATAATTTATTTTTTCCAGCTCGAAGCGCTTCAAGTTTTTATAACGTTAACGTATACAAACGTAGTAATAGTTAACAAGCCTTGGCGAGGCCTGTGGACAACTGAATAATTCCCTTCAAAGTCAACGCGCTGCGTAAACGATAAGTGGGCAGAACGAAGGCGCGTCGACGGCGGTAAACGGGGATAACCCGGCGAGCGAATCAGGCCGCGCAGTCGTTTATCAAGAATCGATGCACACGCGTTCCGCTAGTTTTCCCGTTGTTATCCACAGCTTGCGTTGGATAAGTTAGCTGTACGATTCGCCGCTCTCGCATAGAATGTCGTTTTCGCTGCCTTGGCTCGCAAGGCGGCAAGTTTTTGAGATAGTAGAAACCGTCTTGTCCGCAACCGGGCGAGGCTACCCCATACAGGCTTTGGGTGCGGGTCGGCGAACAGGTCGCCGGAACTGAACCCGGGCTGTCAATACACGAATCGAAGATTATGAGCGAAGGCGTATACGGAGAACAGGCAACCGGGCGAGTGACCCACAGCCTCTTGCGATTGAGCACGGCGATGCGAAGCCAGGCTTGGGAATGGGCGGAAGGCGCTGGCCTCACGCCGACGCAGGGTGAAATCCTCGTCCTGCTGATGCAGCGCAAGGGCCCGATGCGCCTCGGCGAGATCGCACGTGAAACGGCGCTGACCGCCGCGACCACGAGCGATGCCGTCAGCACGCTCGAAACCAAGGGTCTGGTCGAAAAGCGCCGCGCCCTCGACGACGGTCGTGCGCTCGCGGTTCGCCTGACCGCACGCGGCCGTACCGCCGCGAAGCGCGCCGCGCAATGGCCGGACTTCCTGGCCAAGGCCGTCGGCACGTTGAAGGACGACGAGCAATCGGTGTTCTATCGCACGTTGCTGAAGACCGTCCACCAACTCGAAGCGCAGGGCACGATTCCGGCGCATCGCATGTGCCTGACCTGCTCGCATTTCGAGCCGAGCAAGAATCCGAAGAAGACGCCACATCACTGCTCGCTGCTCGACATGAACATGTCGGACACGGACGTGCGGCTGGATTGCTCGGTGTACGAAGTCGCCGACGTCGCCACCCAGAAGAAGACCTGGAAGATCTTCGCCCAATAACGCGGCTTCTTCCGGGACAATCCGCTACACTGCCAAGCCGGCTCCGGCGGCCTACGCCGTCCGTCAGCCGACTGGCGCCGCGTCGCGGCAAGTCTTTAGTCAACCTGAAGGTGGGTCAGGCCGATGAATCGCGAAGTTCTGGCCATTCGCCATGTGCACTTCGAGGATCTGGGTAGTCTTGAGCTGGTGCTCGGCGAGCGCGGCCGTCCGGTACGTTATCTCGACGTCGGGCTAGGCCGTATCGAGGCGCCGAACCCCGTTTCCGCGTCGGTGATGGTGGTGCTCGGCGGTCCGATCAGCGCCACCGACGACGCGCGTTATCCAACGCTCGTGCCGCTGCTCTCGCTGATCGAAAAACGCATCGCGGCTGGCTTGCCGACGCTCGGCATCTGTCTCGGCGCGCAACTGATCGCTCGCGCGCTGGGTGCGCGGGTCTATCCCGCGGGGCAGGCCGAACTCGGCTGGACGCCGCTGACCTTGACCGATGCCGGCCGCGCGTCGCCGTTGCGTCATCTCGACGGTGCGCAAACCTCCATGCTGCATTGGCATGGCGATACCTTCGATCTTCCCGCCAACGCCACGCGTCTCGCGTCCACGCCCGCTTGCGAAAACCAGGCGTTCAGCTGGGGCGATCACGTGCTGGGTTTGCAATGCCATCCCGAGATTCGCGCGGACCGCTTCGAACCCTGGCTGATCGGCAACGCCGGCGAACTGATCGCTCACGGCATCGACGCACGCACCCTGCGCGCCGAGACCGCGCAATTCGGCCCGACGCTCGAAGCGGCCGCGTGCCGGATGTTCGGCGAATGGCTCGATCAGGTGGAGCCGAAGCCCTGAGCGGCTGCTGTCATCAGCAGTAAATTCCTCGCGGTGCTATGCTCGATCGCTCTCGGTTACTACTGGGCGTAATCCATGAGCGCGCTTTTCTCTCCGCTCACGCTGCGTAGCGTGACGCTTCCCAACCGCATCGTCGTGTCACCCATGTGTCAGTACTCCGCCGATCGCGGCGAAGCCACGGCGTGGCACATGATCCATCTCGGCAGTCTTGCGTTGTCGGGCGCGGGGATGCTCTGTATCGAAGCGACCGCCGTCGAACCCGACGGACGTATCACGCCCGGCGATCTCGGCTTGTGGGACGACGTGACCGAGGCCGCGCTCGTGCCGGTGCTGGCCGCGATTCGCAAGCATTCGTCGATCAAGGTGACGATGCAGCTCGCGCACGCGGGCCGGAAGGCATCGAGCCACGCGCCATGGGATGGTGGACAGCTGATTCCGGTATCGCAAGGCGGCTGGTTGCCGCACGCGCCGTCGGCGCTGCCGCACAAGGCGGGCGAGGAGCCACCGCTGGCGCTCGATATCCCCGCGCTGAACCGGATCCGCGAAGCGTTCGCGGCCTCCGCGCGGCGGGCCGCGCGCCTGGGCATCGACGCGCTGGAAGTGCACGCCGCACACGGCTATCTGCTGCATCAATTTCTGTCGCCGATCGCCAACCAGCGCAGCGACGACTACGGCGGTTCGCTCGAAAACCGCATGCGCTTTCCACTCGAAATTTTCGACATCGTGCGCGCCGCGTTTCCGGCCGACAAACCGGTCGGCGTGCGCGTCTCGGCCACCGACTGGGTGGACGGCGGCTGGAGCGTCGAAGACACGATCGCGTTCGCCCAGGAGTTGAAGAAACGCGGCTGCGACTGGATCGACGTGT
Source organism: Paraburkholderia sp. D15 (assembly GCF_029910215.1). Taxonomy (NCBI): domain Bacteria; kingdom Pseudomonadati; phylum Pseudomonadota; class Betaproteobacteria; order Burkholderiales; family Burkholderiaceae; genus Paraburkholderia; species Paraburkholderia sp. D15. Next base: position 4,427,234 of record NZ_CP110395.1, on the reverse strand, counting down.
CGTCAGGCGGCGTATCGCCGTTGCAGAAAATTCCGCTTGAACCCGGCTATCAGATTCCGTTCGCGAAGGCGGTCAAGGAAGCGACGGGGTTGGTCACCATCGGCGTCGGTTTGATCACCGATCCGCTGCACGCCGAGCAACTGATCGAAGCGGGCGACGCCGATCTGATCGCGCTGGCCCGCGCGTTGCTCTACAACCCGCGTTGGCCGTGGCACGCCGCGGCCCAGCTTGGCGCCACTGTCGAAGCGCCGCCGCAATACTGGCGTTCGCAGCCGCGCGAGCAGAAAGCGCTGTTCGGCGACATATCGTTCGGACAACGTTGAAGCGTGTCGCGCGCGTGATGGGATGGCGTCTTTTTGACGGTTGAAGGAAGCCATCTACAGCGTGTACGATGCCGGATGTGGCGTAGATGCGCCACACGTCGACGCGGCGCTCGCAAGGCGCCGCGTTTGCTATTAGCGTCGCGGAAAAAGCGGCGTCGAACGCGGGCACGTTCGGCGGCTGCAGGACCTCATCCCCCGTTATTCACAAGGATTCATTCAATGAGTTCACGCAGGATCGCCGTGCGCCGTTCGGGTGTGCACGGCAAAGGCGTGTTTGCCACCGAACCGATCAAGGCAGGCGAGCGGCTGATCGAATACAAGGGCGAGCGGATTTCCTGGAAAGAAGCGCTGCGCCGGCATCCGCACAATCCGGCTGAACCGAATCACACGTTCTATTTCGCGCTCGACAACGGCAAGGTGATCGACGGCAAGGTCGACGGCAACAGCGCGCGCTGGATCAACCACTCGTGCGCGCCGAACTGCGAGGCGGAGGAAATCGACGGTCACGTGTACGTGCACGCGTTGCGCGATATCGATGAAGGCGAGGAAGTGTTTTACGACTACGGCCTCGTGATCGATGCACGTCAGACCAAGAAGCTGAAGAAGGAATACGAATGCCGTTGCGGCGCGCGCAAGTGCCGCGGCACGATGCTGGCGCCGCCGGAGAAAGAGAAGGGCGAGGGCAAGTCCGCGAAGAAGGCGAAGACGTCGGTCAAGAAGGCGAAGAAGAAATGAAACACGGGCTGCCGCGAACGCATTCCCTCGGATGGTTCGCGGCAGCCCGTGCCTGAGTGACGCAGCAGACTGTCAGATATCGATCGGCGCCGAGTGCGCCGATTTTTTTTCGACGCGCCGTTCTTCGTTCGCCGGCGCGCTCTGCATGCCGACCGGCACGAGCGGGATGCGAACGATGAAACGGGCGCCGCCTTCGGGCGCGTCCTCGTAATGCACGCTGCCGTGATGCAGCACCATGATGTCGTGCACGATCGCGAGACCGAGGCCGGCGCCGCTGTCCACACCCGCTTCGGTTTGACCGTCGCCGCGGAAGAAGCGCTTGAACAGATCCGCTTGCTGCGTGAGCGGCACGCCCGGCCCGTTATCCTCGACGATGATCTCCGCCATGCGCAATTCATCGATGACCGTCTGCGACACCGTCACCGTAATGCGACCGCCGTCGAAGCGCGAGGGCGGCACGTACTTCAGCGCGTTATCGAGCAGATTGGCGATCACTTCATGCAACAGCACCGGATTGCCGCGCGCGATCAGCGGCTGTGCGTTGGCCGGATCGTCGAGACGCTGGAAACCAAGGTCGACCTGGAAGGTGAGCGCACGCGGCACCCATTCGGCGCCGGTATCGAATGCGAGCGCGGCCATGTCGACATTGACGAAGCGGGCGGCCTGTTCACCCGGCTCCGCACGGGCGAGCGACAACAGTTGATTCGACAGCCGCACCGCGCGGTCGGCCGCGGCACGCAGTTCGCGCACGGCCGTGAGGGTCTGCTGCGGGTCGCGCGCGACAGCGGCCTGTTCGGCGTGCAGCTTGACCGCGGTGAGCGGCGTGCGCAACTGATGCGCGGCATCGGCGATGAATTTGCGTTGCCCATCGAGGGCGGTTTTCAGCCGGTCGAGCAGTGCGTTCAATGCACCGGTGAGCGGCCGGATTTCGACCGGCACATACGTTTCGTCGACCGGTTCGAGCGACGTGTGCGTCTGCCGGTTCAACGAGTCGGCGAGATCGGTCAGCGGATTGAGCTGCTGATTCACGACGCGCCACACGATCACCCAACCGGCAAGCAGCAGTAACAACAGCGGCATCATGATCGCGACCAGAAACTCGGCGGCAATCCGGAAGCGATGATGCACAGGCTGACCGACTTCGACGACGATCGGATTGCCGCTCGGCTGATCGACTCGCACCTGAGCGACCCGTACCGTCACGCCTTCATGCTGCGTCTCGAACACGTACGCGTAGTGCATGCGCCGTACGCTCGTGCCTTGCAGCGGCAGATTGTGATCGCCGGCAATTTCCGTATCGCCGTTGCTGATCCGGTAGACGAGATGTTCGACCGGGTCCGAGAACATTGCCTGCGCGAGTGGCGGCACGGCAATGCGCGCATTCGGGCCGGCAATCTGGATCTGTTTGGAAATCGCGGTGGCGAGGTCGGCGAGCGATCGGTCGACCACATGCTGCGTGTATTGCCACGCCAGCCAGTAAGCGATCAGGCCGCTCATCAGCGCGAGCAGCGAAAGGGGAGCAGCGAGGCGCCGCAGCAGCGTGCGGCGCAGACTATTAGCGGCCGGCTGGGGCATGATCGAACGCGCGGGAAAGTAACTGCGGCGAATGCGCCGCGATATTTCGCCGGATGCCGGCGCGGTGCGCACCAGGTGCGCGGCGCCGGCCCGGCGCCGTCAGGCCGCCATGAAGATGACGGCCCTCGTGACGATTATGCGGCCTGGCGGATTTCCTGCAACAGGTAACCGAAGCCGCGCACCGTGACGATTTCGACACGGCAGTTTTCGAGCTTTTTGCGCACGCGATGCACGTAGACTTCGATCGCGGTGTCGCCGAGATCGCCGCCGAAGTGCGTGAGGTGATCCTGCAGTTGCGCCTTGCTGACCACACGGCCATGGCGCAGCAGCAGCATTTCGAGCACCGCGAATTCACGCGGCGACAATTCGAGCGGCTTGTCGTCGTTGAAAATACGACGGTCGACGCCCGACAGACGCACGCCACCCAGCGACACTTCCGGACGCGGCATGTCGCCGTGCGGACCGCTGCGGCGCATGACCGCGCGAATGCGCGCTTCGAGTTCGGTGGGTTCGAACGGCTTCAGCATGTAGTCGTCGGCACCGGAATTCAGGCCTTGCACGCGGTCGTTCAACTCGTCGCGCGCGGTGAGGATGATCACCGGCGTGTGGCGGTTGCTCTGGCGGAAGCGCGAAAGCAGCGTCATGCCGTCGATGCCGGGCAGACCCAGATCGAGGATCACCAGCTCGTGGCGGTTTTGGGTCAGGGCCTGTTCGGCGAAGATGCCGTCATGGACCATGTCGACGGTGAAGCCGGCTTGTTCGAGACTACTTTGGATGCCGCGTGCGATGGGACGGTCATCTTCGATCAGAAGGAGTCGCATGGATTTCGCTCAAGTACAATGGGTTTAGGCGTTTGGGCAAGCGGTTCGCCGGGGCGCCTGCTGCACAGGTAGCTTGTTTCTCCAGAAGCGATCACGACGTCATGTCCGAAATAAGCATTCACGAACTGGAAGCCGCAATCAATTTCTGGCGTGCCCGCTCACCTTCGAGCGGCGATGAACTCGTTCTGTGCAAGGAGGCAAGCGCGCTCTCCAAGCCGTATGCGCTGATGATTGTACAGCGTCAGCACACGCTATCACCCGAACGTTTAGACGGGATTGCCAGGCAAGCGTGGGAAACTTACGCGCGCCTTAATAATAGCCTGTAGAACTGAAGGTTTCGATCAGGGATTGCCTGCAATGCCCTTTCAGTGCGGCCCATTGTTCGATGCTTCGGGCATAAACGTCACGCCATGGCCATGTAACGCGTGTATTACCCGGTAATCGTATCAATGAAGGTGGCCAGTTCGAGGTCGCGTTCGGTGAGTCCATTCGCCTCGTGGGTGGACAGCGTGATCTCCACCTTGTTGTAGACGTTGAACCATTCCGGGTGATGGTCCATCTCCTGCGCCTTGATCGCGACGCGCGTCATGAAGCCGAATGCTTCGTTGAAGTCGGCGAACTTGAACTGACGCTGGATGGCGTCGCGGCCGGCCACCGCTTGCCAGCCGTGCAGTTGGGTGAGCCTGGTCGCGCGCTCTTCGGAAGTGAGTTTGTTGATCATGATGTTTACCCCTCAGGTCTGAACGGACCCGCCGGCAGGCAGGCCCATCCGTTATTTTTTCACGGATGCGGATTGCGCGTCGTGAGTCCGGTCAGCGCATGCGTTCAGACGTCGCCGTCGGTTTGCCAGCCTTCCCGCGAACCGCGCGTGATCACGCGATCCTCGTCCAGCACGGTGCCGGCGGCGAATGCCGGGGCGTCGGCGAGTTTGGCCAGAAGCGGCGCGAAATTGGCTTGTGCCACGTCGAATAGCTGCGCGAAGTCATCGATCACGAAGTAGGTTTTCTGGAACGTGTCGATGCGATAGCGGGTGCGCATCACGCGTTCGAGATCGAAGCCGAGCCGGTTCGGCGACGCGCTGCGCTGGCTGTAGACGGTCTCGCCCTTGCTCGATACGATGCCCGCGCCATAGATCTTCACACCGTTCGGACTACCGGCGTCGCGAATCAATCCAAACTCCACTGTGTACCAATAGAGACGCGCGAGCAGCGGCAGTGCGCCGGCGTCGTCGGCGGCCAATGCGGCGCGGCCATACGCGTGCATGTAGTCGGCGAACACCGGGTTGATCAGCAGCGGCACGTGGCCGAACAGATCGTGGAAACAGTCGGGTTCCTGCAGATAGTCGAGCTGGTCGGGGCGACGCATCCACCAGGTCACGGGAAAGCGCCGGTTCGCCAGATGGTCGAAGAACACCTGGTCGGGCACGAGACCCGGCACCGCGACGATCTGCCAACCGGTGGCGGGGGTGAGCTTCGCGTTGATTTCGTCGAACGACGGCACGCGGTCCGCCGGCATGCCGATGCGTTCGACGCCCGCCAGAAACTCGTCGCAGACCCGGCCTTCGAGCAGCGCCGTCTGGCGCGCATACAGTTGCCGCCAGACGGCGTGGTCGACGGCGCTGTAGCGCTCGACGGGCTGGTCGATCGTGAAGTCGGCGCGGGTTTCGAGACCGGCGTCGAATTGCTCTTTCAGTTTGGCGGTGTTGGCGGAGGACATGATGCGATGCGCTTCGGCGGTGCGCCGATCAGATTTCGATGATGCGAGTGTAGAGCGGCATGCATGCGGATTGGGCGCAATGACGGCTTATTCGGCATTGAATATGCAATAATCGCGCATCAAATGCTTATTTAATGCGGACTATCGACATGCTTGAACTGGATCACTTCGATCTCGCGCTCCTCGACGTGCTGCAGCGCTTCGGGCGCGCCACGCATCAACAGCTTGCGGAGCAGGTGCCGCTGTCGCCGTCGCAGATCGGCAGGCGCCTGCAGCGGCTTGAACAGGTGGGGGTGGTGGACGGCTATCGGGTGGTGCTGCGGCCGGAAAAACTCGGGCTCGGCGTGACCGCGTTCACCAGCCTGAAGTTGAAACACCACGGCGACTCGATCATCGAGCAATTCCAGCAGCAGATCGATGTGCTGCCCGAAGTGCTGGAGTGCCACGCGGTGGTGGGCGACGCCGATTACCTGCTGCGTATCGTCGCGCCGGACCTGAACTATCTGTCGACGTTCGTGATGAAGAAGCTGATGCGCGTGCCGGGTGTGGACAGCGTGCGCTCGAACATCGTGTTGACGACGTTCAAGCGCAATGGACCGTTGCCGCTAGGTCATCTGTCGCCGGGGGCGGCGGCGGTTTGAGGGTTTGATTCCTGAGGCTTCAAATGACTTCAAACGGCTTCAAATGGCCTCATAACCGCGTGAATCTCAAGCAGCCTGCTTGGGCTCCACTTCTGGATTCAGCAGATCGACGTAAGCCACCGCCACCAGATCCGTCTCCGGCACACCGAGCGTCTTGAACATCTCGCGCGCTTCGGCGTGGCCGCCTTCTTCGTCGTCATCCTGGGCAAGCAGTACTTCGAGTTCGACGAAATCGCCGAGGCCGTCCACGCGATCCAGATGAATGCGCGTGCGGCCGGTCAGATACACGTGACGTTCCTTGGTGACGATGCCGCGCGTGGTCAATGCGGTGGCCAGCAACGAATGCATCGCTTCGGCATTGGTCACGGGGCTGCGCGTGTAATACGACGCCGTGGGCCCGTCGCGGTCGTCGCGTTGATAGAAGATCAGTTCGGCCGGCGTGCCGTCGTCGAATTGACGCAGCTTCAGGCGGCCGCGCGGCACGTCGTAGAAAAAGTCCTGCTGGCGGAAGATCAGCGGCGCGTCCGGCGCGAGCTTCGCCGCGCGTTCGCGCAAGTCGTCGAAATGCCGGGCGCGAGCTTTGATTTCAATGTTGCGTGCCATGTCAGGTTCCTGTCGAGAGGATGGAGTGGTCGGCCGCTTCCGGCAAAGCGAGGCGAAGCAGCCGGGAAGGACAAGTCAGGCGAAACAGACAACGATGCGGAATGGGCAATCTGGAACCGGGCGCGTCGGCGCGAACCCTCAATCTAACAAAAACTGCGTGACGGTGTGGTTTCAGATGGAAGCGCGGGAAAGGGGATTAGCGTGGGCACGCCGTGGGAAAAGGCGCCGCGCTTGAGCGAGCGTCGTTGCAGGTGGCGAAAGGCCGCACGATGGCGTGGTTGGTCCCGCTGTCATGAGAGCAACTCATATCGCGGGCAGTGTCAATTCGGCGGAATACGCTGAAGCGTCGAACGCAAAGCGAGCGCTAATGCGTCGCGCAGTCGCTTCCCATCACGTCGCCCATTGCTGCTCGATCAACTTCAATGCAGCGGCGATCGCCGGTTCATCCCGGCGCGCGTCGAGCGTGATGAAGCTGAGCTGGGTCGGCACCGTCACCCCTTCGACGATGGTCAGCGCATGCGCGTGCGCCTCGGCGATCGCGGTGGCATCGCGGGCCAGCGTCAGGCCGACGCCGGATTTGACGAGATCGAGCATCGACGGCTCCTGATCCACTTCCGCGACCTTGACCGGCTTCACGCCGGCGTCATCGAAACAGCGCGTCAACAGACGGTTATGCGCGGATGCGGGCGGCGTCCAGATCCACGGCAACGCGGCGAGCGCGCGCCAGTCGCGTGCGCCTTTCACCCGATCCTTCCAGCCGGCCGGCGCCAGCACACGGTACTGGAAGCGGGTAAGCGTGACGGCGTGAAACGCCGCGCCATCGCGCGGTTCGTCCTCCGACGGCAGACCGATGTAATACCCCACGTCGAGTTCGCCCGCCCGCACCTGATCCAGCACCCAGCCCGACATGCCATGCCGCAACGCGGTTTCGATATGCGGCCACGTCTCCACCAGTTGCCGGAGAAAACCACCAAGACGCAGGAACGCCGGGTCCAGGATCGTGCCGATCCGCAAGCGTCCGCGCACCTCCTGCCGCAACGACTGCGCCGCGCGCTGCACGTCGCTGGCCGCCCCAAGCGCGCGCTCGGCATGCGGCAGCAGCGCCTGACCGTCGCGCGTCAGCGAAAGTCCGTGCGATGTGCGCGAGAACAGCGTCACGCCAAGCGTCTCCTGCAGATGCTTGATTTGCAGGCTGACGGCGGGTTGGGTCAGGTGGAGCTGCACGGCAGCGCGCGTGAGATTGCCCTCGCGCGCCACGGTGACGAAAGCCCGGAGCAGAGTCAGATCCATATCTTGATATTAGCGCGACTTATATCGCAATTGAGCATTACTCATTGGATTTGTTGCCCCGAAGCGCCGTACGCTTGCCTTTCGATACACCGTCGCGACGTTTTTTAGAAGAATTTGCGCGCCGGACCCAGGACTCCACAGGAAGAGGACACACCATGAGCGAGACAGATCAGGACGCAGGCGTTCGCAGCGGCGAAACTCAGGCGCGCGCGTTGGCGCATTTCATCGGCGGCAAGGCTTTCGACGGGACGAGCGGCCGTTTCGGCGACGTCTTCAACCCCGCGCTCGGCAGCGTCAGCGCGCGCGTGCCGCTGGCGAGCGTCGCCGAGGTGGACGCCGCGGTGGCCGCCGCCAAAGCCGCGTTTCCCGCATGGAGCGAAACCGCGCCGATCAAGCGGGCGCGCGTGCTGTTCAAGTTCAAGGAATTGCTCGACCGCCACCACGACGAACTCGCGGAACTGATCACCCGCGAACACGGCAAGGTGTTCTCGGACGCGAAGGGCGAGGTGATGCGCGGCATCGAGATCGTCGAATTCGCGTGCGGCATTCCGAACCTGTTGAAGACCGATTTCACCGATCAGATCGGCGGCGGCATCGACAACTGGAATCTGCGGCAACCGTTGGGCGTGGTGGCCGGCATCACGCCGTTCAATTTCCCGATGATGGTGCCGTGCTGGATGTTCCCCGTCGCGATCGCGTGCGGCAACACCTTCGTGTTGAAGCCGTCGGAACGCGATCCTTCGTGTGCGAACCGGCTTGCCGAATTGCTGAAGGAAGCGGGTCTGCCCGACGGCGTGTTCAATGTCGTGCACGGCGACAAGACGGCCGTGGACGCGCTGCTCGTGCATCCGGACGTCAGCGCGTTGTCGTTCGTCGGCTCGACGCCGATCGCCGAATACATCTATACGGAAGGCACGAAGCACGGCAAGCGCGTGCAGGCCTTGGGCGGTGCGAAGAATCACCTGGTGGTGATGCCGGACGCCGATCTCGATCAAGCTGTCGATGCCTTGATCGGCGCCGCGTACGGCTCGGCCGGCGAGCGCTGCATGGCGATTTCGGTGGCGGTCGCGGTGGGTCATATCGCCGATGAGCTGATCGAACGCCTGACGCCGCGCGTGAAGAGCCTGAAGATTCTCAACGGCATGGAGTCGGCGGCGGAGATGGGGCCGCTGGTGACGGGCGTGCATCGCGACAAGGTGGTCGGCTATATCGAAGCGGGCGTCGCTGCCGGCGCGAAACTGGTGGTCGACGGGCGCGGGCATCGGGTGGAAGGACACGAGCAGGGCTTTTTCCTGGGTGGCACCTTGTTCGACGATGTATCGACCGATATGAAAATCTATCGCGAAGAAATCTTCGGGCCCGTGTTGTGCGTGGTGCGCGTACCGGATTTCGCGTCGGCGGTGGAATTGATCAACGCGAACGAGTTTGCCAACGGTGTGTCGCTGTTCACGTCGGACGGTGGCGTCGCGCGGGCGTTCTCGCGGCAGATTCAGATCGGCATGGTGGGCATCAACGTGCCGATTCCGGTGCCGATGGCGTGGCATTCGTTCGGCGGCTGGAAGAAGTCGCTGTTCGGCGATCATCATGCGTACGGCGAGGAAGGCGTGCGCTTCTACACGCGCTACAAGAGCATCATGCAGCGCTGGCCCGACAGCATTGCGAAGGGCGCCGAGTTCACGATGCCGGTGGCGAAATAAGCGCGGGCATGGCGTGACGACGCGGGTGCGATCAGGCAAGACCACCCGCGTATAAAAAAGCTTAGGAGACTGAATCATGAAATCAGCCGGCACGCAGACAGACTCGCAGCGCGCATCGCCCCGACGTCTGGAAGGCGAGTTCGATTACATCATCGTGGGCGCGGGCACGGCGGGCTGCGTGCTGGCGAATCGCCTGACCGAAGATCCCGACGTGCAGGTCCTGCTGCTGGAAGCCGGCGGCAAGGACGATTATCACTGGATTCACGTGCCGGTCGGCTACCTCTACTGCATCGGCAATCCGCGCACGGACTGGCTTTATAAAACGCAGCCCGAAGCGGGGTTGAATGGGCGCGCGCTGTCGTATCCTCGCGGACGCGTATTAGGCGGCAGCTCGTCGATCAACGGCATGATCTACATGCGTGGTCAGCGTGAAGACTACGACGAGTGGGCGCGCGTGACGAACGACGCGTCGTGGTCGTGGAATGCGGTGCTGCCGGTCTTCAAACGCAGCGAGGATCACCATGCCGGCGCGAGCGAATCGCATGGCGCGGGCGGTCCGTGGCGCGTCGAAAAGCAGCGCCTGAAGTGGAAGATTCTCGAAGAGTTTTCACAGGCCGCGCAGCAGACCGGCATTCCCGCCACCGACGATTTCAATCGCGGCGACAACAGCGGCGTCGGTTATTTCGACGTCAATCAAAAACGCGGCATTCGCTGGAACGCGTCGAAAGCGTTCTTGCGTCCCGCGCTCAAGCGTCCGAATCTCACCGTCATCACCGGGGCGCACACGCAGCGCCTGGTGTTCGACGGGCGCCGTTGCAGCGGCGTCGAATATCGCGGGGCAGACGTCGACTATCTGGCCAGGGCGCGCTGCGAAGTGATCCTGAGCGCGGGTGCGGTGAACTCGCCGCAATTGCTCGAACTGTCCGGCATCGGCAATGGCGCGCGCCTGCAGCAACTCGGCATCGACGTGGTCAACGATCTGCGCGGTGTCGGCGAAAACCTGCAGGACCATCTGCAGTTGCGCATGGCCTATCAGGTCGACGGCGTGCGCACGCTGAACACGGCCTCCGCGCATTGGTGGGGCAAGCTGATGATCGGCATGCAGTACGCGCTCTTTCAAAGCGGCCCGATGTCGATGTCGCCGTCGCAACTCGGCGCGTTCGCGAAGTCCGATCCGGCGGATCGCTCGCTCACGCGTCCGGATCTCGAGTATCACGTGCAGCCTTTGTCGCTCGACCGGTTCGGCGAGCCGCTGCATCGCTTCAATGCGTTCACGGCGTCGGTGTGCCATTTGCGGCCGACCTCGCGCGGTAGCATCCACATCGAATCGCGCGACAGTTCCGCTGCGCCGCTGATCGCGCCTAACTACCTCTCCACCGATTACGACCGTCACGTTGCCGCGAACGCGTTGCGTCTCACGCGCAGGATTGCGGCCGCGCCCGCGCTCGCACGGTATCAGCCTCGGGAGATTTTGCCGGGCATTCAGTACCAGACCGAAGACGAGCTGCAGCAGGCGGCCGGCGCGGTCGGCACGACGATCTTTCATCCGGTCGGCACCTGTCGCATGGGCACGACCGACGATCCTGCGGCGGTCGTCGATACCCGCCTGCGGGTGATCGGCGTCGAAGGATTACGCGTGGTCGATGCCTCGGTCATGCCGACCATCACCTCGGGCAACACCAATTCGCCGACGCTGATGATCGCGGAGCGTGCGAGCGACATGATCCGCGAAGACCGTCGCGCTCGTGTTGCCGGGAACGCGGTGACTCAGCGCGCGGCGAGTCCTTCGATGTCCGCCGTGTGACAACGCGACAAGCGACGCCAGCCAGCGACGCCAGCCAGCGGCACGCCGTTTGCGCAGGCGGCCCACTGCCGTCCCCCGGGCCGTCAGCAGGCCGCGTCCGTACATTCGTCACACGGCGCGGCCCATCGCCGCATCAGGGCCCGCAGCCGTCCCTCACTAGTGCAAATCCCAATGAATGCGCTGCATCATTGGCGCGACAATGGCAGCCATGCTGCGTGCCGCGCCTGGGATTACCGTCCGTATTGGTGCAGCACGCCAACGAGCGGCAGGGGGTGCCGCCGTCATAAAAAAGTCGCGCAAAGGTTCGCGCGGAAGATCGTAGTGCTTCGCCTTACTCCGTATGGAAGGGAACATGATTCTCGGCGATACGATTCTCGAAACGCGCGGCCTCACCCGTGAGTTCAAAGGCTTCATCGCCGTGAACGGGGTGAACCTGCGCGTGCGCCGTGGCTCGATCCATGCGCTGATCGGCCCCAATGGGGCAGGCAAGACCACCTGCTTTAATCTGCTCACCAAATTTCTCGAACCCACCGCGGGGCAGATCGTCTTCAACGGTATCGACATTACCGGCGAACGTCCCGCGCAGATTGCGCGTCGCGGCATCATCCGTTCGTTCCAGATTTCCGCGGTGTTTCCGCATCTGACTGCATTGCAGAACGTGCGTATCGGTCTGCAGCGCCAGCTCGGCACCGCGTTTCATTTCTGGAAGAGCGAGCGCACGCTGCGCCGGCTCGACGACCGCGCGATGGATCTGCTCACGCAGGTCGGTCTGACCGATTTCGCCGATGTTCTGACCGTCGAACTCTCGTACGGTCGCAAGCGCGCGCTGGAAATCGCCACCACGCTCGCGATGGAACCCGAGTTGATGCTGCTCGACGAACCGACGCAAGGCATGGGCCATGAAGACGTCGATCGCGTGACGGCGTTGATCAAGAAAGTATCGAGCGGCCGCACGATCCTGATGGTCGAGCACAACATGAACGTGATCGCCGGCATCTCCGACACGATCACCGTCCTGCAACGCGGCGAAGTGCTCGCCGAAGGCAGCTACGCCGAAGTTTCGAAGAATCCGCTGGTGATGCAAGCCTACATGGGCAGTGCCGACGCGGCACTCGCCGGAGCCCACGCATGAATACGATTGCCGAGCGCGAGAGCCTCGAGGTGAGCGGCACGGCGGACGCCGCGCCCGCGCTGGAGATTGCGGGTCTACAGGCGTGGTACGGGGAATCCCACATTCTGCATGGCGTCGATCTGACCGTGAACCGCGGCGAGGTCGTCACGCTGCTCGGCCGCAACGGCGCGGGCCGCACCACCACGCTGCGCGCGATCATGGGATTGACGGGCCGTCGTACCGGCTCGATTCGCATCGGTGGGCGCGAAACCATCGGCATGTCCACGCATCGCATCGCGCACTGCGGCATCGGTTATTGCCCGGAGGAGCGCGGCATATTTTCGAGCCTGTCGTGCGAGGAAAATCTGTTGCTGCCGCCGCCTGTCGGCGACAAGGCGCACATGATGTCGCTCGATGAAATCTACGCGATGTTCCCGAACCTGCACGAACGCCGCATGAGCCAGGGCACGCGGTTGTCGGGCGGCGAACAGCAGATGCTGGCGGTCGCGCGCATCCTGCGCACCGGCGCGAGCCTGCTGCTGCTCGACGAGATTTCGGAAGGGCTCGCGCCGGTCATCGTGCAGGCGCTCGCCCGCATGATCATCACGCTGAAGGAGCGCGGCTATACCGTCGTGATGGTCGAACAGAATTTCCGCTTTGCCGCGCCGCTCGCCGATCGTTTCTACGTGATGGAGCACGGCGCGATCGTCGAACACTTCGGCGCCGCCGAACTGGAAAGCAAGATGCCGGTCCTGCACGATCTACTGGGCGTCTGATTCCGGATCGCCCGATTGCCTCTGATAACCACAAGCGAAGAAACAGGAGACAGGAATGAAAAAGAACCCACTCGCGCGACTCGCCACCCTCTGCTTCGCGGCCGCCGCCGGCGCCGCCCTGACGCTGGGCAGCGCGCAAGCGGCTGACGACGCGGTGAAGATCGGCTACATCACCGATCTTTCGGGGCTGTACGCGGATATCGACGGCCCCGGCGGCCTCGAAGCGATCCGCATGGCCATCGCCGACTTCGGCGGCAAGGTCAACGGCAAGCCGATCACGCTGGTGTACGCGGATCACCAGAACAAGGCCGATATCGCCGCGTCGCGCGCACGCGAGTGGTTCGACCGCGACGGCGTCGACATGCTGATCGGCGGCACGAACTCGGCGACGGGGCTGTCGATGAACACCGTCGCGGGTGAGAAGCACAAGGTCTACATCAACATCGGTGCGGGCGCCGACACGCTGACCAACGAGCAATGCACGCCGTACACGGTCCACTACGCGTACGACACGACCGCACTCGCCAACGGTACCGGCTCGGCGGTGACGAAGCAGGGCGGCAAGACGTGGTACTTCCTGACCGCCGACTACGCGTTCGGCAAGGCGCTGGAAAAGGCGACGTCGGACGTGGTGAAGGCGAACGGCGGCCAGGTGCTGGGCGCCGTGCGCGCGCCGCTGTCGGCATCGGACTTCTCGTCGTTCCTGTTGCAGGCGCAGGCGTCGAAGGCGCAGATCCTCGGCCTCGCGAATGCCGGCGGCGATACCGTGAACTCGATCAAGGCCGCGAAGGAATTCGGCATCACCAAGACGATGAAGCTGGCCGCGCTGCTGATGTTCATCGACGACGTGCATAGCCTCGGCCTCGAAACCACCCAGGGGCTGGTGCTGACCGACAGCTGGTACTGGAACAAGGACGCCAACACGCGCAAATGGGCGCAGCGCTACTTCGACAAGACGAAGAAGATGCCGTCGAGCCTGCAGGCCGCCGACTACTCGGCGACCATGACCTACCTGAACGCGGTGAAGGCGATCGGCACGACCGATCCGGACAAGGTGATGGCGCAGTTGCGCAAGACGAAGATCGACGACTTCTACGCGAAGGGCTACATCCGTCAGGACGGCAGCATGATCCACGACATGTACCTGATGCAGGTGAAGACGCCGGCCGAGTCGAAAGAGCCGTGGGACTACTACAAGATCATGGCGACCATCCCCGGCGAGCAGGCGTTCACGACCAAGGCGCAGACGCGTTGCGCGTTGTGGAAGTAAGCACGGGCGGCCGCCGGCGCGACTGACCGGCGGCCAGCCGCTTCACCCGCCGTGCGCGGCCGGTGGCTTCGCCATCGTTCGCGCGCCGGCCTGATCGCGTGTCGGCGATCTCACCTTGGCGTTGGCTTCAGGGGTTAAGGCTTCAATGGAAATCTTTGGCATTCCGCTCCCGGCGATGCTGAGCCAGCTACTGCTAGGGCTCGTCAACGGCTCGTTCTACGCGATTCTGAGTCTTGGGCTCGCGGTGATTTTCGGCCTGCTCAACGTGATCAATTTCGCGCACGGCGCGTTGTTCATGCTCGGCGCAATGCTCGCATGGATGGGTTTTTCGTATTTCGGCCTGCCGTACTGGGTGATGCTGGTGCTGGCGCCGCTGGTCGTCGGGCTGTTCGGCATTCTGATCGAACGGACGATGCTGCGCTGGTTATACCGGCTCGATCATCTGTATGGGCTGCTGCTGACCTTCGGGCTGACGCTGGTGGTCGAAGGCGTGTTTCATTCCATCTACGGGTCGTCGGGCCAGCCTTACGACGTGCCGTCCGCGCTGTCCGGCGCGACCAATCTCGGCTTCATGTTCTTGCCGAACTATCGTGCTTGGGTCGTGGTGGCGTCGCTGGCGGTGTGCTTCGCGACGTGGTTCGTGATCGAAAAGACGCGCCTGGGCGCCTATCTGCGCGCGGGCACCGAGAATCCGAAACTGGTCGAGGCGTTCGGCGTCAACGTGCCGCTGATGATCACGCTCACCTACGGCTTCGGCGTCGCGCTGGCGGCATTTGCCGGCGTGCTCGCCGCGCCGGTCATTCAGGTCTCGCCGCTGATGGGCCAGCCGATGATCATCACCGTGTTCGCCGTGGTCGTGATCGGCGGCATGGGGTCGATCATGGGGTCGATTTTGACGGGCTTGATGCTCGGCGTGATCGAAGGATTGACGCGCGTGTTCTATCCGGAGGCGTCGGCGACCGTCGTGTTCGTGATCATGGCGCTGGTGTTGCTGGTGCGTCCGGCGGGTCTCTTCGGCAAGGAAAAATGATGCAGAGAAAAGTGCTCTACGGTCTGCTGCTGATCGCGCTGCTCGCGGTCCCCGTGCTCGGCATCTATCCGCTGTTCGTGATGAAGGTGATGTGCTTCGCGCTGTTCGCGGCGGCGTTCAATCTGCTGATCGGGTACACCGGCCTGCTGTCCTTCGGTCACGCGATGTTCCTTGCGTCGGCTGGTTACGTGACAGGTTACGCGATGCAGACGCTCGGCTTCTCGCCGGAACTCGGCGTGCTCGCCGGTACCGCGGCGGCGACGCTGCTCGGTCTCGTGGTGGGTCTGTTCGCGATCCGTCGCCAGGGCATCTACTTCGCGATGGTGACGCTGGCGCTCGCGCAGATGGTCTACTTCGTCTTTCTGCAGGCGCCGTTCACGCATGGCGAGGACGGCCTGCAAGGCGTGCCGCGCGGCAAGCTGTTCGGCCTGCTGGATCTGTCGTCCGACGTCGCGTTGTACTTCGTCGTGCTCGCGGTGATGGTGCTGGCGTTCCTGCTGATCGTGCGGATCGTTCATTCGCCGTTTGGACAGGTGCTGGTGGCGATCAAGGAGAACGAGCCGCGTGCGGTGTCGCTCGGCTACGACACGGATCGCTTCAAGCTGCTGGCGTTCATTCTGTCGGCGGGGCTGGCGGGTCTTGCCGGCTCGCTGAAGGTGCTGGTGCAAGGCTTCGAGACGCTGAGCGACGCATACTGGACGATGTCCGGGCTGGTGATCCTGATGACGCTGGTGGGCGGCATGGGCACGCTGTTCGGGCCGCTGCTCGGCGCGGCGTTGATCGTCGCGCTCGAAGACAGGCTCGGTGATATCGGCTCCGCGCTGGCGTCGACGACCGGAATCGACTGGTTTCGCTCGCTCGGCGAGTCGGTGACGATCGTGACGGGCGTGATTTTCATCGCGTGCGTGTTGGCGTTCCGGCGCGGCATTGTCGGGGAGATCGTCGCGCGTGTGAGGCCGTTGCGCGCGTGATGCGGGTGGCTGCAGGTGGCTGCGGGTGGCTGCGGGCGGTTCGGGCATCGTCGAAAATTGCTTTGGCATCCGATCTAATTTGCCGGGCTTCGACGCCGAGACGCTGAGGTAAAATCCACCGCATTCAGCACTGGGCAATTGTCCGTTCCATGAGCAAGCATGACCGCCCCAACTTTGTGCGGCAGTGCACCACTAGGGTAATTGCTAGTTGTAGTACGCCATGTGCTCGTTTAATCTTCATGCAGTTCTGATGCACCACGAATTTTGCAGGTGGAGAACGAGGAGACAATGAGGCACTCAGTGCCCAGACAAAAGCGCTGTTGGATTGATATCCAACAGCGCTTTTTATTTGTCATTTCACTATAGCGCCATTCGAATCGGCCGCTAATTTTCGGGCCCTTTTTTATTCGCCCGTCCATACGCTTTCCGCCTGCCGATAAGCCTGCAAAACGCTTGCAGCACGGGCCTTTGCTCCGTTACACTCGCTATTAACCGACCGCTGGGTCGGGATTTAAATCCGCGGATTTAAATTCGAATGAATTAACGGGGTAATCAGAGGAGCGGGATGAAGTCGGCATTGCGTTGGATAAGCGCGGCATTAGTCGCCACTGGAGTCACCGCGGCATGGTGCAATACGGCATTCGCGGACGTGAAAATCGGCGTGACGGTATCGGCAACGGGGCCGGCCGCATCGCTCGGTATTCCGGAAAAGAATACGATTGCGCTGCTGCCTAAAGAGGTCGCGGGTCAGAAAATCGATTACATCGTGCTCGACGATGCGACCGATCCCACGCAGGCCGTCAAGAATGCCCGCAAGCTCACCAGTGAAGATCACGTCGATGCGCTGATCGGCTCGACCGTCGTGCCGAACTCGCTCGCCATGATCGACGTCGCCGCCGAAAGCACCACGCCGATGATCTCCATGGCCGCCGCCGCGAGCATCGTCGAACCGATGGATGCGAAGCGCGCGTGGGTCTTCAAGACGCCGCAGAACGACATTCTGATGGCCACCGCGATCGCGCAGCACATGTCGAACCATGGCGTGAAAACGGTTGCGTTCATCGGTTTCGCGGACGCGTACGGCGAGAGCTGGTTCAAGGAATTCGGCAAGGCCGCCGATCTCGCGAAGATCAAGATCGTCGCGAACGAACGCTTCGCGCGCAACGATGCGTCGGTCACCGGGCAGGTACTGAAGATCATGTCGCAGAACCCGGATGCGGTGCTGATCGCGGGCGCCGGCACACCGGCCGCGCTGCCGCAGAAAACGCTCAGGGAACGGGGCTACAAGGGCAAGTACTATCAGACGCATGGCGTCGCCAATAACGACTTCCTGCGCGTGTGCGGCAAGGATTGCGAAGGCACGTATCTGCCCGCCGGTCCGTTGCTGGTCGCCGATCAATTGCCCGACTCGAATCCGGTGAAGAAGACCGCCGTCGCCTACAAGCGCGCCTATGAAACCGCGTACGGCGCCGGCTCGGTGTCGACCTTCGGCGGTCATGCATGGGACGCCGGCCTGCTGCTGCAACGGGCCATCCCACTCGCGCTGAAGAAAGGGCAGCCCGGCACGCCGGCGTTCCGTGAAGCGTTGCGCGCAGCGCTCGAAAGCACCAAAGACATGCCCGCGTCGCACGGGATCTTCAACATGAGCGCGAACGACCATGCCGGTCTCGACCAGCGGGCGCGCGTGATGGTAGAGATCGTCGGCGGCAAGTGGAAGTTGTCCGGCGACTGAGCGAAGGCGAAGCGCTACGGAAACCTCATTGAAAAAGACGCGTGCAGTTGACGCGTCTTTTTTATTGCCCGTTTCACGTGGGCGCAAGTGTGGCGTCGAGGCTTCAGGACAAACCCGAATCTGACCTGCTGTCTCTTGACCGTCGATGATGCAGAACGCAATACTACTACTAACATATTAGTGTTTTATCGGTGACGGGTCGTGGCAGGTTTGACGCGCACGTCCGCCGTAACAGGCACCGCTGACACGCTACCGGAATCGCAGCAGTTCGCAGTCGTGGCACGCAGAAGGGGAGTCGCATCGCATCCGGTGAGGGCAGCCGCGCCGAGCAGGGAAAACCATGCTTGGCATGCCCGAACCCTATAACTAGATTCAGACACCCGGCCCATGAGCCGGATTACAGATACGCACTTCAAGGCGTTTGGAGACTGGCAATGAAAAAGACCAAGCAATGGGTACGCACCGGCATCGCAATGGCGCTGATGTGCGGCGCGGGCGCGGCGTTCGCGCAGGTAAAGATCGGCGTGACGCTGTCCACCACGGGGCCGGCGGCATCGCTCGGGATTCCTGAGAAGAACACGATCGCGCTGTTGCCGAAGGAGATCGGCGGCAAGACGGTGCAGTACATCATCCTCGACGACGCGTCCGATACCGGCAAGGCCGTGCAGAACACGCGCAAGCTGATCGACGAAGACCACGTCGACGCGATCATCGGCTCGACCGTCACGCCGAATTCGCTCGCCATGCTCGACCCCGCCGCGGAAGGCAAGACGCCGGTGATCTCGCTGGCGGCATCGGCGGCGATCATTTCGCCGATGGACGCGAAGCGCGCATGGGCCTTCAAACCGCCGCAAAACGACAGCCTGATGGCCGACGCGATCGCCGACTACATGGAGCGCCACGGCGTGAAGACGGTCGGCTTCATCGGCTTCGCGGATGCGTACGGCGACGGCTGGAACAACGTGTTCACGGCGGCGGCCGCCGCGCACCATCTGAAGATCGTCTCCAACGAACGCTTTAACCGCACCGACGCGTCCGTGACCGGCCAGGTCCTGAAGACGATGGGCGCGAATCCGGATGCCGTGCTGATCGCCGGCGCGGGCACGCCGTCGGCGCTGCCGGCCAAGACGTTGAAGGAGCGCGGCTACAAGGGCAAGGTCTACCAGACGCACGGCGTTGCGAACAACGACTTCCTGCGCGTATGCGGCAAGGATTGCGAAGGCGAATTCCTGCCGGCCGGTCCGATCCTCGTGGCGGATCAGCTGCCGGAATCGAACCCGGTGAAGAAGTCGTCGGAAGCGTACAAGAACGCGTATGAGAAGGCGTACGGCGCGGGCTCGGTGGCGACCTTCGGCGGTCACGCGTGGGATGCCGGCCAGATGTTGCAGGCGGCGATTCCGGTCGCGTTGAAGACCGCTCAGCCGGGCACCGAAGCGTTCCGCGTGGCATTGCGCGGCGCGCTGGAAAACATCAAGGAGCTGCCGGTGTCGCACGGCATCATGAACACCACGACGACCGACCACAACGGCCTCGACAAGCGCGCACGCGTGATCGTGCAGATCGTCGACGGCAAGTGGAAGCTGCAGAACGACTAATCACAAAAGCGGTACGCGCCTCTCGCGCAACGTGCGGCACATGACGCCGCATTGCCATTCTGGTCGATGACAATGGCACCGACCGCCGCACCGGACCCCGGCGCGGCGGTCGTCTTTTCAGGCTTGCAGGTCGGTGGCCGCGGTCGGTTAGCCGCATAGCGCGCCACGACCTTTTCCGGTCTTTCCCGGTTTCGATTTCGACGCTTCAGGACGAGGAAGTATGGATCTATCAATTGCGGCGATCCTCGCGCAGGACGGCATCACCACCGGCGCGATCTACGCGTTGCTCGCGCTTGCGCTGGTGCTGGTGTTTTCCGTCACGCGGGTGATCTTCATCCCGCAGGGGGAGTTCGTGTCGTACGGCGCGCTGACGCTCGCCGCGCTGCAGACTCAAAAATTTCCGGCCACCTGCTGGCTCTTGATGGCAATGGGCGCGGCCTGTTTCGTCGTCGAGGTAGGGGGGCTCGTGCGACACGCGGAACGGCGCCGGCATGCGGCTCGCACGCTTGCCGTGCTGGTCGGCAAATACCTGCTGTTCCCCGTTGCGGTGTACGCGCTCACGCGCGGCGTGTTCCTGCAGCCGTTACCGATGATCGTGCAGATCGCGCTGACGCTGCTGATCGTGATTCCGATGGGGCCGTTCGTCTATCGGCTCGCGTATGAACCGATCGCCGAAGCGACCACGCTGCTGTTGCTGATCGTGGCGGTGGCGGTGCACTTCGCGATGGTCGGGCTCGGCCTCGTGATGTTCGGCGCGGAAGGCTCACGCACCACCGCGTTCTCCGACGCCACGTTCAATCTCGGCAGTCTGTCGATCTCCGGGCAGAGCCTGTGGGTGATCGGCACGGCAGCGGTGCTGATCGGCGCGCTGTACCTGTACTTCGACCGCTCGATCTCGGGCAAGGCGTTGCGCGCGACGTCGGTGAACCGGCTCGGCGCGCGCCTCGTCGGTATAGGCACCACACAGGCCGGCCGGCTTGCGTTCACGCTGGCCGCCGGCCTTGGCGCGCTGTGCGGCATCCTCGTCGCGCCGCTGACCACCATCTATTACGACTCGGGCTTCCTGATCGGATTGAAGGGCTTCGTGGGGGCGATTATCGGCGGTCTGGTCAGTTATCCGCTGGCGGCTGCCGGCGCGATCCTGGTCGGCCTGCTGGAGTCGTATTCGTCGTTCTGGGCGAGCGCTTACAAGGAAGTGATCGTGTTCACGCTGATCATCCCGGTGCTGCTCTGGCGAAGTCTGGCCAGCCCGCACAGCGAAGAGGACGAGGAGTGACGCGATGAAACGGATCATGCAAAACAAGTTCTTCTGGTTGTTCCTCGTGGTGCTGTTCGCGCTGCCGGTGCTGCCGCAGCCGATTCACGTGCCCGAATACTGGGTGACGCTGCTCAACTACATCGGCCTCTATTCGATCGTGGCAATCGGGCTCGTGCTGCTGACCGGCATCGGCGGGATGACGAGTTTCGGGCAGGCGGCGTTCGTCGGGATCGGCGCCTATGCGACCGCCTATCTGACGACCGCATATGGCGTGTCGCCGTGGCTTGCGCTGATCGCCGGCGTGATCGTGACGGCGCTGATCGCGCTGATGCTCGGCCTCGTGACGATGCGTCTATCCGGCCACTTTTTGCCGCTCGGCACGATCGCGTGGGGGCTCGCGCTGTTCTACCTGTTCGGCAATCTCGATATCCTGGGCAAGTACGACGGCATCAACGGGATTCCGGTGCTGAATGTTTTCGGCATCAATCTCGAATCCGGCCGCCACATCTATTACCTGATCTGGCTAGTCGTGCTGGGTGCGGTGATTTCTGTTCAAAACCTGCTTAATAGCCGGCCGGGCCGGGCAATCCGCGCACTGCGCGGCGGCGGCATGGTGGCCGAAGCAATGGGCGTGAATACCGGCTGGATGCGCGTGGTGATCTTCGTCTATGCGGCGGTGCTGGCGTCGATTTCGGGCTTTCTGTACGCGCACCTGCAGCGCGCGGTGAATCCGACGCCGTTCGGGCTGAACCACGGCATCGAGTTTCTGTTCATGGCGGTGGTGGGGGGCGTGTCCCACGTGTGGGGCGCGGTGCTCGGCGCGGCGATCCTGACGGTGCTGCAGGACTATCTGCAGACGCTGCTTCCGAAGTTGCTCGGCGAGAACGGCAACTTCGAGGTGATCGTGTTCGGCATCTTGATGGTGCTGTTGCTGCAATACGCTCGACAGGGCGTGTGGCCGTTCGTCGCGCGATTTTTCCCGCGTGGCCCTCGGGCGCATCTGGCGGATCACGCCGAACCGTTGCCGCAGCGCAGCAAGCCGACGGCGGGTGAAAATCTGTTGACGGTGAACAAGGCGCGCAAGCAGTTCGGCGGCCTCGTCGCGGTGAACGACGTGAGCTTCGAGGTGAAGGCGGGGCAGATCATCGGACTGATCGGCCCGAACGGCGCCGGCAAGTCGACGACGTTCAACCTCGTGACCGGCGTGTTGCAGGCGACCAGCGGCGAGATCACGTTCTGCGGCGAGCGTATCGATTCGCTGAGTTCACGTGAAATCGTCAAACGCGGGATCGGCCGTACGTTCCAGCACGTCAAGCTGCTGCCGGGGATGACGGTGCTGGAGAACGTCGCGATCGGCGCGCACTTGCGTGGTCACGCCGGCGTGTGGCGCAGCATTGCGCGCCTGAACAGCGCCGAGGAAGCACGCCTGATGGCGGAAGCCGCGCGGCAGATTCGTCGCGTCGGGTTGGAGCAGCACATGTATGACGAGGCTGGAAGCCTCGCGTTGGGCCAGCAGCGGATTCTCGAAATCGCGCGGGCGTTGTGCTGCGATCCGACCTTGTTGTTGCTGGACGAACCGGCTGCTGGTCTGCGCTATCAGGAAAAGCTGCAACTGGCGGACTTGCTGCGCCGCTTGAAAGCGGAAGGAATGAGCGTGCTGCTGGTCGAGCACGATATGGATTTTGTGATGAATCTCACTGATCGGCTGGTGGTGATGGAGTTCGGCACGCGGATCGCGGAAGGTCTGCCGCAGGAGGTCCAGCAGGATCCGGCGGTGCTCGAAGCCTATCTCGGCGGGGTGGAATGATGGAGAACACGATGAATGCAGCGGCGCCCATCCTCGACGTGAAGGGGTTGTCGGTTCGCTATGGCAAGGTCGAGGCGCTGCACGGTGCTGCAATCAAGGTGCGGCCTGGCCAGATCGTTTCGGTGATCGGGCCGAACGGCGCCGGCAAATCTACCCTGCTGAACGCGATCATGGGCGCGCTCCCGACCACCGGTCACGCGAAGGGCGAGGTGGTGTATCAGGGCGAAGAGGTCGGCGCGGTGCCGGTCGAGAAGCGGGTCGCGCGTGGCATGTGTCTGGTGCCGGAGAAGCGCGAGTTGTTCGCGTCGATGTCGGTGGAGGACAACCTGGTGCTCGGCGCGTACCGTCGCAAGCGGGCAGGGGAGCGCAATTTCCTGGATCAGCTGGAGCCCGTTTTCACGTTGTTTCCGCGCTTGAAGGAGCGTCGTCAGCAGGCGGCCGGCACGTTGTCCGGTGGCGAGCGGCAAATGTTGGCGGTTGGCCGAGCGTTGATGGGCAAGCCCGACCTGCTTATGCTCGACGAGCCGAGCCTTGGGCTTGCACCGTTGATCGTGAAGGAGATTTTTCACATCATCAGCGCGCTTCGGCAGACGGGTGTTGCAACCTTGCTGATCGAGCAGAATGCGCGCGCCGCGCTGCAGATTTCCGATTATGGCTACGTGCTTGAAACGGGTGAGTTGGCGTTAGAAGGGCCGGCGGCGGATCTGGCGCAGAACCCGCGCGTGATCGAAACGTATCTGGGGCTCGCGAAGAAGGCAGCGTGACGATGGCGTGAGCATGGGGCGGGGACTTCGGCCTTCGCGGTTCACAAACAATTCGAAGCGGCGTGTTTCACGTGAAACACGCCGCTTTTTTCGTCCTACGCCAAACGGACGAAATTCGGGCCGAAACCGAACCCGTTATAATTCGCCCATACATTTTCCTTTGAAGGCTCACGCGATGATCTGGCGTGAGATCCGCGATGCTTTTTCCCACAGAATTTGACGTAATCGTCGTCGGCGGCGGCCATGCCGGTACCGAGGCCGCTTTGGCTTCGGCTCGCATGGGCAATAAAACGCTCCTGCTGACGCACAACATCGAAACGCTCGGACAGATGAGCTGCAATCCGTCGATTGGCGGGATTGGCAAAGGCCATCTGGTCAAGGAGGTCGATGCGCTCGGCGGCGCCATGGCGGCCGCGACGGACGAGGGCGGTATCCAGTTCCGTATCCTCAATTCGTCGAAGGGGCCAGCGGTTCGCGCGACGCGCGCTCAGGCCGACCGGCTGCTGTACAAGCAGGCGATCCGGCATCGGCTGGAGAATCAGCCGAATCTGTGGCTGTTCCAGCAGGCCGTCGACGATCTGATGGTGGAAGGCGACCGTGTCGTCGGTGCGGTGACTCAAGTGGGCATTCGCTTCCGCTCCCGTGCGGTAGTGCTGACGGCGGGGACTTTTCTCGACGGCAAGATTCACGTGGGCCTGAATAACTACACCGGCGGCCGTGCCGGCGATCCGGCTGCCGTCTCGTTGTCCGCGCGGTTGAAGGAGTTGAAGCTGCCGCAAGGGCGTCTGAAAACGGGGACGCCGCCGCGGATCGATGGCCGCACGATCGATTTCTCGCAGCTGGAAGAGCAACCCGGCGATCTGGATCCGGTGCCGGTGTTCTCGTTCCTGGGGCGTGTCGAGCAGCATCCACGGCAGGTTCCGTGCTGGGTGACGCATACGAATGAACGGACGCACGACATCATTCGCGGTGGTCTGGATCGTTCGCCGATGTACACCGGTGTGATCGAAGGGGTGGGGCCGCGCTACTGCCCGTCGATCGAGGACAAGATTCACCGGTTTGCGTCGAAAGAATCGCACCAGATATTCCTTGAGCCTGAAGGGCTGACCACCAATGAGTTCTACCCGAATGGGATCTCGACAAGCCTGCCGTTCGACGTGCAACTCGAACTGGTTCGCTCGATGCGCGGTTTGGAGCACGCGCACATTCTGCGACCCGGCTATGCGATCGAATACGACTATTTCGACCCGCGTGGCCTGAAGGCATCGCTGGAAACGAAGGTGATTAACGGGCTGTTCTTCGCGGGTCAGATTAACGGCACGACCGGCTATGAAGAGGCTGCCGCACAAGGTCTGCTGGCGGGCATCAATGCGGGTCTGTTTGTGCAGGGCAAGGAAGCCTGGTGTCCGCGCCGCGATCAAGCTTACCTTGGCGTGCTGGTCGACGATCTGGTGACGCGTGGCGTGTCGGAGCCGTATCGCATGTTCACGAGCCGCGCGGAGTATCGCCTGAGCTTGCGCGAAGACAATGCGGATATGCGTCTGACGGAGATTGGACGCGAGCTAGGCGTTGTCGATGACATCCGCTGGGATGCGTTTAGCCGCAAGCGCGACGCTGTTTCACGTGAAACAGAGCGGTTGCGCACGACATGGGTGAATCCCAAGACGCTACCGGCCGACGAGGCGACGGCCCTGCTCGGCAAGCCGATCGATCATGAATACAGTCTGGCGGATCTGCTCCGCCGGCCTGGCATTTCGTACGATGGCGTGTGCGGCTTACGCGCCGGCACCTGCGCCGCGCCGGAAACTTTGGCGGACGACGAAGTTCTGCTCGCCCAGATCAAGGAACAGATCGAAATCGGGATCAAATATCAGGGCTACATCGACCGTCAGGCCGGTGAGATCGAGCGGAACGAAGCGCATGAAAGCACGCGCTTGCCCGAAGGGCTGGACTATGCGGAAGTGCGCGGACTTTCCTTCGAAGCGCGTCAGAAGCTGACGCAGTTCCGCCCGGAAACCATTGGTCAGGCGTCGCGTATTTCGGGCATCACGCCCGCCGCGATATCCCTGCTGATGGTCCACCTGAAGCGCGGCCTCGGACGTCGTCCGACGAAACCCGCCGAAACCGGCACCGACGGCACGCCGGTGACGCAATGACGGTGAATCAGAAGGGAAGCAGCCGGGAAGCCTTGGCACCGCTGCTGGAAGAGGGCGTTCGCGAACTTGGCCTGGTTCTGAGCGACGCTCAGCTTGGCAGGCTGCTCGACTACGTGGCGCTGCTCGCGAAGTGGAACGCCGTCTACAACCTGACGGCCATCCGCGATCCACGGCAGATGCTGATCCAGCACATCCTCGATTCGCTATCGATCGTGCCGCATCTGGCGCCGCGCGGCCCGTCGGCCGTGCTCGACGTCGGTTCCGGCGGCGGCTTGCCCGGCATCGTGCTGGCCATCGTTCTGCCGGAGTGGACGGTGACCACGAACGACATCGTCCATAAAAAGACGGCGTTTCAGGCTCAGGCCAAGGCCGAACTCGGACTGACGAATCTGTCAGTAGTGACGGGGCGGGTCGAAACTTTGCGGCCGGGCGGCGAAGTGCCGGCAAAGTTCGACGTAATCGTCTCGCGCGCATTCGCAGAACTCACGGATTTCGTTACACTGGCCCGTCATCTGGTTGCGGAGCGTGGCGCGATCTGGGCGATGAAGGGTGTGCGTCCGGAAGGCGAGATCGAGCGGCTGCCGGCGGGCGCCCACGTGGAACAGATCATCCGTTTGAATGTGCCGTCGCTCGATGCCGAGCGGCACCTGATCGAGGTGCGGGTCGACGAGGCGGGCGTCTGACGTCGAGCGATTGGCCAGTTGGTCGATTAGCCGATTAGCAGAATCCATCGCTCACCGAACCCGCGCCAGTAGCGCGTTTTACTTACTTCATCCAGGCAGCAAAAGGGACACACCAACGATGGCAAAAATCTTCTGCGTTGCGAACCAGAAAGGCGGCGTCGGCAAGACGACGACCACAGTCAATCTGGCCGCGAGCTTGGCAGCGCAGGGACAGCGTGTCCTTCTCATCGACCTGGACCCACAGGGCAATGCCACGATGGGCAGCGGCATCGACAAGGCCGCCTGTGCGAATACGGTCTACGAGGTGCTCGTGGATGGCGTCGCGGTGATCGATGCACGCATGCGTCCGGAAGCCGTCGGCTACGACGTGCTGCCCGCGAACCGCGAACTCGCCGGCGCCGAAGTCGAACTGGTCAGCGTGCAGAACCGCGAGCGCCAGTTGAAGGCTGCGCTTGCCGCCGTCGAAAGCGAATACGACTTCGTGCTGATCGACTGCCCGCCGGCTTTGTCACTGCTGACGCTCAATGGTCTGTGCGCCGCGCACGGCGTCGTGATCCCGATGCAATGCGAGTACTTCGCGCTCGAAGGCTTGTCCGATCTGGTCAATACGATCAAGCAGGTGCACGCGAATCTGAACCGGGATCTCAAGGTCATCGGCTTGCTGCGCGTGATGTTCGATCCGCGCATCACGCTGCAACAGCAGGTGTCCGATCAACTGAAAGAGCATTTCGGCGACAAGGTGTTCGACGCGGTGATTCCGCGTAATGTGCGGCTTGCCGAAGCACCGAGCTACGGCTTGCCGGGCGTGGTGTTCGACAGGGCGTCGCGGGGCGCGCAGGCATACGTGCAATTCGGCGCGGAAATGATTGAACGGGTGCGCGCGTTGAACGACGCGCCGCTGGCATCCTAAGCGGAATCGAGGAAGCACGATGAACGCAGTAGCGAGAAAAAAGGGCTTGGGACGCGGGCTGGAAGCTTTGCTCGGCGGTAGCGCGGACATCACCGAAGCGGTTGCGATCGAAGGTGCGCCGAACGTGTTGCCGCTCACCAAGATGCAGGCGGGCAAGTATCAGCCGCGCACGCGCATGGACGAAGGCGCGCTGCAGGAACTGGCGGCGAGCATCCGCGCGCAGGGCTTGATGCAACCGATCCTTGTGCGTCCCGTGGCCGCGGACAAGTACGAAATCATCGCCGGCGAACGACGCTTCCGCGCCGCGCGTCTGGCGGGTTTGACCGAAGTGCCGGTACTCGTGAAGGACGTGCCCGATCAGGCCGCCGCCGCGATGGCGCTGATCGAGAACATCCAGCGCGAAGACCTGAATCCTCTGGAAGAGGCGCAGGGTATTCAGCGTCTGCTCGACGAATTCAACTTCACGCACGAGCAGGCGGCGGAATCGGTGGGACGCTCGCGTAGCGCTGTGTCGAATCTGCTGCGCTTGCTCAACCTCGCATCGCCGGTACAAACGATGTTGCTGGCCGGCGATCTCGACATGGGCCACGCCCGCGCATTGTTGGCCGTGGATGCCGCGACGCAGATCACGCTCGCCAATCAGGTCGTCAACAAACGCATGTCGGTACGCGAAACCGAAAAGCTTGTGACGGCGACTACCAAGGCGGCGCCGGCAGTGAAGGCGCGCGCGAATCAGGATGGCGGGCGCGATACGCGTCGTTTGGAGGAAGAGCTGTCCGACCTGCTGGCGGCGACGGTGAAGATCAAGCTTGGCCGCCGCGGGCGAGGGCAGGTGCTGGTGGATTTCGGCGACCTGGATGCGCTTGAGGGTATTCTGGTGCGTCTACGCGGAAACGCAGCCGCGGCGTGAATGTAAGCGGCAGTTGCGCCGGGGCGGTCTGCTTGATCAGGACGACCCGGCGAAGCAATCATCGGTTAAAGCCGCCTTGCATGGATTCCTAACTAAATTGCTCCCCGCAAAATAATAAGGATGGCTGACGTATTTTCCGCCTCGTCAGCGCTGCGACAATGGGAGGCGGACACGCAGAGCGAAACGCTAACTGCAGGAAGGGCAGTGCGCCGTTCGATCAAAGTAGACTGGTGCGTTGTACTTCTCCGCCAGTCTCACCAAACCTCGACAGTTCCCTACCTTCCGCCGCCACCGATGTCCACCCGCACTCGAAAAAACCGGCGTTTGTTGCATTTTCGAGACGGCCGTTACAGCGTTTGAATCGCGTTTGCGCATCCGCAAATCTACCCGATTCAACGAGCATGTTTTGGCATCGCCCACCCGCCTTACATTTGACGCGTTTTGCCCCGCCAGCAGGGCATTCCCGTATCGTGATGACCGGTTTCACGCAGGTTATTGAGCGACCTAAAGTCTTGAATTGCCTGCAACTATCGCTTACAATCGCCCGGATTTAATTGCACGGCAACCCCGTAAGCGCAGCGTAAGCTGGCGCGCTGGAACCAGACTTTCGGAACATTGCGATGGCGGTTAAAACGTCGAATCAGGCGCCGCAGAATGGGCACGACGAACACCCCGCTGAGCGTACGGCTTCCGTAGCGTCCACCGGTCAGCGAGTCGCGCCTGATGAAGCGTGGGATGCCGAGCAGCAAGATAACAATATCGTTCCGCTCACGCGGGCCGAAGCTGAGAAGCTCTTTGGTCCTAACGTGAGTCGTCCATCGCGTGTCACGCCTTTCAAGGTCGTGGCGGCGCAAATGGTTTTGTCCCTGGGTGCTACGCTGGTGTGGTGGCTGTTCTACAAGCCGCCGGGCGCTGCTGCGCTGTCCGCGTTCCTGGGGGGAGCGATCTGCTGGGTGCCGGGCGCGTTGTTCGCGGCACGATTGAGAACGCTGAGCGGCGCCGAAACGGTGATGAGCTGGATGATCGGCGAAGCGCTCAAGATGGGGACAACGATCGCGATGTTTGTAGCCATCGCCTTCTGGTATCACGACGTACGCTGGGTTCCGCTACTCGTGACTTACCTCGTCGCGCTCAAGACGTACTGGATTGCCTTGGCCTGGCGCTAAGGTAGCTGGAACGGAAGCAGCAAAAAATTCAGGCCGGCGCGCAGCGCCGGTACCAGGAGTGCGGATATGACACAGTCCGCGCCCGGCGTGTTCCCGCAATACAGAATTGCTGCGGGAGCGGCCTAAGACGATTTTCGACAATTTGGGTGGCTTTAACGATATGGCAGCTAGCGAAGGCACGCGCGCAATGGATCCGTCCGAGTACATCGCGCACCACTTGCAGAACTTTTCCACCGCGCACCAGACGTCGATTTTCGACATTCACGTGTGGAATCTGGACACCCTTTTCTGGTCGATCGTTTGCGGTCTGGCCACCATCTTCATTCTGCATCTCGCTGCTCGCAAGGCAACGTCCGGCGTGCCGGGCCGTTTCCAGTGCGCCATCGAAATGCTGGTCGAAATGGTCGAAGATCAATCGAAGTCGATGATCCACGGCTCGCGTACCTTCATCGCCCCGTTGGCCCTGACGGTGTTCGTCTGGGTCGCGCTGATGAACTCGCTCGACTTTATCCCCGTTGACCTGCCGGGCCACGTGATTGGCTGGCTGGGTCTGTCCGAAGTCATCCCGCACCACCGTATCGTTCCGACCGCCGACCTGAACGGCACGCTCGGCATCGCCCTCGGTGTGTTCGCGCTGATGATTTACTACAACTTCAAGATCAAGGGCGCAGGCGGCTTCGTTCACGAACTGCTGTCCGCTCCGTTCGGCGCGCATCCGCTGCTGTGGATCCCGAACCTTGCACTGAACATCATCGAGTTCGTCGCGAAGACGGTCTCGCTCGGCATGCGGCTGTTCGGCAACATGTACGCGGGCGAACTGTTGTTCCTGCTGATTGCCCTGCTCGGCAGCATCTGGAGCTTCGGCGCGGACACGACGGTGCTTGGCTTCATCGGCCACGTGATCGCGGGCAGCGTGTGGGCAATCTTCCACATCCTGATCGTTCTGCTGCAAGCGTTCATTTTCATGATGCTGACGCTGGTGTACATCGGCCAGGCACACGACACGCACTAAACTGCGCGTCGACCAAAGAATCATCGTTTTTTTAAATCCCAGTTCCAACCAGTTCTAAAAGACTTTTCACAAAGGAGTGATCATGCAAGCTTTCATCGCCAACATCCAGGGTCTGACCGCCATCGGTATCGGCATCATCATCGGCCTGGGTGCAATCGGCGCCTGTATCGGTATCGGCCTGATGGGCGGCAAGTACATCGAAGCATGTGCACGTCAGCCGGAACTGATGAACCCGCTGCAAACCAAGATGTTCCTGCTGGCTGGTCTGATCGATGCGGCGTTCCTGATTGGCGTTGGTGTGGCAATGCTGTTTGCGTTCGCGAACCCGCTGCTGTCGAAGCTGGCAGGCTGAGGTTCCTCGGAAGTTTGCGCCTGAGCTATAACAGGTAAGGGCGCAGGGCGGAACGGGCACTGAGGCGCTGATCGAACACAGAATCGATGAGCGCCTTGCCGTTTCACTTTCCGAACTAGCAACGTTTAAGGAAACACCGTGAATCTCAACGCAACCCTGTTTGCGCAAATGGTCGTGTTCCTGATCCTCGCGTGGTTCACGATGAAGTTCGTGTGGCCGCCGCTGATCAACGCCCTCGACGAGCGCTCAAAGAAGATTGCTGACGGTTTGTCGGCTGCCGAAAAGGGCAAGGCCGAACTCGAAGCCGCTCACAAGCGCGTCGACCAGGAACTCGCCCAGGCACGCAATGACGGTCAGCAACGTATTGCCGACGCGGAAAAGCGCGCCGTGGCAGTCGCTGACGAAATCAAGGCTCAGGCACAGGCTGAAGCCGCACGCATCATCGCGCAAGCGAAAGCGGACGCGGACCAGCAAGTTGTGAAGGCGCGCGAAACGCTGCGCGGCGAAGTCGCTGCACTCGCTGTCAAGGGCGCTGAACAGATCCTGAAGCGCGAAGTCGACCAGGCAGCTCACGCTGACCTGCTGAATCAACTGAAAGCCGAGCTCTGATCATGGCCGAACTTGCAACCATCGCCCGTCCGTACGCAGAAGCGCTGTTTGGCGTGGCCGAAGCTGGTGACATCGCCGCCTGGTCCACGCTCGTGCAGGAGCTGGCACAGGTTGCGCGTCTGCCCGAAGTGCTGTCGATCGCCTCGAGCCCGAAAGTAAGCCGCGCCCAGGTCAGCGAACTGCTGCTGGCCGCGGTCAAGTCGCCGCTCAAGGACAACGCGCAAGCGAAGAATCTGGTGCAAATGCTGGTGGATAACCATCGCCTGCAATTGTTGCCCGAAATCGCCGCGCAATTCGAAGAGCTGAAGAACGCCCGCGAAGGGGCGGCCGATGTGCTGATCGTCAGCGCATTCCCGCTCGAAGGCGCGCAGTTGAACGACCTCGTCGCAAGTCTCGAACGCAAGTTCCAACGCAAGCTGAAGCCGACGGTCGAAGTCGACGCGTCGCTGATCGGCGGCGTGCGCGTGACGGTCGGCGACGAAGTGCTCGATACCTCGGTCCGCGCGCGGCTTGCCAGCATGCAGACGGCTCTGACGGCCTGAAGCGCCTAGGGCGCTGAAGCGGCTGGCACGCAACAGAATTGACTATCAGGAGCGAATAATGCAACTCAATCCCTCTGAGATCAGCGAGCTGATCAAGAGCCGGATCCAGGGCCTTGACGCGAGCGCAGACGTTCGCAACCAGGGCACGGTGATCTCCGTGACCGACGGTATCGTGCGTATTCACGGCCTGTCGGAAGTGATGCAGGGCGAAATGCTCGAATTCCCGGGCAACACCTTCGGTCTCGCACTGAACCTCGAGCGCGACTCGGTCGGCGCCGTGATTCTGGGTGAGTACGAACACATTTCGGAAGGCGACATCGTCAAGACGACGGGCCGTATTCTCGAAGTGCCGGTGGGTCCGGAACTGCTCGGCCGCGTGGTCGACGCGCTCGGCAACCCGATCGACGGCAAGGGCCCGATCAACGCAACGAAGACCGACGCCATCGAAAAGATCGCGCCGGGCGTGATCTGGCGTAAGTCGGTTTCGGAACCGGTTCAGACCGGTCTGAAGTCGATCGACGCGATGGTGCCGGTTGGCCGTGGCCAGCGCGAGCTGATCATTGGCGACCGTCAGTGCGGCAAGACGGCAGTCGCGGTCGACGCGATCATCAACCAGAAGGGCAAGAACCTCTTCTGTATCTACGTCGCGATCGGCCAGAAGGCTTCGTCGATCATGAACGTGGTGCGCAAGCTGGAAGAATCCGGCGCGCTGGAATACACGATCGTCGTGGCCGCTTCGGCTTCGGACTCGGCAGCGATGCAGTACCTCGCGCCTTACGCCGGCTGCACGATGGGCGAATACTTCCGCGATCGCGGCCAGGACGCGCTGATCGTTTATGACGACTTGACCAAGCAAGCGTGGGCATATCGCCAGATCTCGCTGCTGCTGCGCCGCCCGCCGGGCCGCGAAGCTTACCCGGGTGACGTGTTCTATCTGCACTCGCGTCTGCTGGAACGTGCTGCTCGCGTCTCGGAAGAGTACGTCGAGAAGTTCACGAACGGCGAAGTGAAGGGCAAGAGCGGTTCGCTGACGGCACTGCCGGTCATTGAAACGCAAGCAGGCGACGTGACCGCATTCGTTCCGACGAACGTGATCTCGATTACCGACGGCCAGATCTTCCTGGAAACCGACCTCTTCAACGCAGGTATCCGCCCGGCAATTAACGCCGGCGTGTCGGTGTCGCGCGTTGGCGGTGCGGCTCAGACGAAGGTCGTGAAGAAGCTGTCGGGCGGTATCCGTACCGACCTCGCGCAGTACCGTGAACTGGCTGCGTTCGCGCAGTTCGCCTCGGACCTCGACGAAGCAACCCGCAAGCAGCTGGAGCGCGGCCGCCGCGTGACGGAACTGCTGAAGCAGCCGCAGTATCAGCCGCTGCAGGTGTGGGAACTGGCTGTCTCGCTGTTCGCAGCGAACAACGGCTACCTCGACGATCTGGAAGTCTCGCAAGTCCTGCCGTTCGAAAAGGGCCTGCGCGAGCATCTGAAGTCGAGCCACGCTGACCTGGTCAAGCGAATCGAAGATACGAAGGAACTCTCGAAGGACGATGAAGGCCTGCTGCACACGGTCCTCAAAGACTTCAAGAAGTCCGGCGCTTATTGATCCGCGAGTGATCCGCAAGGCATAAGCGGACCTTGAAGCGGCGTGGTCCGCAGGCAACTGCCCCCGCGCTGCTTCGGCCGCTTTGCATGGGGGCCCGGATAAGCGCTCAAGCGCTCATCCGGGTCGACAAAGGAGCAAGCAATGGCTGGAATGAAGGAAATTCGCGGCAAGATCAAGAGCGTGCAAAACACGCGAAAGATCACGAAAGCGATGGAGATGGTGGCCGCATCGAAGATGCGCCGCGCTCAGGAGCGCATGCGCTCCGCTCGCCCGTACGCCGACAAGGTCCGCGATATCGCTGCACACATGAGCCGTGCGAACCCCGAGTATCGTCACCCGTTCATGGTGTCGAACGAAGGCGCGAAGGCGGCGGGTTTCATCCTCGTGACGACCGATAAGGGTCTGTGCGGCGGCATGAACACCAACGTGCTGCGTGCGTCGCTGCAGAAGTTCAAGGAACTGGAAGGCCAGGGCAAGACGATCGAGGCAACCGCGATCGGCACCAAGGGTCTGGGTTTCCTGAACCGTCTGCGCGCGAAGGTCGCGTCGAACGTCGTGCATCTGGGCGACACGCCGCATCTGGAAAAGCTGATCGGCGCGGTGAAGGTTCAGCTCGACCTGTACTCGGAAGGCAAGGTTTCGGCGGTGTACCTCGCGTACACGCGCTTCGTCAACACGATGAAGCAGGAGCCGGTGATCGAGCAACTGCTGCCGCTGTCGGCAGACCAGTTCGAGCGCAAGGAAGAAGACGGCACGACGCCGAGCACGCAGTGGGACTACATCTACGAGCCGGATGCGCAGGCAGTGGTGGACGAACTGCTGGTGCGCTATGTCGAGGCGCTGGTCTATCAGGCCGTCGCGGAAAACATGGCATCGGAGCAGTCGGCACGAATGGTCGCGATGAAGGCCGCTTCGGACAATGCGAAGACGGTCATCAACGAACTGCAGCTCGTGTACAACAAGAGCCGTCAGGCCGCGATCACGAAAGAACTGTCGGAAATCGTCGGTGGTGCGGCGGCTGTCTGACCTTAATGTCAGGCAAGCGCCTCGTGTGCGCCCGTGTGGCGCACCCCGCCCAGGCGGCCCATCGAAACTGCGCCTTTGCGCGAGTGAAGAATTGAGTATCTAAAGGAAAAGCGATGAGTACTACTGCTTTGGTAGAAGGCAAGATCGTACAGTGCATCGGCGCGGTGATCGACGTGGAATTTCCGCGTGAATCCATGCCGAAGATTTACGACGCGCTCATTCTCGACGGTTCGGAACTGACCCTCGAAGTCCAGCAACAGCTGGGCGACGGCGTCGTCCGTACCATCTGTCTGGGTGCATCGGACGGTCTGCGCCGTGGCACGGTCGTGAAGAACACGGGTAAGCCGATCAGCGTGCCTGTCGGCAAGCCGACCCTCGGCCGGATCATGGACGTGCTGGGTCGCCCGATCGACGAAGCCGGCCCGATCAACTCGGACGTGGTTCGCGGTATTCACCAGAAGGCTCCGGCGTTCGACGAACTGTCGCCGTCGACGGAACTGCTCGAAACCGGCATCAAGGTTATCGACCTGATCTGCCCGTTCGCCAAGGGCGGTAAGGTTGGCCTGTTCGGTGGCGCCGGCGTGGGCAAGACCGTGAACATGATGGAACTGATCAACAACATCGCGAAGGAACACGGTGGTTACTCCGTGTTCGCCGGTGTTGGCGAGCGTACCCGCGAAGGGAACGACTTCTATCACGAAATGAAGGACTCGAACGTTCTCGACAAGGTCGCGCTGGTGTACGGCCAGATGAACGAGCCGCCGGGCAACCGTCTGCGCGTTGCGCTGACCGGCCTGACGATGGCTGAGCACTTCCGTGACGAAGGCCTCGACGTGCTGTTCTTCGTCGACAACATCTACCGTTTCACGCTGGCAGGCACGGAAGTGTCGGCACTGCTCGGCCGTATGCCGTCGGCAGTGGGCTATCAGCCGACGCTGGCTGAAGAAATGGGCAAGCTGCAAGAGCGTATTACGTCGACCAAGACCGGTTCGATTACCTCGGTCCAGGCCGTGTACGTCCCTGCGGATGACTTGACCGACCCGTCGCCGGCCACGACCTTCGGCCACTTGGACGCAACCGTCGTGTTGTCGCGTGACATCGCATCGCTGGGTATCTACCCGGCAGTGGACCCGCTCGATTCGACCTCGCGTCAGATCGACCCGAACGTGATCGGCGAAGAACACTACTCGATCACGCGCGGCGTGCAGCAAACGCTGCAGCGCTACAAGGAACTGCGCGACATTATCGCGATTCTGGGCATGGACGAACTCGCACCGGAAGACAAGCTCGCCGTTGCGCGCGCTCGTAAGATCCAGCGGTTCCTGTCGCAGCCGTTCCACGTCGCTGAAGTGTTCACGGGCTCGCCGGGCAAGTATGTGCCGCTGAAGGAAACGATCCGCGGCTTCAAGATGATCGTCGAAGGCGAATGCGATCACCTGCCGGAGCAAGCGTTCTATATGGTCGGCACGATCGACGAAGCCTTCGAGAAGGCCAAGAAGATCCAGTAAAGGTCGGGTGTAACGAAGCGGGCGCCGGCCTCGCGCGTATCGGTACCGATGAAACGGTACCGGTTTCGCCAAACCGGCGCCTCTTACTACGCTTAACCCAGCCTTGCATGAGACGAGGGCGAGCGCAAAAGCGCGAACTCTCGCCGACAGGAGTCGACACTTATGGCAACAATCAAAGTAGACGTCGTCAGCGCGGAAGAGCAGATCTTCTCGGGCCAGGCGAAGTTCGTCGCACTGCCGGGCGAAGCGGGCGAACTCGGCATTCTGCCGGGCCACACGCCGCTGATTACGCGGATTCGTCCGGGTGCGGTGCGCATCGAAGCTGAAAACGGTGAAGAAGAGTTTGTGTTCGTTGCCGGCGGCATTCTTGAAATCCAGCCGGGCGCCGTGACGGTTCTCGCCGACACCGCCATTCGCGGCAAGGATCTCGACGAAGCCAAGGCAGAAGATGCACGCAAGCGTGCGGAAGAAGCGCTGCAAAACACGGGTTCGAACCTCGAATACGCAACCGCGCAAGCGGAGCTGGCGTATGCGACGGCTCAGCTCGCTGCGATCCAGCGTCTGCGCAAGCTGCGCGGTCAGAACTAAAGAAACACTCTGCGAACGTCGACCGTCGCCGCGATGTAAGTCGCGCAGGTTGACGCAACGCCGGGAACGAAGAAGGGCTCCTCAACGGGAGCCCTTTTTTATTTGCTGGAATCAATCGTTGTTCACGCGCGATGCGCGGCGTCAGCCCTTCCAGTCATTCTGGACAAATGCCTGCATATTCAATCGCGTCAAAGGATCCTGATTTCGATTCAGGTGCATGTTGGTGATGTCTGTCTCGGCGTGATACGGCACACCGGCAACACGATTCAAGGCAGCGCCGAAGAGCGCCCAGTTTTTATCCGTAGGGGAGCCATCGCCACGGCAGACGTCGTTCATGAAGGTCCGATACTCCGAAGACGATGCTTCAGCATTCGTCATTTGACCGTTCTCCACGCGATGGAGGTTATTTGATACATGTCCGAAGGATTGATCGGACAAGCCGACGTTCAAGCGCTGAAGTCCGTGGTTGACGACGTTGACGGTGTTCGCATAGCTACCGGGCTGGTGGGTACCCGACAGTTCGCTTAGCTGTCTCGATAGTTTGTGCCGGTTTTCGAGACTCGATCCTCCAGAGGCGCCGAACGGACTCGCGGAACTGCCAGATGCACCGCCAGAGCCGCCAAACGGGCTATCAGACGAGCCGAACGGACTGTCCCATTTGTTCTTGATGGGCGCTCCGCCTTTAAGTCCGACATCGTGGTGAACTTCAAAGTTACCCCCGGCATTCGTGCGGACAGGGTATTGCGGCTTGGCCGTATTGCCGGGTTGCCATACGCGCAACGTGCCGTTGTCCACGTCGTGGCGCACCGGAAACCAGTTTGTGCCGTCATGGATGAATTGTCCGCCGCGTCCGTCGCGATAGAGATTGGGCTGATTGGCCGTCGGCGCCAACTCGCCTCCTGGGCGCTTCACCGCATAAGACAAGGGAATATTCAGCGCCTCGCGTAATGCGCCGCCAAGCGCGGCATCGCCGCGGCTCGGGGGCGAAACGGGGCGCGCGATATCCGGCCGGATCGGTGCGTGCGTCACACCGGTTGCTGAATGGTACGTGTTGCTGACTGCTCTCATTTCCATTTCCTTCGAAGCATCAAGTCCACGGTGTCATCGATCGCCATGCCGCCACTAGCGTTGCACCCAAATGAGCCGGAAGCGGGTAGAACAACCACCGTAATCGTTGTTCTCGCTGGCTTTCGGTGTGACCATCTTCACCTTGTTTTCGGTGACGGGGGACGCCAATCCAGCGCGCGATGATCGTGGTCGACTCGGGCTGACAAACCAGATAGTCATCGCGCGGAGTAGCACCCAGGCCCAGCCGGTGCGGGTAACACTTGATGCCGCCGCGTCGGCGGCTAATGGCACAATCGCCGCACAAATGGCTTCAATTTCATTTCAATAGCGCAACGATTGCCTCTCGGAGACACCACCATGGCAAGTCAGGCAGCAGACGAATCCGCGCTTATCGAGCCGCAAGACAATCTCTCCTACGTGCGTGGTTCGACGCAAATCCCGCTCAGCGATGCAACCGTCGGCCAGTTTCTTCGGGACACCGCGCGACAGTTTCCGACCCGACCCGCCGTGGTGTTCCGCGAGCAGCAGATTCGCTGGACATGGCAGGAGTTTGCCGACGAAGTCGACATCCTGGCGTCGGGGCTGGCGGCGTTGGGGATCGCGAAGGGCGATCGCGTCGGCATCTGGTCGCCGAATCGCGTCGAGTGGCTGCTGACGCAATTCGCGACCGCGCGGATCGGCGCGATATTGGTGAACATCAATCCGGCTTATCGCCTGGCCGAACTCGAATACGCGCTGAACAAGGTGGATTGCAAGGCGATCATCGCGGCGGAGCGTTTCAAATCGTCGATGTATCTGCACATGTTGCAGGAACTCGCGCCCGAACTGGCGAGCGCCGTGCCGGGCGATCTGCACGCCACGCGTTTGCCCGGCTTGCGGCTGGTCATCCGCATGTGCGACACCGACACGCCGGGCATGCTTTCGTTTTCCGACGTGATCGAGCAAGGGCGCGCGACGCTCGATACCGCGAAACTCGATGCGATTGGCGCGACTCTGCATGTGGACGAGCCGATCAACATCCAGTTCACCAGCGGTACCACCGGCAATCCGAAGGGCGCGACGCTCACGCACCGGAACGTGGTCAACAACGCGCGCTACATTGCGATGGCGATGCGCCTGACCGAACAGGACGGCCTGTGCATTCCCGTGCCGCTCTACCACTGCTTCGGCATGGTGCTGTCGGTGCTGGCTTGCGTGTCGGTCGGCGCGAACATGGTGTTTCCCGGCGAGGGCTTCGCCCCGGCGGCGACGCTCGCCGCCGTCGCCGAGGAGAAGTGCACGGCGCTGCATGGCGTGCCGACGATGTTCATCGCCGAACTCGATCATCCGAGCTTCGACACGTACGATTTTTCGCGTCTGCGAACCGGCATCATGGCCGGTTCGCCGTGTCCGATCGAGACGATGAAAAAGGTCGTCTCGAAGATGCATTTGAGCGAGATCACGATCGCTTACGGCATGACGGAAACCAGCCCGGTGTCGTTCCAGAGTTCGACCAGCGATCCACTGGACAAGCGGACGACGACCGTTGGCCGTATCCAGCCGCATCTGGAGGTGAAAATCGTCGATCCGCTTGGCGAGATCGTACCGGTGGGTGAAACCGGCGAACTATGCACGCGTGGCTATTCGGTGATGCAAGGCTATTGGGGCGACGAAGCGAAGACCCGCGAAAACATCATCGACGGCTGGATGCATACCGGCGATCTGGCCACGCTCGACGCCGAGGGCTATTGCAATATCGTCGGCCGGCTGAAAGACATGCTGATTCGCGGCGGCGAAAACATCTATCCGCGCGAGATCGAGGAGTTTCTGTTCCGCCATCCGAAGATCCAGAGCGTGCAGGTGTTCGGCGTGCCAGACCCGAAGTACGGTGAGGAGGTCTGCGCGTGGGTGGTTTTGCGAGCGGGAGAACAGGCGACGCCGGAGGAAATCCAGCAGTTTTGCCAAGGGCAGATCGCGCATTACAAGGTGCCGAAATACATCCGCTTCGTCGATGAATTGCCGATGACTGTCACCGGCAAAGTGCAGAAATTCATCATGCGCGAACGGATGATCAGCGAACTGAAGTTGCGGGAAGACAAAACAGCCTGAGAACCAGATGCATCTGCCGCTCAGATTGAATGGGCGGCAGCGCAATGACGTCAAGATCCCCACGCCGCGTGGGAACAGTAACGCGCGACTAAGAAGAGGGAAAACCGTTTGCCGGACACGCCGACAATCAGCCAGAAGCCTCGCCAGCAGGGCTTTCTCCTGGCGATGCCGCAGCGCGCAAACGTTTGACCAGACGAAAAAAAAGCGGGCCTGGA
Source organism: Paraburkholderia sp. D15 (assembly GCF_029910215.1). Taxonomy (NCBI): domain Bacteria; kingdom Pseudomonadati; phylum Pseudomonadota; class Betaproteobacteria; order Burkholderiales; family Burkholderiaceae; genus Paraburkholderia; species Paraburkholderia sp. D15. The sequence goes on along the minus strand of NZ_CP110395.1, from coordinate 4,387,282 downwards.
GCCCGCTAAAAACCACACGCTACGGGGTTAGCGCGAGGAGACCAAAGGTGGAACCGATTGAGCACGACGCCCCAGCGTCGAGTACGGCCCCAGCAGGGATGCCCCTTCACAGGGCTTCGGCAAGCGCCGACCGGCAGGTGCATCGTATCCGCTCACACCATGCACCCAGCCACATCCGTGTTGAAACCGTTGAGGGCATTGTGGGCGAATTAACTTATGAGCGCGGTAACAAAGTGTTTCAGGTTGTAACGCCCGCCAGATAAGGCGTTGCGGGACTTATTGCCAAACGGAAACGTTTTAAACGTAAATTTTACCTATGACAGGATCGCAATTTCATACGCATGATTGATGCTATTCGTGACGCATCGCGCAGCGTAATCCGTTCAGTCAATTCCGCATGAAATGGTTGTATCCGCATCTTATTTGCAATATGCGGCTTTGTTACAGGCGATCTAATTAATTAAGAAATATCTTCGGATAAAAGCGTCCTGTCATGTTGCATTGCCGAATTCGCCCGACGCCATCAACGGCCTCGGGCGATCTGTTTCCCTTATTTCAGCCACTTGTCCGAAATCGCCTGGTACTCGCCCGTGGCGCGTGCAAGGTGCAACCACTGATCGACGTACTGCTGGAACGCGACATCGCCGCGCGGCAGTAACCAGGCCTTTTCGCCGTACTGGAACGGCTTGTCCGGATGAACCGAGCACAGGCCCGGATTCAGCTTCTGCTGCAGCAGGGTTTCGGAGGCGTCCGTCACCATGACGTCGGCTTTGCCCGACAGTATCTGCTTGAAAACCGTCACGTTGTCCGGATACACAGTCAGGTTCGCGTGCGGGAAGTACTGCTTCGCGAAACGCTCGTTGGTGCCGCCCGGATTGACGATCACGCGCGTGGACGGCTGATCGATCTGCGCGACGGTTTGGTATTTGTTCACGTCGTCGCATCGAACGATCGGCGTCTTGCCGTCGACCATGTACGCCTGCGTGAAGAACGCGCGCTTTTGCCGCTCCAGCGTCGGCGACACGCCGCCCACGCCGATATCGCATTTGGCGACGAAGTCGTTCATCAGGTTCGACCACGACGTTTTCACGTACTCCGCTTTCACTCCCAGCGACTTGGCGAGCGATTCCGTCATGTCGATGTCGATCCCTTCGAACTGCCCATCCGGCTTGTAGAACGAGTAGGGCTTGTAGTCGCCCGTGGTACAGGCGCGCAGCGTGCCGCGCGCGAGCACTTCGTCGAGCCGGGAAGGTGGGGCCGCCGCCGGACTGGTCTGCGCGATTGCCGCGCCCGCGTGCATCAAAACACCGGCCACAACGCCGAGCAATGCGAATGCTGTCCTGTTCATCGGGTCTCCTTGTTGGCGTGTAATTGTCTGGTAAGGTCGTCGGATGATAGCCCGGCAATTCGGGCTTGAACATTAGCCGTTCAGCCGAGTCGCGTTCGGGCGGCCGGCAATGGCAGACTGCATGTGGCAGTCGGTCGCGCGACAGTTATTACCCGCATCAAGCGCGATGCCGGGAGCGGGGTCCGGTAAAATGCCCCTTTGCCTTCAGTCGTACGCAACGTGGCCCATAAACTCCTGAACGACACTTTCCTGCGCGCGCTGCTGCGCCAGCCGACCGACTACACGCCGATCTGGCTGATGCGACAGGCAGGCCGCTACCTGCCGGAATACAACGCCACGCGCGGCCGGGCGGGCAGTTTCCTCGGTCTCGCGAAGAATCCCGCGTTCGCGACCGAGGTCACGCTGCAACCGCTCGAGCGCTATCCGCTGGACGCCGCCATCCTCTTTTCGGACATCCTGACGGTGCCAGACGCAATGGGGCTGGGGCTGGAGTTCGTCGCGGGCGAAGGGCCGAAATTCGCGCATCCGGTGCGCACCGAAGAAGACGTTGCGCGTCTCGCGGTTCCGGACATCGACGCCACGCTGCGCTACGTTACCGACGCCGTGCGTGAAATCCGCACCGCGCTGACGGACGCGCAAGGCCGCCAGCGTGTGCCGCTGATCGGTTTTTCGGGCAGCCCGTGGACGCTCGCGTGCTACATGGTCGAAGGCGCCGGTTCGTCCGACTTCCGCACGGTCAAGTCCATGCTGTATGCGCGGCCCGATCTGATGCATCGCATTCTCGACATCAACGCGCGGTCGGTGGCGGCTTATCTGAACGCGCAGATCGAAGCCGGCGCGCAGGCCGTGATGATTTTCGATACGTGGGGCGGCGCGCTCGCGGACGGCGTCTATCAGCGCTTCTCACTGCACTACATCCAGCAGGTCGTGAGTCAGCTGAAGCGCGAGCACGACGGCGAGAAAGTACCGGTGATCACCTTTACGAAGGGCGGCGGCCTGTGGCTCGATGAGATCGCCGATATCGGCGTCGACGCGGTCGGTCTCGACTGGACGGTGAATCTGCGCGAGGCGCGCGAGCGCGTCGGCGGCAAGGTGGCGCTTCAAGGCAATATCGACCCGTCCGTGCTGTTTGCGCCGCCCGCGGCAATCCGCATGGAAGCGCGCGCGGTACTGGATAGCTTCGGCAATCATCCGGGGCATGTCTTCAATCTCGGCCACGGCATTTCGCAATTCACACCGCCGGAACACGTCGCCGAACTCGTCGATGAAGTGCACCGGCACAGCCGCGCGATTCGAAGCGGCGCGCATGCACCGGCATGAAGCCGTAATCGTTACCACTTTTGCTGCAACGCGGCGAAGTGGGCTCTCGGTCTAAGGGAAAACAGGCAGGGCTGCGGGCCGTCAGATGGCGGTCTCGCGAAAGTCAAGACTTGACTTATACACATTCTTCACGCTGCGGCGCGGTAGAAGCTTTCGTCGTACCGAGACCCTTGCACATTGCTGGCGCGTTTGATCTAAGCCTTATCTGGCAAGGGTTTGCGGGGTTCGTGGCGCAAAGTGCGGAAGCCCACAGAAGGCCGCTACGGCGCGGGTTTCGGCGCTTCCCAGCGAAGTTCTCAACAAAGTTATCCACAGGCACGCGGGCCGATTGCAATTGTTCAGCCGAATCCAAAACTTAGCGCCGAAATTGAAGTTTTACTTTAACTTCGACGGGCTCGGCATGCGCATCGCGTACATGGGGGCGTGGCATCGTGCCACGCCGGCGCGTCCACGCGGCGAGGTGGCGTGAGCGACGTGTTCGTCCGCGTTGCGCTAGATCATCCGCTGCCGACATTGTTCGACTATCGGTGCGGCGCGGGCGAACGTCCCGCCCCAGGCATGCTGGTCAGCGTGCCGTTCGGCAAGCGCCACGTGGTGGGCCTCGTCTGCGAAGTAACCGCTCACAGTGACGTGCCGGCGGATCGCCTGAAGGCAGTCAGCGGCCTGTGCAATGCCTGTCCGCCGGTCTCGGCGCAATGGCTCAAGCTGGCCGCTTTCGCCGCCGACTACTACCAGCGCGGGCTCGGCGAAGTCGCGCTGCCCGCCTTGCCCCAGGCTTTACGCGACGCCTCCCGCTGGTCGCGCCTGTTCGCGCCGGAAGAGCGCTACAGCCTGACGCCGGAAGGCCGCGTGGCGCTGCCCGATGCATTGCCGGCGCGTGCCAGCGCGCTCCGAAAACTCGCACAGGCCTTGGCCGAAGCCGAATTCTTGCTGGCCGCCGACGCGCGCGCGCTGCACCCCAAGGCCATTGCCACGCTGGAAGGATGGCAAGCCGAGGGCTGGGTCGCGCTGGACATGATCGACGCCGCCGCGGCGCTGACCGCGCCGCTGTTGCCCGACACGCCCACGCCCCAACTCCCGACGCTCACCGATGAACAGGCCGCCGCCGTCGACGCGATTCGCGGCGCGGACGGCTTCGCCCCTTTCCTCCTGCACGGCGTGACAGGCAGCGGCAAAACCGAGGTCTATCTGCGTGCGCTCGCCGCGATTCTGGAGGCGAAGCCGGACGCGCAGGCGCTCGTCCTGGTGCCCGAAATCAATCTGACGCCGCAGTTCGAGGCCGCCTTCCGCGCCCGCTTCGCCGCGCTGGAAGGCGCGTCGATCGTCACGCTGCATAGCGGTCTCGCCGAGGGCGAACGCGCGCGCAACTGGTTCGCCGCGCACACGGGCCGCGCGCGCATCGTGCTCGGCACGCGTCTCGCGGTGCTGGCGTCGTTGCCGAACCTGGCCGTGATCGTCGTCGATGAAGAGCACGATCCGGCGTACAAGCAGCAGGAGGGCTTGCGCTACTCGGCGCGCGATCTCGCGATCTACCGCGCCAAGCAGCTCGACGTGCCGGTGGTGCTCGGCTCGGCGACGCCGTCGCTGGAAAGCTGGTGGCAGGCCGATCAGGGGCGCTACCAGCGTTTGACGCTGTCGCGCCGCGCGGTGGCCGATGCGGTGCTGCCGACCGTCCGGCTGATCGACCTGGAGGAAGAACGGCGGCGCGGACGCGCGTCCGTGGAAGGTCTGTCGGGACCGTTGCTCGCCGCCTTGCGCGCAAGGCTCGAACGCGGCGAGCAAAGCCTCGTGTTTCTCAACCGTCGCGGCTACGCGCCGCAACTTGCCTGCGATGCCTGCGGCTGGGTCGCCGGTTGCCCGCGTTGCAGCGCCTATGTGGTGCTGCACAAGCCCGAGCGCGCGCTGCGTTGTCATCACTGTGGTTGGGAGTCGCGTATTCCGCGCTCATGTCCGGAGTGCGGCAACGTCGATATCGCGCCGATGGGACGCGGCACGCAGCGCGTCGAGGAAACGCTCGCGAGCGCGGTGCCGGGCGCCCGCGTGCTGCGGATCGACGCCGACAGCACGCGCCGTAAAGGCAGCGCGCAGGCGCTGTTCTCGGATGTGCACGCGGGCGAGGTCGACATTCTCGTCGGCACGCAGATGATCGCGAAGGGGCATGATTTTCAGCGCGTGTCGCTGGTCGGCGTGCTGAATGCCGATACCGCGCTCTTCTCGCACGATTTCCGCGCAAGTGAGCGCCTGTTCGCGCAGTTGATGCAGGTGAGCGGCCGTGCTGGACGCGGCGGTTTGCCGGGCGAAGTGCTGGTGCAGACCCGCTACCCGCGTCACGCGCTGTATCACGCGTTGGGGCGCCAGGACTATGTCGGCTTCGCCAATTCGACGCTGGCCGAGCGGCGCGACGCGCATCTGCCGCCGTTCGTGTACCAGGCCTTGCTGCGCGCGGAGGGGCGTACGCTCGAAGCCGCGCTCGCGTTCCTGCAGCAGGCCGCCGCGGCATTGACCAGCATTCCCGCCGCCGAACGCATGACCGTCTACGATGCCGTGCCGCTGACGATCGTCAAGGTGATGCACGTGCATCGCGCGCAGTTGTTGATCGAAAGTGCGTCGCGGGCGGCGTTGCAGGCGACGTTGCGCGCGTGGCAACCGCTGCTGCGAAACCTCAAGGGTGTGCTGCGCTGGAGCGTCGAAGTCGATCCGCTCGATATTTAAGACGCTGGGAACGGCTAATCATCAAGGCAAACCGCACCACCCCGCGCGCGTCCTAACCTCGAATCGCGCAATCGCTCAGTCGTTCAACGCAGCCCGCGTATCCCCCGCCGAGGCCCGCGATGCCGCGCGCGCGCGTCCTTCGTCGGCCACGCGCTTGCCCCCGCCACCCGTCGCGCCGCGAATAAACAGCACCGCGCAGGTCGCGCACATCGCCCAGATACCCAATACCACGAGCCACTTTTCCATTTCGCCAGTCCTCTAGATCGCCAAACCCCGTTTCGTTTTTTTGCGTGCCGCTCAGGCCGCCTGCCGCCATGTTCTCTATAACGGCGCGCCGTCCCGTTTGATAAGGGTAAATGCAAAAAGAATCACGCCAGGGAAAGTACTGATCGCAACCGGCCTCGCCGCGCGCCGCGCCACCGGGCGCAAACCCCCGCCAGACAAGGATTTGAAGAAGGTGCAACCATATACTGAGTATGGTTGCACCTTTTTATTGGGAGGCGTACGATTCGCCAACTTTTAGTCTTTCGCCAGCGAATTCGTCTGGTATCCGAAGAAGGAAACATGGCTAGCACCACCCTCGGCGTCAAGGTCGACGACCTCCTGCGTTCCCGGCTGAAAGATGCCGCTACCCGCCTCGAACGCACTCCGCACTGGCTCATCAAGCAGGCAATCTTCGCTTACCTCGAAAAGATCGAGCACGGCCAGTTGCCGGCCGAGCTGTCCGGCGCAACGGGCTCCGCCGATCTCGCCGATGGCGCCACGGTGGAACAGGACGAGGACAGCGCGTCGCATCCGTTTCTCGACTTCGCGCAGAACGTGCAACCGCAGTCGGTGCTGCGCGCGGCGATTACGGCGGCGTATCGTCGTCCGGAGCCGGAGTGCGTGCCGTTCCTGCTGGGTCAGGCGCGTCTGCCGGCCAATCTCGCGGGCGACGTGCAGGCCATGGCCGGCAAGCTGGTCGAGACGCTGCGCACCAAGAGCAAGGGCGGCGGCGTCGAAGGGCTGATCCACGAGTTCTCTCTGTCGAGCCAGGAAGGCGTCGCGCTGATGTGCCTCGCCGAAGCGCTGCTGCGGATTCCCGACCGCGCAACCCGCGATGCGCTGATTCGCGACAAGATCAGCAAGGGCGACTGGAAGTCGCACGTCGGCCAGGCGCCGTCGCTGTTCGTCAACGCCGCGACGTGGGGCTTGATGATCACCGGCAAGCTGGTGACGACCAACAGCGAAACGAGCCTGTCGTCGGCGCTTACGCGTCTGATCGGCAAGGGCGGCGAACCGCTGATCCGCAAGGGCGTCGATATGGCGATGCGCTTGATGGGCGAGCAGTTCGTCACCGGCGAGAACATTTCCGAAGCGCTGGCCAACAGCCGCAAATACGAAGCGCGCGGTTTCCGCTACTCGTACGACATGCTCGGCGAAGCGGCCACCACGGAAGCCGACGCACAGCGCTACTACGCGTCGTACGAACAGGCGATCCACGCGATCGGCAAGGCCGCCGGCGGCCGCGGCATCTACGAAGGCCCGGGCATCTCGATCAAGCTCTCCGCGCTGCACGCCCGTTACTCGCGCTCGCAGCAGGAACGCACGATGAGCGAGCTGCTGCCGCGCGTGCGCGCGCTGGCGATTCTCGCGCGCCGCTACGATATCGGCCTGAACATCGACGCCGAGGAAGCCGACCGTCTCGAACTCTCGCTGGATCTGCTCGAAGCGCTGTGCTTCGATCCGGACCTGGCCGGCTGGAACGGCATCGGCTTCGTGGTGCAGGCGTATCAGAAGCGTTGCCCGTTCGTGATCGATTACGTGATCGACCTCGCGCGTCGCAGCCGTCACCGCGTGATGGTGCGTCTGGTGAAGGGCGCGTACTGGGATACCGAAATCAAGCGCGCGCAGGTGGACGGCCTGGAAGGCTATCCGGTCTACACGCGCAAGATCTACACGGACGTGTCGTACGTCGCTTGCGCGAAGAAGCTGCTCGCCGCGCCGGACGCGGTCTATCCGCAATTCGCCACGCACAATGCGCACACGCTGTCGGCGATCTATCACCTCGCGGGCAATAACTACTACCCCGGTCAGTACGAGTTCCAGTGCCTGCACGGCATGGGCGAACCGCTGTACGAGGAAGTCACCGGCCGCGACAAGCTGAACCGTCCGTGCCGCGTGTACGCGCCGGTCGGCACGCACGAAACTCTGCTTGCGTACCTCGTGCGCCGTCTGCTGGAGAATGGCGCGAACACCTCGTTCGTGAACCGGATTGCCGACGAAAGCGTCGCGATCAAGGAGCTGATCGCCGATCCGGTCGACGAAGCGTCGAAGGTCGTCCCGCTCGGCGCGCCGCACGCGAAAATCCCGCTGCCGCGCAATCTGTACGGCGCCGAGCGTCTCAATTCGATGGGCCTCGATCTGTCGAACGAGCATCGGCTGGCGTCGTTGTCGTCGGCACTGCTGGCGAGCGCGAACCATCCGTGGCGCGCCGCCCCGATGCTCGAAGACAACGAAATCGCCGTGGGCGTTGCGCGCGACGTGCGCAACCCGGCCGATCAACGCGATCTCGTGGGTACCGTGGTCGAAGCGACGCCGGAACACGTGAGCGCCGCGCTGGCGCATGCGGTGGCCGCCGCACCGATCTGGCAAGCCACGCCGGTCGACGCGCGCGCCGATTGCCTCGCCCGTGCCGCCGATCTGCTCGAAGCGCAGATGCACACGCTGATGGGTCTGGTGGTGCGCGAAGCCGGCAAGTCGCTGGCGAACGCGGTCGCGGAAATCCGCGAGGCGATCGACTTCCTGCGCTACTACTCGACGCAGATTCGCAGCGAGTTTTCGAACGACACGCATCGCCCGCTCGGTCCGGTGGTGTGTATCAGCCCGTGGAATTTCCCGCTGGCGATTTTCATGGGTCAGGTGGCTGCCGCCCTCGCGGCCGGCAATACCGTGCTCGCGAAGCCGGCCGAACAGACGCCGCTGATCGCCGCGCAAGCCGTGCGGATTCTGCGCGAAGCCGGTGTTCCGGCGGGCGCGGTGCAACTGCTGCCGGGTAACGGCGAAACGGTCGGCGCCGCGCTGGTGGCCGACGCGCGCACCCGCGCGGTGATGTTCACCGGCTCGACCGAAGTGGCGCGCCTGATCAACAAGACGCTGTCGAATCGTCTCGACCCGGACGGCAAGCCGATTCCGCTGATCGCCGAAACTGGCGGCCAGAACGCGATGATCGTCGACTCGTCGGCGCTCGCCGAACAGGTGGTCGCGGACGTGCTGCAATCGTCGTTCGATTCGGCCGGTCAACGGTGTTCCGCGTTGCGCGTTCTTTGTCTGCAGGACGACGTTGCGGACCGCACGCTCGAAATGCTGACCGGCGCGATGCGCGAGCTGGCCGTGGGCAATCCGGACCGTCTGTCGACCGACGTCGGCCCGGTGATCGATCTCGACGCGAAGCGCGGCATCGACGCCCACGTCGCGGCAATGCGCGAGAAGGGCCGCAAGATCGAACAGCTGCCGATGCCGGAAGGTTGCGCGCAAGGCACCTTCGTACCGCCGACGCTGATCGAGCTCGACAGCATCGACGAACTGAAGCGTGAAGTGTTCGGTCCGGTGCTGCACGTGGTGCGTTATCGCCGCAGCCAGCTGGACAAGCTGCTCGAACAGATCCGCGCGACCGGCTACGGCCTCACGCTCGGCATTCACACGCGGATCGACGAAACGATCGCGCACGTGATCAGCCGCGCGCACGTCGGCAATATTTATGTGAACCGCAACGTGATCGGCGCGGTGGTGGGCGTGCAGCCGTTCGGCGGCGAAGGTTTGTCGGGCACGGGTCCGAAGGCGGGCGGCGCGTTGTATCTGCAACGTCTGCTGGCGACGCGGCCGGCGGGTTTGCCGAAGTCGCTGGCGCAATCGTTGATCGCCGACGTACCGCAAGGCAATGGCAACGCGGATAATCCGTCCGCCGCGCTGACCGCGCTGCGCGACTGGCTGATCGCCGAGCGTCAGCCGCAACTGGCGGCGCGCTGCGACGGCTATCTGTCGCATGTGCCGGCGGGCGCGACCGCGGTGCTGTCGGGGCCGACCGGCGAGCGCAACACCTACACGCTGGGCGCGCGCGGCACGGTGCTGTGCGTCGCGTCGACGGCAAGCGGTGCGCGCGTGCAGTTTGCCGCGGCGCTGGCTACGGGAAATCGCGCATTGTTCGAAGGCGCGGCAGGTGAACAATTGGCGTCCCAGTTGCCCGCTTCGCTGAAGCCGTATGCGAGCGTGAAGAAGAGCGCCGATACGCCGTTCGATGCCGTGCTGTTCGAAGGCGACAGCGACGAGCTGCTCGCGCTGGTGAAGGAAGTCGCGAAGCGCAGCGGTCCGATCGTGTCGGTGCAAGGCGTGGCGGCACGCGCGCTGGAAAGCGGCGACGAGGATTACGCGCTGGAGCGTCTGTTGACGGAACGCTCGGTCAGCGTGAATACCGCGGCGGCAGGCGGTAATGCGAATTTGATGACGATTGGTTGAGCGAACCTCAGTTCAATTGCGCAATAGAACGGAAGCGGCACGGCGACCCCGGAACCGCTCCATCCACACCTGGTACCAAGGAGAAGCTATGCAACACAAGATGAAACAGCTGGCAGGCGCAGCACTGGTTGCGGCGATGTCGCTGGCGGGGACGGCCAACGCTCAATCGACGGAAGACGTGAAGGTAGGTTTCGCGGGTCCGATGACGGGTGCGCAGGCGCACTACGGCAAGGACTTCCAGAACGGCATCGTGCTGGCTGTCGAAGACATGAACGCGACCAAGCCGGTGATCGGCGGCAAGCAGGTTCGCTTCGTGCTGGATTCGGCCGACGACCAGGCTGACCCGCGCACCGGTACGACCGTCGCGCAGAAGCTGGTGGATGACGGCATCAAGGGCATGCTGGGCCATTTCAACTCGGGCACCACGATTCCGGCGTCGCGCATCTACGCGAACGCGGGCATCCCCGAAATCGCGATGGCAACGGCGCCTGAGTACACGCAGCAAGGCTTCAAGACCACGTTCCGCATGATGACGTCCGACACGCAGCAAGGTTCGGTCGCCGGCACGTTCGCGGTCAAGACGCTGGGCATGAAGAAGATCGTGATCGTCGACGACCGCACGGCTTACGGCCAGGGTCTGGCGGATCAGTTCGAGAAGGCGGCGAAGGCAGCAGGCGGCAACGTGATCGATCGTGAATACACGAACGACAAGGCCGTCGACTTCAAGTCGATCCTGACCAAGGTGAAGTCGGTCAACCCGGACCTGATCTATTACGGCGGCGCGGATTCGCAAGCGGCACCGATGGTCAAGCAGATGAAGGCGCTGGGCATCAAGGCGCCGCTGATGGGCGGCGAAATGGTCCACACGCCGACGTTCATCCAGATCGCGGGCGATGCGGCGAACGGCACGGTGGCGTCGCTGGCGGGCCTGCCGCTGGAAGAAATGCCGGGCGGCAAGGACTACGTCGCGAAGTACAAGAAGCGTTTCAACGAAGACGTGCAAACGTACTCGCCGTACGCTTACGATGGCGCGATGGCCATGTTCGACGCAATGAAGAAGGCGAACTCGACCGATCCGGCGAAGTACTTGCCGCTGTTGGCGAAGACCTCGATGCCGGCCGTGACGTCGGCTAACCTGGCGTACGACGCCAAGGGCGACCTGAAGAACGGTGGCATCACGCTGTACAAGGTTGTCGACGGCAAGTGGACGACGCTGCAAAGCGTGGGCGGCAAGTAAGCTTTCGCGGTTTGCTTGAGACGTCTGGGAACCCCGCTTCGGCGGGGTTTTTTTATGGGCGGGCGGTCCGCATTCAGGCTTCTATCGAAAAAAATTTCATCGACAATTTCCCGCTTCTATCCACCGGGCAAGTCAGCGCCCAGTTCGTCGAGAAGCTCATTACACGAAGCAACGGCGCGCAATACAAGTCGTCACCGCATCACAGGGTTCCTTCTGTCGACGTTCATATCATTGAATCCGGCGGGTGGTACGTAAAGTTCTATTTCGTCGGCAACCCTGAAACCGTGTTTATCAGCGTGCACCCGTGACCAGACCATGAAGACGAAACTCTACGAAGAAGGTGAAAAGAGCAAGGCAATTTGTGGCCATTGCGCGCAGCTCGTCGGTACGACCTTTGTGAGGCGAGACGTGCCGTTTTCGGACGGCAAAGGCGAAGTGAAGAATATTCTCACTGCGGTGTGCGACGTATGCGACCAGGTGGTCGCCGTCCCGGCGCAGTCCACTCCGGCGGTTCGCGAGGCACGGCAAAAAGAAGTACGGCCAATCGAAGCGCAGTTGCCGGCCATTTACCTCGATGTTCTCGATCTCGCCGCATACAGTGTCGATAGCGAAAGTTCGACGGAATTTCGTAAAGTGTTGATGATGCTCTATCTGCATCGCTTCGCCTGCGGTGAATACTCGCAAGCCATGTTGCTCAAGGCGCACAGCGCTGCGTTGGAGCGTTTCAAGGAACGTCGTGGTGCGGCGCGGCGCCGGCTTTCAATGAAGGTGACGCCACGCATCGCCGAAAACCTGAAGACGTTGATGCAGGAGACAACGCTGAGCCAGACGGAAGTAATCAAGTCCGTGATCTATCAAATCTTGTGGGACGTGATCGAAGCCCGCAAGCCAGCTTTAATGAAAGAGCTGGCGGCGCTGTCGGTTATCTACGCGTAGTGCGGCAACGTTGGCGTCAATCCGTCGTCTTCTGCAAGACAGCCAGCGTCTTCGTGCCGTAGTGCCACCCGGTCTTGTGGCCGCAGTCTCCGCGGTACGCTTTAAGTTTGCGCGCTTTCTCCGAGCATGGCCGATCGTCGATCCACGCCAGGCAAAATTCCCATCCCATTAAAAACGGCCGATCTGTCAATTTTCTTGCCCGTCTGATTTTTCAAGGACATATATCCCTGTACGACGCCGGCCAAAAAATCCTATGTACCATGTCCTTGAATTAAATAAATCGGATATGTCACTGCTTTAAATAAAGCAGGGCAAATGTTTATTCAATTCAAAAGCGGATACACGACGGCAAACCCCTCCCAAAAAGGGTTTGCAAGAGACTGGTGCAGATCGGACGGGAACCACCTTGACCTTCAAAACCGAGCAGGAAATCCTCGCGTGGCTCGCTGCCTACGCCAAAGTACATTTCAATAGTTCATGGGACGGCTGCACGCCGGTCAGTCTCGCCGATTTAGGTATCGATTCAATATCCGGCGCGGAACTGATTTGTGAATTCGAGCGCTGGTTAGGTATTTCGATACCAGTGAATTTCGTCGAATCCATTTCGGATACGACAGCGCTATCGCGCGCACTCGTCGAATGGCAAATGTCCGGGAATGCGAAAAACAATCTTGCCAGCCGGTTCGAAATTTACGTCAACCCCTATCAGGCGCGCAAACTCGCGCAACTGAAACTCGACAGGACGTTCGTGCGAGCGAATGGTCCGTATCTGTACGACGAGGATGGGCGCCGGTATCTCGACTTTCTCGCGCAATACGGGGCGCTCCCCTTCGGCCATCACCCGGACGAGATCTGGGCTGCCGTCGATTCGTTGCGCGACGACGCGGAGCCGAATTTTGCACAGCCTTCGTTACTCGCGTCGGCGGGGTGGCTCGCGCAACGATTGGTGGAGCTGGCGCCGGCGAGCCTTCGGTATGTGACGTTCTCGAACAGCGGTGCCGAGGCAATCGAGGCGGCGCTGAAAATGGCGCGCCACGCCACCGGGCGTACCCGCATCCTGTCGACGCTGGAGGGGTTCCACGGCAAAACCTTCGGTGCGTTGTCAGCCACGGGAAAGCCTGACTATCAGACGCCCTTCGGTTTGCCGCTCGCCGGTTTCGATTACGTCGAGTACGGAAATGCCGCGGCGCTCGAGAAGCAGCTTGCGTCGAGCGTCGGGCGCTATGCGGCGTTTATCGTCGAGCCGATACAGGGCGAGGGCGGCGTTCACGTCCCCGCTGCCGGCTATCTGGCCGACGTGCAGACCCTCTGCCGGCGTCACGGCGTGCTGTTGATCGTCGACGAGATACAGACCGGGTTAGGTCGAACCGGCGCTCTGTTTGCCTGCGAAGACGAGGACGTCCAACCGGACATTCTCACCGTGTCGAAGGCGCTCGGCGGCGGTCTCGTGCCGATCGGCGCGACGTTGTGCAGCGAGGCGGTGTATCGGCAGAAATTCGCGCTGAAACACTCGTCGACGTTCGCCGGCAACGCGATTGGAGCACGTGTCGGGCTTGCCACGTTGAACCTCCTCACGCGTAACGATGGCGAGTTGCTGCGTCATGTCAGGCTGCAAGGCGCTTACCTCAGGGGTCGCCTCGAAGCCCTGCGCGAGAAACATCCGTCGTTGATCAGCGAAGTCCGCGGACGCGGCTTCATGTTGGGCGTGCGGTTCAGCTCATCGCGCGCGGCGTGGCCGGAAAGTTTTCTCGGCATTGCCGCCGAGGAAAAAGAACTGGCGCAGCTCGTCGCCAGTTATCTGCTGAACGTAGAAGGTGTGCGGGTGGCGCCGACGCTGAATCGTGGCGAAGTGCTGCGCTTGCAGCCTCCGCTCAATGCCACGCGCGAGCAGTGCGACATCATGGCGGATGCGCTCGGGCGTGCACTCGACGCGCTGGCCGAGCGGCACACCGGTAACTTCTATCGCGCGATCGTGCGGGGCGAACCGTCTGCGCCGGAGTCCGGTGCGCAACGCAGCGTCACGCCACCCGTCGCGACGACCGTCTACGCAACTGCGTCTCCCACCGATGCCCATTCGTTCGGTTTCCTGCTTCATCCACTCGACCCCGACAGTTACGCCGATTACGACCCTAGCCTGCGTGTCCTGCGTCCCGACGAACTTGCCGAATTCGCACGGAGCATGGATGGTTTGCTCGACCCCGTGATCGGGTCCACGGTGACGATCGAATCGCCGACCGGTGCCATCGCGTGCGGCGAATTCATCATGCTGAGCCACACGGCGGAACAGTTGCGCGCGCTCGCTCAGGGCGATGCGATCGCGGTGCTGAACAAAGGCATCGAACTGGCTCGCCAGCGCGGCGCGCGCATCGTCGGACTGGGTGCTTATACGTCCGTTGTGAGCGGAGGCGGCGCGCAGTTGCTCGATCGTGGCGTGGCACTGACTTCGGGCAATTCGTACACCGTGGCGACCGGCGTCGAAGCGCTGGATGCCGCGATGCGGCGTGCGGGACGCGAATGGCATGGGCGCGAAGTCAGCGTGGTCGGCGCAGCGGGCGCGATCGGATCGTGCATGGCGCTTCTGCTCGCGCGCCGCGCTTCGCGGCTCACCTTGATCGGCAACCCGGCGCATGAGCCGCGGACTGGCCGTGCACGGCTGCTCCGGGTCGCCGGCGAGATCGTGCGCAACGCGTTGCTGGTGGACGACGATGTGGTGCACGCGGCATCCGTCGCCGCGCAGGTCCGGCGGAGCGTGTCGCACGGAGCGTCGATCGAACAGGCGATCGAACAGCTCGAGGATTGCGGCGCACTGGTATTGACCAGCGATCTCCGCGAAATCGGTACGGCCGACGTGGTCGTCACGGCGACCAGTTTTCCGGGGCAGCACATGAAAGCCGGTCTGTTCCGGCAAGGGGCAATGGTCTGCGACATTTCCCGCCCCCGCTCGGTTCATGCGTCGATCGTGGATGTGCGGCCGGACGTGCTGGTGATCGATGGCGGCATCATTGCGTTGCCCGGTGCGCCCAGAATCGGACCCTATGGCGTTGCCGCGGGCACGTCCTACGCATGCATGGCCGAAACCATGCTGCTCGCCCTCGAAGGGCGATTCGAAAACACGAGCATCGGTCACGACCTCGACATCGCCGAAATAGAGCGTCAGCAAGTCATGGCGCGCAAGCATGGGTTCGCTATCGCCGCGCTGCAAAGTTTCGGCAGTCCTCTCGCGCAGGCGCGGTGGCAGCGGTTTATCGAGTCGGACACGTCGTGCTCATTGCCGGCAGACCCGTGCATTGGCGATCTCGATCAAGCTAGGGAATCGGCATGAACGCATCATCTCTGCCGTATCAATTGCTCGTGCCGGAGTGGCCATATCAATGCGAAAGCCTCGTTGCGGTCGCCCAGCATCATGCGGTTCTCATGCCGCAGCGTCGGCCGTTCACGTTCATCGATTACTCGGGCCCGCGTCCGCAAGACTTCTCGATAACGTACGAGCGACTGGACCGTCGTGCACGGCAGATCGCCGCGCGGCTCCAGGCGCAGGGCGACGCCGGCGATCGGGTTTTGCTGCTCTATCCTGCCGGCCTCGACTATCTCTGCGCGCTGTTCGGTTGCCTGTACGCCGGGATGATCGCGGTGCCGAGCTATCCGCCGTTGAATCCGCGGTTACGCAGCCGCCTCGCCGCCGTCGTGGAGGATTGCGATGCGGGCACGGCGCTGACTACCCGTGCCACCCTGGAGCAGCTTGGCGATCAGCACCATCTGCTGGCTCCGCTCAGGCGTCTGCGGTGGCTCGCGACCGATACGCCGCTCGACACGCCCGAAACCGCGTGGACGCCTCCCACGCCGCAACGCGAGCGGCTTGCCATTCTGCAATACACGTCCGGTTCCACGGGGACGCCCAAAGGCGTGATGCTGACCCACGGCAACCTGTTGCATAACGTGTATGCGATGGCGCTGCATATGCAATGCAAGCCAGGCGATCGCCATTTCACGTGGCTGCCGCCTTATCACGACATGGGGTTGATCGGCACGATTCTGGGCTCGTTCTGTGCGGGCGTGCCGCTGAGTTTCATGGCTGCCGCGGCCTTTCTGCGTCGACCGGAACGGTGGCTGACGGAGATTTCAGCGCGTCGCTGCACGTTGAGCGGCGCGCCGAATTTTGCGTACGAGCTGTGCATCGACAAGATCGCCGATGGTCGCCTCCAGACGCTCGACCTGTCGTGCTGGGCGCTCGCCTACTCAGGAGCCGAGCCGATCCGGGCCGATACGCTGGAACGTTTTGCGGCACGTTTCGGCGCGGCGGGATTTCGCCGGCAGGCGTTCTATCCCTGCTATGGCATGGCCGAAACGACGCTATTCGTTGCCGGGAAGCGGCATGAGACGTCGCCCCTGGTCCTGACGATCGATACCACGAGCTACGGGCGCGGATCATGCGAAACGGTCGGTGAAGATGTCGCCGCCGAAGCGCCGCAACGTCAGATCGTCAGTTGCGGCGTGACTGTCGCCGATCTTGATGTATGCGTCGTCGATCCGAAGACGTCAAGCGCGCTGCCTGACGGCCGCGTTGGCGAAATATGGGTTGCCGGGCCGTCCGTCGCTGCCGGTTACTGGCGACGCGACGCGGAAACCGCAGCGGCATTCGGTGGCCGCATCGCCGGGCGGCAGCACGCCTATCTGCGTACCGGCGACCTTGGCTTCATGCACGAAGGCGAGCTGTTCGTTAGCGGGCGGCTAAAGGATCTGATCATTCTGCGCGGCGTTAACCACTACCCACAGGATATCGAGCGCACTGTCGACCGTTGTCACGATGCCATTCGCGCGGGCTGCGGTACGGCGTTTTCCGTGACCGTCTGCAACGAGGAGCATCTCGTGTTCGTGCAGGAAATCGGACCACGGGATGAAGCGCGCGCGGACGAAATTTTCGTTGCCATGCGCGACGCAATCTATGCGGAGCATGGCGTACTGCCCTACGCGCTCGTGCTGATCGGCAACGGCGCGATTCCCAAGACCACCAGCGGCAAGCTGGCGCGGCGGCCGTGCCGCGAGCGCTTTCTCACGGACGGCCTGCCGGCGGTCGCGCAATGGATTCATCCGCGCTTCGCGGACGCGTCGCCGAGTGCCGATACATCGCGCACGACGGCGAGCGCAGCGTAGCGCGTCGACGCCAACACCGACGCCGACGCGAATTTAACCGGCGCTTTCACATTTCCTCTTGCCCCGCGCGGCCACGCCGCCTGGGTCGATTCAACTTCTGAACAACAACGGATGGTTATATGTTTCTGAACGATTCACGTAACGCATTGGAGCGCCACGCCGCCGGTCTCGACGGCGTACTTGCGCGCGAGGGCTTGAGCGCGATGGAAGCCAAAGCCCCTGGTGAGCTGAAGGCTCTGATCCGCGAATACAGGCTGCCTGGATTGTGGGTGCCGGCATCGCTGGGCGGTGCAGGCGTGTCGCCCTATGACGGTATCCGTCTGCAACGCGCGTTGGGTGCGCGCGCGCCTTCCATGGCGCTCATGTTGACGATGCATCACTTCACGATCAGCGTGTGCGGTCAACTGGCCGAAGCGGTGCCGGCGTGCGCGCAGATGCTGCGCAACGTCGCGCAGAACGATCTGCTGGTCGCTTCCGCATTTGCGGAGGGGCGCCGGGGCGCGAACATCTTCGACTCCACGACCTACATGACCCCAGATGCCGATGGCTACCGGATCAACGGCAACAAGAAGCCCTGCACGATGAGTCACTGCATGGACATCATCACGGTGGGCGTCGCGCTTCAGGGTGCTGACGGTAACAAGCGCACCGGCATGGCCATCGTTTCCGCCGATGCGGAGGGCATCACCCGTCACGCGTTCTGGCCGGTTGCGCCACTCGCGGCCGCGGACAATCACGAAATCCGTTTCGACAACGTCAGAGTGAGTGCCGATCAAGTGCTGCTCGCGGCTGACGGCGATCTTGAGACGGCGCAGATCGTCGCCGGTGCGGAAGTGATCGGTCTGAGCTGGTTCGAGATCATCGCGTCGGCCAGTTACCTGGGCGTGGCGAGCGCAATGGCCGAGCGCGTGCTGCTCAACGGCGATATCGACGCGACGGAGCGGGCGCGACTCGGTGGCGAGCTGGAAGCGGCGCAGGCGGCGCTCGACGGGGCAATCCATCTGATGCAAACCTCGTCGCCGGAGCAGGCGCTGCTCGCGCGCGTGTTGATGATCCGTTTCGCGGTGCAGCGAACCATCGAGCGATGTGCGATGCACGCCGCCGAACTGGCCGGCGGACTCGCCTATATCAAAGACAGCGAAATGATGACCCTGCTCGCGGTGAGCCGGGCGCTCGCGTTTCACCCGATCAGCCGCAAAGCCGCCGAACCGATGATGGCGGCGACGCTCGCGGGCGCACTGGCGTAATGCCGCGGGCGTCGCTTCGTGGCCTGAATTGTCGAATCGCGTTCGGCGATGCCGTGCCGAACGGCGACATGACAGTCGCGGTTCGCCATGGCCGTGGACTAGCTGGCAGCGGACCGCAGCTTCCTCCCCTGCTCGCGAATCTGCTCCAGCGTCGCACCCGGCGTACTCGCCTCCTGCGGCATGCGAATCTCGATCACCGCCGCGCGCTTGGCCGCCATCGCGCGTTGCAGCGCCGGCAGAAACTCCTCCGTGCGCTCCACCGTTTCGCCGTGCGCGCCGAACGAGCGCGCGAACGCCGCGAAGTCAGGATTGGTCAATCCCGTGCCGTGCACGCGTCCCGGATAGTGCCGCTCCTGATGCATCCGGATCGTGCCGAAGTGGCTGTTGTTCACGACGATGAACAGCACGTGCAGGTCGTATTGCATCGCGGTCGCGAGTTCCTGCGCGGACATCATGAAGCAGCCGTCGCCGGCGAGCGCGACCACCGCCCGATCCGGATACAGCGACTTCGCCGCGATCGCCGCCGGCACGCCGTAGCCCATCGCGCCACTCGTCGGCGCAAGTTGCGAGCGATAGTGCCGATACGAAAAATGACGATGCAGCCACGTCGCGTAATTGCCCGCGCCGTTCGTCAGAATCGCGTCGTCCGGCAGGTGCGCGCGGAGTTGCTGGATGACTTCGCCCATCTGCACGTCGCCGGGAACCGGACGTGGCGTGCGCCATTCCAGATACGCGCGATGTGCGTCCTGCGCCGCCCCGCTCCACGCCAGTGTGTCGGACGCAGGCTTCAGTGCGGCGAGCAGCGCCGCCAGTTCCGGCATGCCGGAGACGATCGGCAGATCCGCCGCATACACGCGTCCCAATTCCTCCGCGCCTTGATGCACGTGAACGAGCGTCTGACGCGTCTTCGGAATGTCGAGCAGCGTGTAGCCGTTCGTGGTCGCCTCGCCCAGGCGCGGGCCGATCGCCAGCAACAGATCGGCATCGCGGATGCGCTGCGCGAGCGCCGGATTGATGCCGAGGCCGACATCGCCCGCGTAGTTCGGGTGCTCGTTGTCGAGCGTGTCCTGGAAGCGGAATGCGAGGCCCACCGGCAACTGCCACGCTTCGATAAAGCGCTGGAAATTCGCGCAGGCTTCGGCGCTCCAGCCGCTGCCGCCCGCGATCACCATCGGCCGTTTCGCGCCTTCCAGCAACTGCCGCAAGCGCTCGATCTGCACCGTCGACGGCGACGCCGCCACGCGCTGATAAGCCGGCGCGCCGGCCACGGCGTCGCACGCGTCGCTCAATACGTCTTCCGGCAGCGACAACACCACGGGCCCGGGGCGGCCCGACGTCGCCGTGTGGAACGCATGACTCAGATACTCGGGAATGCGCTTCGGATCGTCGATCTGCGCGACCCACTTCGCCATCTGGCCGAACATGCGCCGGTAGTCGATCTCCTGAAAAGCCTCGCGATCCAGATGCTCGCGCGCGCATTGGCCGATCAGCAGGATCATCGGCGTGGAGTCCTGAAACGCGGTATGCACGCCGATCGACGCATGCGTGGCGCCCGGCCCGCGCGTGACGATCGCGACGCCGGGACGGCCGGTCAGCTTGCCGACCGCCTCGGCCATGTTCGCGGCACCGGCCTCGTGACGGCACACGATGGTCTGAATCCGTTCGGTCTCGTCGTGCAGCGAATCCAGCACCGCGAGAAAGCTCTCGCCGGGCACGCAGAAAACACGTTCGACGCCATGCGTGAGTAACGCATCGACGATAAGTCGCGCGCCCGTGGTACGGGCAGCGCCGGAATCTGAAACGGGAGCATTCGGCTGCGACATTGCGATGAAGCCTCCAGACAGTGCTTAAGTTCGATCAGGTAAGGCGCGCCGGCCGCGTCAAAGCGTCGAGCGTCAAAGCATCAACACTCGACGATATTCACCGCCAACCCGCCGCGCGAGGTTTCCTTGTACTTGGTCTTCATATCCGCGCCGGTTTCGCGCATGGTCTTGATCACCGAATCGAGCGACACGTAATGGCTGCCGTCGCCGCGCAACGCCATGCGCGCGGCGTTGACCGCCTTCACCGAGGCCATCGCATTGCGCTCGATGCACGGAATCTGCACCATTCCGCCGACCGGGTCGCAGGTCAACCCGAGGTTATGTTCCATGCCGATTTCGGCGGCATTTTCGACCTGCCTCGGCGTGCCGCCCATCACTGCGGCGAGCGCGCCCGCCGCCATCGAGCAGGCGACGCCGACTTCGCCCTGGCACCCCACTTCCGCGCCGGAGATCGACGCGTTCAGCTTGTACAGGATGCCGATCGCCGCGGCCGTCATCAGGAAGTCGATCACACCTTGCTGGTTCGAGCCCGGCATGAAGCGCACGTAGTAATGCAGCACGGCGGGGATGATGCCGGCCGCGCCGTTGGTCGGCGCGGTCACCACGCGGCCGCCGGCGGCGTTTTCTTCGTTGACGGCGATCGCGTAGAGATTGATCCAGTCGACCATCGACAACGGATCGCGCAGCGCGAGTTCAGGATTGCCCGACAGCGCGCGGTACAACTGCGGCGCGCGGCGCTTCACCTGGAACGGCCCCGGCAGATTGCCGTCGGCATCCGGATTGTTGATCCCGCAACCGCGCGACACGCACGATTGCATCACGTCCCAGATCTTCAGCAGACCCGCGCGAGTCTCTTCTTCCGTGTGCCACGCGCGTTCGTTTTCCCACATCAGTTGAGCGATGCTCTTGCCGGTCGATTCGCACAGTGCAAGCAGTTCGTTGCCGCTGCGGAACGAATACGGCAATTGATCGACAGCGCTCAGCACCTTCGTGTTCGGCGCGCCGGCCGTCACCACGAAGCCGCCGCCCACCGACAGATACGTCGACTCGCGCAGCGTCTCGCTTTGCGCGTCGAACGCGCGCAGCTTCAGGCCGTTCGGATGCTCGGGCAGCGCCTGGCGATAGAACGAGATGTGCTCCTTCTGCACGAACGGCACGTCGTGCGTGCCGAGCAGCGAGAGCTTGCGCGTGACGCGCACCGCTTCGAGCCGTTGCGCGATGGTGTCGGGATCGACGGTGTCGGGGGCGTCGCCCATCAGGCCGAGCATCACGCCGCGATCCGTGCCGTGGCCCTTGCCGGTCGCGCCGAGCGAGCCGTACAGATCCACCTTTACCGACGCGGTGTTGGCGAGCAGCCCATCGCGTTCAAGCCCTTGAGCGAACATCAGCGCCGCGCGCATCGGCCCGACCGTATGCGAACTGGACGGACCAATGCCGATTTTGAAAAGGTCGAACACGCTGACTGCCATTACTGCTCCCTGCCAATGAAATAGAAGTTTTATCGCGCCGGCAGCGGCAAACACACGGCGAGCCACGCGGGCGGCGTCGGTGCGAGCTGTAGCGCGATCGGCGTATAGCGTCCATCGAGACGCGCCGCCAGGTGAAACAGTTCCGTCGCGTTCTTCGGGTCCCACTGACCCGAATAGCCGGGCAAGCCGGCTTCGCGACGTTTGGCATCGAACGGAACGCTCGAATGCACGAATTCTTCGTGGGTCTTGCTGCCGGTGGCGTACGGCGTGAGCCAGTTCAACGCGGCTTGTAGCGATGCCCCGTTCGCGCCCTTCTCCGGCAACCAGTTGCGGTTGTGGCGGCGCGCGGCCAGCGCGGCGGTGACGAGCGGTTGCAGATCGTAGGTCACGTAGTGCAGCGCATCGCGTTCGCTGAAATCGATCGTCGAACCGTCCGGTGCGATGTTGTCGCCGATATGCTCGACGAACAGCCGCTGCGCCGCGTTGATCATCTTGCGGTTATCGAGCGTGAACGCGGCCATCGCGATCAGCTTGATGCGGTGACTCTGCCAGTTGTTGCGGAACGTGCCTTTCAGCGGGCGCGGCTGCGCGTCGATCTGACCGATGTAACCGTTCGCGAGTTTCGTCAGGAACGCCATCGACGCATTGCGCGTCTTCACGGGCAGCGCGCTGGCGGTCATGTCGTACGCGAGAATCAGGCCTTCGAAATGCGTTTCGTCGATCGGATTGAAGCTGGGCTGGTAGGTCGTCACCCACGCGTACAGCAACCGGTCGACGAGCTTCAGATACCGGTCGTCGCTGGTCGCGCGCCACGCCAGCGCGGCATCGCGCAGCAGGTCGAGATCCTTCTCCGCTTCGACGCTCTGGTCGTGAATGCCTTCGTGCGGCAGCGTGCCTTCGGTGTGCAGCTTCGCGAGCGCATGCGGCGCATCGTTCAGATGCGCCTGCACGTTGCCGACCAGCGCCTTCACGCCGGGATCGGCGTTCGTGCGTTCGCTGGTTTGCAGCGCGGGCGCCGCGCAGAAATTCATCGCCGCCTGCGCCTGCCGCAGCGGCAGCAGCAAGGCCGCGCCCGCCAGCGCGAACGCGCAGGTCTGCTGCCATGTTCTTTGTGCTTGCCTGATACTGGTTCGGCTATGCATCGATCGCACCTGTCGCGCCATGCGAAACTCCTCGTTAGGCTGATTCGGTGTGTGATGTTAGCCGTTTGCGGCCAGTCGCGACAGGACGGGCGGCGCAACCGCGCGGCGCCTGCTTACCGCCGCAGGCGCCGCGCGGCGCACGCCACGCTTACTCGTAGTCGGTGATCGGCACGCACGAGCAGAACAGATTACGGTCGCCGTACACGTTGTCCGCGCGGCCGACCGGCGGCCAGTACTTCTTCGCGATCAGCGTGGGCAGCGGATACGCGGCAGTTTCGCGCGCATACGCATGCTTCCATGCGTCGGCGATCACGACCGCCGCGGTGTGCGGCGCGTGCTTCAGCGGATTGTCCTCGCGGTCCGCACGGCCCTCTTCGACGGCACGGATTTCCTCGCGAATCGCAATCATCGCTTCGATGAAGCGGTCGAGTTCTTCCTTCGATTCCGATTCGGTCGGCTCGACCATCAGCGTGCCCGGCACCGGGAAGCTCATGGTCGGCGCGTGGAAGCCGTAGTCGGCGAGGCGCTTGGCCACGTCGTCGACGGTGATGCCGCTGCTGTCCTTGATCGGGCGCAGATCGAGAATGCACTCGTGCGCGACCAGTCCGCCCGGGCCCGAATACAGCACCGGATAGTGCGGCGCGAGTTTGTTCGCGACGTAGTTCGCGTTGAGGATCGCGGTTTCGGTCGCGGCGGTGAGGTTCTTCGCGCCCATCATCGCGATGTACATCCACGAGATCGGCAGGATCGACGCGGAGCCGTACGGCGCGCCCGACACCGCGCCAATTCCGTTCGGCGCGCGTTCATAGCCCGACGAAATCTGGTTCGGCAGGAACTGCGCGAGATGCGCGCCGACCGCGACCGGACCGACGCCCGGTCCGCCGCCGCCGTGCGGAATGCAGAACGTCTTGTGCAGGTTCAGATGCGAGACGTCGCCGCCGAACTGGCCCGGCGCGGTCAGGCCGACCATCGCGTTCATGTTCGCGCCGTCCACATAGACCTGGCCGCCGTGCGCATGCACGATCTCGCAGATTTCGCGGACGTTCTGTTCGAACACGCCGTGCGTGGACGGATAGGTGATCATGATCGCCGCGAGGTTGTTGGCGTGTTGACCGGCCTTCTTCTTCAGATCGTCGATATCGACGTTGCCTTGCGCGTCGCACGCCACCACCACCACCTGCATGCCGGCCATCTGCGCCGAAGCCGGATTGGTGCCGTGCGCCGAAGCGGGAATCAGGCAGACGTTGCGATGCGCTTCGCCGCGCGACGCATGATAAGCGTGGATGATCAACAGACCGGCGTACTCGCCTTGCGAGCCCGCGTTCGGTTGCAGCGACACCGCCGCGTAGCCGGTGGCCGCGACCAGCATCTGTTCGAGCTGATCGATCATTTCGCGGTAGCCGACGGTCTGTGCGTCCGGCGCGAACGGATGGATCTGGCCGAACTCCGGCCACGTGACCGGCAGCATTTCCGAAGTCGCGTTCAGCTTCATCGTGCACGAGCCGAGCGGGATCATCGAGCGGTCGAGCGCGAGGTCCTTGTCGGAGAGGCTACGCAGGTAGCGCAGCATTTCCGTTTCCGAATGATGACGGTTGAACACGTGGTGCGTGAGGTACGCGCTGGTGCGTTCCAGCGCGGCCGGCACCGAGGCGAGGCCGGCGTCCGCGAGTTTCGCGTCGAGCGCGTCGATTTGCGGCACGTCCTTCGAGCCGGCGGCTTCGGCGAACACCGCGAGCAGGTCGGCGAGATCGCGGCGCGAGGTGGTTTCGTCGACCGAGATGCCGACTTGCGTGTCGCTCACGCGGCGCAGATTGATGCGATTGGCCAGCGCCGCGTCGTGCAGCGCTTGCGTGCGCGCGCCGCTGTCGAACGTGAGCGTGTCGAAGAAGGTGTCGTTGGCGAGCGTGTAGCCGAGTTGCCGCGCGCCCTCGGCGAGCAGGGCGGCGACGCGGTTCACGCGCAGCGCGATGGTCTTCAGGCCGCGCGGGCCGTGATACACCGCGTACATGCTCGCCATGATCGCGAGCAGCGCCTGCGCGGTACACACGTTCGAGGTCGCCTTCTCGCGGCGGATATGTTGTTCGCGCGTTTGCAGCGCGAGACGCAGGGCGGGATTGCCTTGCGCGTCGACGGTCACGCCGACGAGACGGCCCGGCATCTGACGCTTGAATTCGTCGCGCACCGCGAGGTAAGCAGCATGCGGACCGCCGAAGCCGACCGGTACGCCGAAGCGCTGCGTGTTGCCGACGGCCACGTCCGCGCCCCATTCGCCCGGCGGCGTGAGCAGGGTCAGGGCCAGCAGATCGGCGGCGACCACCACGTGACCGCCCGCGGCATGGACCGCGTCGGCGAGTGCACGGTAGTCGCGCACGTCGCCGTTCGCGCCCGGGTATTGCAGCAGCACGCCGAACGCGTTGGCGTTCGCGGCTTGCGCGGCCGGGCCGACCTTCACTTCGATGCCGACCGGCGTGGCGCGCGTTTTCACCACTTCGATGGTTTGCGGCAGCACGTCGTCGGCGACGAAGAACACGTTCGACTTCGGCTTGCCCACGCGTTGCAGCAGCGTCATCGCTTCGGCGGCGGCGGTCGCCTCGTCGAGCAGCGAC
Organism: Paraburkholderia sp. D15; assembly: GCF_029910215.1. NCBI lineage: Bacteria > Pseudomonadati > Pseudomonadota > Betaproteobacteria > Burkholderiales > Burkholderiaceae > Paraburkholderia > Paraburkholderia sp. D15. The sequence goes on along the minus strand of NZ_CP110395.1, from coordinate 4,361,797 downwards.
GCGTTCGAGATCGCCAGACCCGTCAGGTCGACGACCATCTGCTGGAAGTTCAGCAGCGCTTCGAGACGGCCTTGCGAGATTTCCGGCTGGTACGGCGTGTACGCGGTGTACCACGCCGGATTTTCCAGCACGTTGCGCAGGATGACCGTCGGCGTATGCGCGTTGTAATAACCCTGCCCGATGTACGAGCGGAACACCTGGTTCTTGTCCGCGAGCTCACGCAAGGCGGCGAGCGCTTCGGCCTCGCTCTTCGGTTGCGCGAAGGGGCCGAGCGGCAGCGTTTCCGTGCGGCGGATCGCCTTCGGAATGACCGCGTCGATCAGCGCGGCGCGCGACGCGAAGCCGAGCGCGTCGAGCATCGCATGCTGGTCGGCCGCGTCCGGGCCGATGTGCCGTTCGGCGAAGGCGTCGTGCACTTCGAGCGCGGCGAGCGAGAGAGGAGTGCGGTTCATCAGACGATCCGGGTGTTCGAGCTTCATGGGTGTTCCTGGCGGTGCGGCGCGCCATGCCTCGCGGCCGCCGCACCTGACGATTTAAACGTAAAGATGAATCAGGAGCCGATCAATTTCGCGTATGCGTCGGCGTCCATCAAACGGTCATGCGAGGCGCCGGCCGCCGGCTTGATCTTGAACAGCCAGCTGTCGTACGGCTCGCTGTTGACCAGCTCGGGCTCGTCGATCACTTCGCCGTTCTGCTCGATGACTTCGCCCGATACCGGCGCGTAAATATCGGAAGCGGCTTTCACCGATTCGATCACCGCGACCGGGTCGCCGGCGTTGGCGGATTTATTCAGCGTCTGGACTTCGAGGAAGACGATGTCGCCGAGCGCTGCCTGCGCATGGTCGGTAATGCCGACGGTCAGCGTGCCGTCCGCTTCGGTGCGGACCCATTCGTGCGATTCGGTGTATTTCAGATCGGCCGGGATGCTCATTGGATGCTCCTATGCGTGATTCGGTGGTAACTGGATTGGGGGAGAACGTACGCGCCGGTGGGCTTAAACCGCGAGCACTTTGCCGTTGCGCACGAACGGCAGTTTTACCACGCTTGCCGGGACGTTTTTGTCGCGAATCTGCACGTGAACGATGTCGCCCGGCTGCACGCCCTTGGGCACGCGCGCGAAGGCGATCGATTCCTGCATGGTCGGCGAAAACGTGCCGCTGGTGATCTCGCCTTCGCCTTGCGGCGTGACGACTTTTTGATGAGCACGCAGCACGCCTGCCGCCTTGCCGTTTTCCTTCTGCAGGATCAGGCCGACGAACGCGGCCCGCGCGCCGTCCGCTTCGAGCCGGCCCTTGCCGACGAAGGCGCGCGGCGAGGCGAGGTCGACGGTCCAGGCGAGGCCCGCGTCGAGCGGCGACACGTTGTCGTCCATGTCCTGGCCGTACAGATTCATGCCGGCTTCGAGACGCAGCGTGTCGCGTGCGCCGAGACCGGCCGGGCGCACGCCTTGCGCCTGCAGCGCGTTCCATAGCGCGTCCACATGCCCGGCCGGGACGATGATTTCGAAACCGTCTTCACCGGTGTAGCCGGTGCGGGCCACGGTGAGTTCGCCGAACGGCGTGTCTTCGATGCGGGCGGCGTTGAACGGCTTCAGGGCCTCGGTGGCGGCGCGCGCGGCCGGCACGGTTTGCCAGACTTTCTCGCGCGCGTTCGGGCCTTGCACGGCGACGATCGCGTAATCGCGACGCGGCGTGATGGTCAGGCCGAAGCTGCCTTCGGCATTGAGCTGGCCGAACCAGGCGATGTCTTTGTCGGCGGTGCCGGCGTTGACGACCACGCGGAAGTGGTCCTCGCCGAAGTAATAGACGATCAGATCGTCGATCACGCCGCCGTTCGGGTTCAGCAGACAGGAGTAGAGCGCGCGGCCCGGCGTTTGCAGCTTGCCGACGTTGTTGGCCAACGCATATTCGAAGAATGCGCGCACGCGCTCGCCGGTGAAATCGACCACGCACATGTGCGAGACGTCGAACATGCCGGCGTCGGTGCGCACCGCGCGGTGTTCTTCGATCTGCGAGCCGTAGTTGACGGGCATGTCCCAGCCGCCGAAGTCGACCATGCGGGCGTTGAGCGCGCGATGGGTGGCGTGGAGCGGGGTGTGTTTGAGTTCGGTCATGGGGCCTCGGGCGTCTCGCGAAACAAAAAAGGCCATGCGGCGCGACGCCTCGCGGCTGGATGCCTGCGAGCGTGGCGATACATGACCCCTCTGTCCTCGATACCTGAGAGATTGCGCCGCCGTGCAGCCTTGCGTGGCTGGTCACGGTGTACGCGCGCCCCTTCGGTGGGCAGCTTGCCGACGATCTGCTCGACGTATGCGATGCAGATGGCTACTGCCGCTCTCCAGAGTGCGAAAAACGCTGCACGAAGGCGGGTTTTTCGACGCGGTCGGTCCTTTTGCCTGAGAGTTTGCGGGTGTGCCCCTTCGGCGGCGCGGCCTGCGATTTTCAGCGGCCAGCGCGCTCTCCCGACGCGTGCGGCGAATGTACGCGACGCCCCCGAGCTTGTCAAATTAAGGCGCGCGAGCCGCGTGGCGTCTGGCTGAGCGCCTTTGCGCCTATCGAAAAAAAAGCGCGGGACGTGATGCCCGCGCTTTTCTGGATGTTGCGTCGCCCGACGTCCGGGCAGATTCGACGCGACTCGGCCCGACCTGGCGCGATTATTCGCCGATGGCGTGAGCCGCGTTGTCCAGCTCCTGGTTCAGCACGCGCTGTTCGTCGCCGGACAGACCGCCGCCGTGTTGCGCAGCCATGTCGTGCGCTTCCTGACGGATCACGTCGAGACGATGATGCAGCGCGCCGCCTTGCGGGGGCGGGTAGTAGCCTTGATTGACGTGAGCGTCGATGCGGCGGCTCAGATTGTCGATGCGGCCGTCGACCTGATGCAGACGCTCATACGCGATCTGCTGCGGGTTCGGGCGCGGGGCCGGCGCCGGTTGTTGAGGCGCCACCACGCAGGCGGCGAGCGAACTGAGCAAAGCGCATGCTGCAACTGCGCGAATGATACGGGGCATGGACTCTCCGGAAGTCGTTGTCGTTTTCTGGTGCTACCGGGGTAGCAACGGATGACCGCGCGTTCGCGCTGACCCGCGCGACGCGCTTATTTGTAACGTTATGTTCCTTTCGGGCTTGTCAGTGACGGTCGAGGCGGGGACTTGCGCATGGTCCGTTTTTGGTACACAGACCGTCGCGGACGATTTGCCTGTCATGAGTGGACAAACCGCCAAACCCTTTTACCGAATGCGTTCGAACGGCAAACGAAGACCTTCTTCAGAACTGCGAGCCGCGAGTTCGATAACCGTCATGACGTCGACCGCATCCTGCGCGCTGACCGGGAATTTCACGCCGTTCTGGATCGCATCGGCCAGCGCGACATAGAAGCCGACGTAATCTCCATTACGCGTCGGTAATGCCTGGTCGACTTCCGCGCCGTTCTCCAGCACGCGTAGCGTTCCATCCGTGTTGCCGGCGCCGAAGCCTTCGTCGCCGGGGCGCAGACCGGCCTTCAACTGATCTTCCTGGGTATCGAGCCCGTACTTCACATAGCTGCCGCGCGTGCCGTGAATCGCGAAGCGCGGCGCGAGCAGCGCCGTCAACGCGCTCGCGTGCAGCACCACTTCGAAGGTGCCGTAGCCGAGCTGGATGTGCACGTAGTCCGGTGCGCCGGCTTCGTCGCGATGCGCGCGCACCGTCGCCGAGACGGTTTGCGGCGCGCCGAACAGCGCGAGCGCCTGGTCGATCAGATGCGGTCCGAGGTCGAACAGCAAGCCGCCGCCGCGCGATGCCTCTTCGCGCCAGCGTTGGCGCACTTCCGGCCGGAAGCGGTCGAAATGCGATTCGAACTGCGTGATGCGTCCGAGCGTTTCGCCCGCGAGCAGATCGCGCACGGTGAGGAAGTCGCCGTCCCAGCGGCGGTTGTGGAAAGGCACGAACAGCTTGCCGCGCGCCAGCGCGATGTTGGCGAGCGTGTGCGCGTCGGCCGCGGTGAGCGTGACCGGTTTGTCGACCACCACATGCTTGCCCGCTTCCAGCGTGCGGCGCGCAAGGTCGAAGTGCGTGTCGTTCGGCGTGGCGATCACGACGCAGTCGATTTCGTCGAGCGCGAGCAGCGCGTCGAGATCGGCGACCACTTTCGCGTGCGGATAGTCGGCGAGCGCCTGGTCGGGGCGCCCCGTCGCGATGGCCGCGACGTTCGCGCGCCCGCAGTGATCGATCACCGGCGCGTGAAAGGTGGCGCCGGCGAAACCGTAACCCATCAAACCTATCTTCAGCGATGCGGACATGCGTGTCTTCCTGCAAAAACGGCGCGCCGCCTGGCCACCGCGGCGTCGGCGCGCAACGCTGCAATTGTGGCATGTTCGGGCGGCGGTCCGTCGCCGGACCCGACGCTCGAAGGCGTGGGCGGACGGGTTTGCATCCGTGTTAACATCGCTCCTCGCGCGAATGGCCGCAGGCCGAAAGCGCTTCGCGACGCGTGTGTTCGTGCCGCCGCCGCCGTGCTCGCGGGGCATCGCCCCAGCCGCTTGCTGTCGCGCTGTCGCGCTGTCGCGCTGCCAAAGCATCGAGCACCGGCCGGCGCCGGCCGCCGGGTTCGATGTCCGCTCCGCGCGCAGGTAAAAGCCGCCGGCGCAACCGGTCGTGCCAACCGGAAACCACCGGCCGCCGTTTTCATACCGCCGTCTTCAGGCGCCGCTTTCAACCGTTTTACCCATCCACACACGATGTCCGCAGGCCTGAACCCCGCTCAAAGTGAAGCGGTCCGTTATCTCGACGGTCCGTGTCTCGTGCTCGCCGGCGCCGGCAGCGGCAAGACGCGCGTGATCACGCAAAAGATCGCGCACCTGATCGAGGCCAAGGGCTTCGAGCCGCGCCACATCGCCGCCGTCACGTTCACGAACAAGGCCGCGCTGGAAATGCGCGAGCGCGTCGGCAAGCTGCTCGAGGGCAAGACCCTCACCACGCCCGGCAAGGAAGGCCGCAAGGTGCCCGTCAACCAGTTGACGGTCTGTACCTTCCACTCGCTCGGCGTGCAGATTTTGCGGCAGGAAGCCGAACACGTCGGGCTGAAGCCGCAGTTCTCGATCATGGATTCGGACGACTGCTTCGGCATGATCCAGGAGCAGGTCGGTTCGACGGACAAGGGTTTCATCCGCAAGATCCAGTCGATCATCTCGCTGTGGAAGAACGGCATGATCATGCCGGAACAGGCGATTGCGATTGCGGCGAACGAAGACGAACACCAGGCCGCGATCGTCTACCGTAATTACGTGGCGACGCTGCACGCTTATCAGGCGGTCGATTTCGACGATCTGATCCGGCTGCCCGCCGAACTCTTCGAGAAGAACGAGCAGGTGCGCGACCGCTGGCAGAACAAGCTGCGCTATCTGCTGATCGACGAGTATCAGGACACCAACGCGTGCCAGTACGAACTGGTGAAGCTGCTGGCCGGCAAGCGCGCGGCGTTCACCGCCGTCGGCGACGACGACCAGGCGATCTACGGCTGGCGCGGCGCCACACTCGAAAACCTCGGCCAGCTCAGCAAGGATTTTCCGAAGCTGCATCTGATCAAGCTCGAACAGAATTACCGTTCGACGGTGCGCATTCTGACCGCCGCGAACAATGTGATCGCGAACAACCCGAAGCTGTTCGAGAAGAAGCTGTGGTCCGAGCACGGCATGGGCGACACGATCACCGTGACGCCCTGCAATGACGAGGAACACGAAGCCGAGTCCGTGGTGTTCCGGCTGTCCGCGCACAAGTTCGAGCGTCGCGCGAATTTCCGCGACTACGCGATCCTGTATCGCGGCAATTTCCAGGCGCGCATCTTCGAACAGGTACTGCGTCGCGAGCGGATTCCGTACGTGCTGTCGGGCGGCCAGTCGTTCTTCGACAAGGCCGAGATCAAGGACATCTGCGCGTATCTGCGGCTGATCGCCAACGCCAACGACGATCCCGCGTTCATCCGCGCGATCACCACGCCGCGACGCGGCGTCGGTAACACCACGCTGGAGGCGCTCGGTTCGTTCGCGGGCCAGGCGAAGGTGTCGCTGTTCGAGGCGGTGTACATGGGCGGCATCGAAGCGCGCCTGTCGCCGCGTCAGATCGAGCCGATGCGCGTGTTCTGCGACTTCATGCAGCGCCTGACCGATCGCGCGGAGAAGGACGCCGCCGGTCCGCTGCTCGACGAACTGATGGACGCGATTCACTACGAGGCCTACCTGTACGACGCGTTCGACGAACGTCAGGCGCAGGCCAAGTGGCAGAACGTGCTGGAGTTCATGGAGTGGCTCAAGCGCAAGGGCACGAAGGCCGAGCCCGCGGGCGCGGAGAACGGCGAGGCGACCGGCTACGACACGGCGGACGGTCTCGGCGACACCGGCAAGAATCTGCTCGGCTTGATCCAGACCGTCGCGTTGATGTCGATGCTCGAAGGCCGCGAGGAAGATCCCGATGCGGTGCGGCTGTCGACGGTGCATGCGTCGAAGGGACTGGAGTATCCGCACGTGTTTCTGGTGGGCGTCGAGGAAGGGATCATGCCGCATCGCGGCGGCCCGGACGACGAACCGATCGACGACGCGCGCATCGAGGAAGAGCGCCGGTTGATGTATGTGGCGATCACGCGTGCGCAGCGCAGTCTGCATCTGAACTGGTGCAAGAAGCGCAAGCGGGCGCGGGAGACGGTGGTGTGCGAGCCGTCGCGCTTCATCCCCGAAATGCTGCTCGACGATGCGCCGCCGCCCACGGCGGACGAAGCGCCGATGTCGCCGAAAGACCGCCTCGCGAGTTTGAAGGCGTTGTTGCAGAAACCTTGATGGGGGCAAGACCTTGCGCGTGGCAGGTGCTTCGGGAGTTTGACGGCATGGGCGCGCTAGAGTGGCACGGTTCCGTCGATGCGTTGCGTCGACGGGGTTGACCGCTTAACCGACATCGCTCGGACACTGCCCGGAGATCGCTCGCATGACCTCGCTGCCGCTTGCATCGCTTCCTTCCTGTCGCCGCGCGCTCGACATCTATATCGACGCGAAGGACAACACGCGGCCCGAGCGCATCGCCGAGGCGTTTGCCGGCGACGCGGTGCTGACCATGTCGCTGGCGACGTCGAATATTGCATTTCCGGCGCGTACCGTTGGCGCTGACGCGATCGCCAGAACGCTCGTTATCGATTTCGGAAAGCAGTACACGCGGTGCCGGACTTACTACGTGTGCGACGCGCTGGAGGTTTCGGCGGACGGTGTGGTCGAGCTGCCGTGGCTGGTGGTGATGCGCGAGCCGGCTGCCGGCGCGTTGCGGGTGGGGCACGGCGTGTATCGCTGGACTTTCGATGACGCGGCGGCGGTCACGGCGTTGCATATTCACATCGCGCGCATGGATGTCGTGGCGGATGGCGAGGGTAGGTTGCTCGATGCGCTGCAAGCGGGATTGGCGTATCCGTGGTTGACGCCCGACGCGTTGCGCACGCATTTCGATGAGCTTGCGCGTGGTACACCGGAGCTGGCGTTTGCGAAGGCGTTTAGTCGTCCGGCGGTGGGGGAGTGAACGTGGGCATGGGGCCGATGGCCTTCTGACGCGTGGCCCGAGTTCCAAGCCCTTTACGTGACACAGGTCGGATACAACGCAAGGCGTTCGATCGAATCCGGACGTGATTGCCGCAACACTTGAGTCGCGTCCAATTGCGCCAGTTAAGCAAAAAATCCCTGCCTCGCGGCGAGCGAGACAGGGATTTTTGTTATGCGGCACTACCTTCTGCGAGCGGCCACGATGCTTCGGGCCGCTGCGCGTGAATACCTTACTTTGCCGCGTTGACCATGTAGTCGACGGCGGCCTTCACATCCGCATCCGATGCATTCGACCCGCCCTTCGGCGGCATCGCGCCCTTGCCGTGCAGCGCGTAGTTGTAGATCGTGTCCATCGGGTCTTTCAGGCGCGGCGCCCAGGCATCCTTGTCGCCGAACTTCGGTGCGTTCAGCACGCCCGCCGCGTGACAGGCCTGGCAGACCTGCGTGTACAGCGCCTTACCGGCTTGCGCTGCGTCGGCAGCCGGCGCGGCTGCTGGTGCCGCAGCTTGCGGCACGCTGGCCATCGCGGCCATGGCGGCTGCGGCTTGCGTTGCGGCGGCGTCCGAGCCGGCAACTGGCGCTGCTGCTGCCGTTGCGCCCGACGCGGCGGCCGCGCCGGATGCCGCTGCCGCTCCGGCGGCCGGCTGCGCCGGTTCGGGGAAGCTTGCGCCCGAATTGTTCGCCATGTAGACCACGGCGCGGGCTATTTCGAAGTCGCTGTAGTCGTCCGGGCTGGTGCCGCCGCGCGGTGGCATCGCGCCCTTGCCGGACAGCGCGGTGTGCCACAGCGTGTCGAAGCCTTGCGCGATGCGCGGGGCCCAGTCGGCGGTATTGGTGAATTTCGGTGCACCGGCTGCGCCCGACGCGTGACACGCCGAGCACACGGCCTTGTAGACCTCTTCGCCGGTCTTGTAGACGCGCGGCGCGTTGGCGTCGCGGATGTCGACCTGGGCGAATGGTTTGATGCGGGCGGAGACTTCGGCGTCGGAGAGAGAGTCGGTGCCGGCGCCGGTGCGTGTCGAATTGTCGACGTACACGGCCAGCAGAACGATGATGACGATCGGAACGGCAAATCCGGCGATGATCGCGGCGATGAGCTGCCCGGGGGTTTTGATCGGGGCTCCGTGTGGTGCTTCGCTCATGCTTGTCTCGTCTCCGTGGGTATGTGAGCGGTACAGCGTGACGGCAACTTCTTGTTCTATATCAGCCACGGACGATTATAGACGCAACATTTCGACGGCGGCGAGCGGCGGGGCGGGGTGTTCAGCAGGCGTTTACCCGCATCGGCGGGGGTGGATTGGGGGCGGTGAGGACGTGGCGCGTGGGCGGCGGAGCGGCCCATCCGGGCCGTCCGGTGGACGGTTTGGCGGAAACCGGGTATTCTCTCGGTCTCGCTTTGGCGTCGCATCCGTTCAGATGCCGCGCTTTCGCCGTGAAGCGCCCGTAGCTCAATGGATAGAGTACTGCCCTCCGAAGGCAGGGGTTGCTGGTTCGATCCCAGCCGGGCGCACCAAGAGCCGTAAGGCTTTCAGCGGGTTCTCCGCGCAGTCGTTTCCCTCCAGTACAGTGAAAATACAGTCGAGCCGGTCAGCTGGCCAAGGCTTGCAGATCAACGACCTGTGTGTGCGGCTGCACCCAGCGCGCCAGGGGATCGACCGACAAATGCGCGTACTGCTGCACTATTTCCAGCTTTTCCCAGCCTCCTGGCTCCCTCAGCACCTGTAACGATGTAACGGCCATTGCTCAAGCAGCAGGCGTGGGATTCACCTCGACCGTCAAATGCGACAGCCCTTTGAAACGCTTGAGCGCCGCGCGGTAGAAGCCTGGATTGCGTCGGGCATCTGAGGTGGCCACCGCTACGATCGCGCTCATATGTCCGGGACCGACTCGCCAGACGTGCAGGTCCACGACGGTGTCGCCATTGTCTTCGATGACATGCCGGACGTTCTCGGCCATGCGATTGTCCGGATTCACGTCGAGCAGGATGCGGCCCGTATCCCGCATCAAGCCCCACGACCAGTTTGCAATCACCAGCGCGCCAATCACGCCCGCAAGTGGGTCCATCCAGACCCAGCCAAATGCGCGCGCCAGCAACAGGCCTATGATCGCGAGTACGGAAACCGCCGCGTCGGCAATGACGTGAATGTAAGCCGAGCGGATGTTGTGGTCGCGATTTGCGGCCGCGTGCCCATCGTTGTGATCGTGCTCGTGTTCTTCAAACTCGACCAGATACTCACCGTCTGGCAGGTGGACGATCGCGCTGAAAGCGTGCGGCTCCGGAATGTCGTCCTTCGACTCCAGATAATCACCGCGATCGGCAAACGTGAAGGTCTGGCGCGTACCGTCAGGGCGGATCGTCGTCACTGATACTGCGCTGGCGCTTGGTTTCGACGAGGCGACGTCGGGCGTGATGCGAAACACCGGCGGTACGCCGTCTTCGAAAACCGACAGGGCAAAAACGCCCGCGCTGCCGACGATGCGATGTGCCTCGTCAACATGACCGTGCTCGTCCGTGTGACTGTGACCATGACTGTGGCCGTGATCGTGGCCATGATCGTGGCCATGGTGGTCGCCGCCTAACAGCCAGACGCTCGCTAAATTGACGACCAGTCCAAGTACGGCGATCGGGATCGCCTGGCCGAAGTGGATGGGCACGGGCGACAGAAGGCGTGATATGGCTTCATACGCGATCAGCAGCGCGATCATGGCGAGCACGATTGCGCTGCTGAAACCCGCGAGGTCGCCCAGTTTGCCGGTCCCGAACACGAAGCGATTGTCGGCCGCGTGCCTGCGAGCATAGGTGTACGCCAGCGCGGCGATCAACATCGCGCCGGCGTGGGTTGACATGTGCAGACCGTCCGCAACTAGCGCCAGTGACCCGAAGAGACTGCCGCCGACGATTTCAGCGACCATCATCGCGCTGCACAGCGCAATCACCGTCCAGGTTCTGCGTTCATTGGCTTCATGGGCCGCACCCAGAAAAATGTGGTCGTGCCCCGCCGCTTCAGCGGCATTTCGAAAATTGTTCATTGTTGCCTCTTACTTGAAGTAGCTGTGAACTACCTCGATCAACTGCTCGGTGCCGCTGCCGTGCTCGCCCTCTGACTCAGCGTCGACGAGATGCGTTCGGATGTGATCTTCAAGAACCACGGCAAGCAGACCGTTCATCGCGCCGCGACTACTGGTGATGAGCTGGAGCACATCCATGCAACCGCGCTCCTCTTCCAGCGCGCGCTCGATTGCCTCGACCTGCCCCTTGATGCGGCGAACTCGATTGAGCAGTTTCTGTTTATCGCGAATCGTATGACTCATGGCCGGATTTCCCAAAAACGGTAGGCGGCCATCTTACCCTGGATAGGGTACGGGGGTATACGTTAGAGGATGGTCTTACGCTGCTGCGCGCTGCATGTTCGAAGATGAGGTGAGCGGCAGACTACGGCAGCAGCGCAGACGTAAAGATTAGAAGAGCGCTCGCCGTCTGGCGGGCGCTCTTTCGTGTCACGGAAGATTTTCGACGGGTAATGTCAGGCGATATTAGCCACGGCGCCTGCCGGCAGCGATTTACCGGGGCTAATCTGGAAGCGCGCGCGGTACGTGTGTCCGCACGTGACGTCGTCGCACTGGAAATCGATTTTCCAGGCGACAGGTGATTCTTTTTCCATTGCACGTGCAATGCCGCGTGCGCTGCAATGTGGGCAGACGATTGTGATTCTCATTGGCTACCCGCATCGGCAGCACTGGTTCGCGCGTTGACTGCTCCACGAAGCATCGTCGCGGGCCGCACCTCAAGCATTACCTCAGCGCGTGGACGGGACGACGGAGAAAGCGAATGAATGATTTCCAGCTCTGCGCGCGCCTTGAATCCGCACTCACGACAGACGCTATAAATTCGCCGCAGTGTGACCGATTGAAAGTCGGTGGTGCGCGCGCAGAGGGCTGCGCCACAGCATGGGCATTCGATTTTCATAGACATCAAGAATTTCTCGCATCAGGCCAACCCCCTTTTAGTGCCGCCCCATTTACTTCGATCCTAGGCACTGTTGAAATTTACGCATCGCATCCGTCAACCCCTTGCCAGCCGCGACACACACCCACGCACATTCTGCTTCAGCATTGAATCTGGCTGTATTCAGTCCGTAACGAATATGTATGGTAACAAGATGTAACGCGACCCGCCAGGCGGAAAATGGCATGTCGGCAATCGGATTTTCGAATGATTTCGCGATCGCGATGCGTAATGCATTGGTATGGTCGGCGAGACTCAGCCGGCGGTCGGTCGGGCGAGTGCCGGCGGTCATAGCGCAGTCCCCCTCCCCGCCTGCCCTTCCTCTTTGGGCGTGCCGTTTGATGCGAACTGCGCTGTGGCGGCGAGCCCCGCCAGTAAAGGAGCTTGTCGCAAATTCAACGCAAAATTGATGATGTACTTTGATGCTCGTTACACGCTTTGGGCGCAGCGCAACACGCAGACGATGAGTCAGGTGCTGACCACGTGTTTCAGCAATTTTTCAGGTCGAGAAAGAGCAAAGGCTCGATAAGAACATGTCGCAGCAACCCCTTTACGACTGCGTGAAGATATTCGGACGCAGCCTCCGCAGATTTAATCGGCTTCAATTGACTGGAGGCAAAATTCGCTACGCCGCCGTGAGCCAAAGCACTACGATACGAATAAAGCGCGGACCAAACCTTTTTCGGATCAGTATCACCAAAGTGTTGCTTAGTCGAGATAGGTCTGCGAAACCGGCGCATCAAAAGCGGCAGCTTCGCTTGCATCTGATGGGTGATCGAGTCCCCTCGATCTTCCAGTTGCGGGTTATGCGTAATCATCATTTCGATGATCGCGAATAGTCCAATTACATGGAATTCGGAAGTCTCATTTAACATACTCAGGGAGTCATACATGAGGAAAGCGCGCTGGACTTCCGGGTGTTTCTCGCAAAGTTCGCCGCCAATGAAGAACGGCACAAATTCGTTGATCGTGTCGCGAGCCTCATTTAAATCATCAATGCTCAAACGCGAAGCCGGGAATGGCGTGAAATCGCGAAAGTACCGTGAAGCGAAGTCTCCGCGCCAACCGGTTAGGCTTGGGCCGCCGAATGTCAGAGCGGAAATCTCTAAAGGTGCGGCTGTTGTATTAATAGCTAAATGCGACCGGTAGAGCGCGTTTTGATCCCCTTCGTTGGTGACGATGTGATAGCGCCAATCTGCCCTGGCTAGCGGGATAGCGTCGATGTTTTTGGTGTTTGGCCCGCTGGGCGTTTCGCGCCTGTCCGTCTCGTAGTTCAGCTCTCGCGGAATATTGAAAGGGGAGCCAATGCATTGCGTCAAAGTCTGCTTGATCGCAATCACCTCATGTTCCTTTGCTTTCCGAACGAACAGTTTAGGAGCCAATTCGTATTGGTCGATACTAGGAAGAACTATTGGGTTGAGAACAAATGCCCAATGTTTAGGGAATGGGGATTGGTTGTTATTCATTGCCTAGTTCACCCTGTTCGCTTTTGTCTTAAATTCAGTTTGCGGAAAACCCGTCAATCAGATAAGGAAAGAAAACTAGGTCTTGGGGCAAGATACCGAAGTCGTCAACGTGAATTGTTTGCCCGTAGTCACGTCGCTCCAAGTCGAACACACGTACCGTTTCGTGGACGGCCGGATCGCCACTGAACTGGTACGAAACGCACGCGACGACAGCCAAGGCGGGAAGATAGCCCTTCGTCGAAACTTGGCTGTGCGCCTTCCAGTGGAGGTTTTGCTGCGAATTTGGAAAGAGTATGTCGCCGACCCCACGAGCGCGTAGGGCTTCGTTCTGCTGGCATGTGTCTTTTATTGCACGTCTTACTGCTGCACTCGGATCAGGATACGAGTACCCGCTGGACGGAGGAGGCGCGTCAAACGGTGGAGCCATAGGTATCATCATCGAGCTAAATACGACATTGAAGGCTGGCGACCGGCCTACGTTGCTCAGGTCGTACGCAAAGGTATACACCCAACCGCTATCGTCCTTTTCAAAAGGACCTTGAGGCTTCAAATCGAGAGATACCCATGGACGTTGATCGAACTTCATGGAACTCAGCTGATCTCTGGACGCCTTGAACTGATACCAAGACGCGCCCGCGCTCAGCAATGAGCCAATCATCGCGAATAGCGCGACCCATACCGCCACATAATCTAGCCAATGCCTTCTCGCCCCGCCTTCTGACATTTTGCCCCCGTTATTGTGGGGAAATGATACGCGTGAAAGCAGTTGGATGGACCACAGATGAGCATGCGCGCAAAATCAGACTTTTAATTGTTCTGGCGAGAGTGACGTGACGACCGACGAGCGAGGGGCAGTGGACGGGACGGAGAACCTAATCAACGCGGCGGAAGGCGTGATTTCGCACTTCCAAAAGCGCAAGGAAACCGCCCGAGAATGCCTAGTCGCGTTGGCGGGAGTGTCAGAGGTTTGCTTTGCACTGTCCGGCCTGACTTTGCACGGCGGTGTCTACGAGTTCGCGGGGCTCGGAACGTTGCGAGAGGTTCGGCAGCCGCCAGGGGAGATTGAGCTTGCGGGCGCGCTGGAGAATAAGGGCCTATTGAGCGCCGTCGCACGCCATATGCCGAGCGTTACACACGAACTAGCGGTGTTGCACGGCGCGTCAAATGATCTTCAGGGGCTTCTCGATACGGGCTGGCGGATCATATCGGCCCTTCGCTGCCGCTCTGTCGCAGATCTTCTGGTGCCCGCTGTCGCGAGTGTGTCATGGGACGCCATCCCGGCGGTCGAGCGCGATTCCTGTAAGGTGCAGTTGCTTGAAGACGTGCCCGCCGCGCGTAGGCTTGGTGAGGTTGTCGCCGTTTCCCGTGATGAGCTTGACTGGGTCCACAAGCACTTGGCGGTGTGGATCGAACTCCTTGAGCGGCCCGCGTTCCGGTTGGCGGTGGATTGCTTGACGACGCATCACCACCAAGCCAATTTAAGGATGTCAGCAGCTGCGCTTTGGGCCGGCTTTGAAGGCATCTTCGGTATCAATTCGGAATTGCGGTTTCGGCTTGCCGCGCTGGCTGCATCTTTTCTTGAGGATCGGGGGCCCGGGCGGGTCGCCCTCTACCGGCGGATCAAGTTGCTTTATGACTATCGATCAAAAGCAGTGCACGGCGCTGCCACCAAGGATGCGCTGTTGGAGGAACACATTATTGAAGTACGGGCGCTGCTGTCGCGGTTGATGTGCCGGATGACGGAAGCAGGGACACTTCCCTCAGTAGACGAATTCGAAGAGCGGCTGTTCACCTAAGTCCCATGCCTCGGATTTCGAGCGTACCGCAGCCTTCGCGAACTGCGTGACACTGGCAACAGCTTGTACAGTGAAAATACAGTGCGGACAGGCTGGGATGGCCTTGAATGAGCTTGTTTAGCCTTGGTTTTACACTTTGCGAGTTGTGTAAGGCATTGATTTTAAATGGGATGTGGCGCGTTTTTAAAACTCCGAAGGCAGGGGTTGCTGGTTCGATCCCAGCCGGGCGCACGAAGATTCAGTGCGAATCACCAGTGATTCACCGGGCATGCAAAATTGCCAACCAGTGTTCTTTCGAAAATGCCGTGCATTGCTCGGCGTTTTCTATTTGTCGGCCGTTTTAGCACCAACGGGCGCGGGCCAAGGGAGGGCCTGAAACGACGGGCAGTTCACCCTCCTTCAGCCATCCCATCAACCATGTCCTGTCGACCTCGAGGATAAGGTGGGGACTCAAGTTGCCACGCTTTCGCCGGTCTCTGCAGGCAAAACCCTGCAGGCGCGTTCTACATCGTCGGGCCACACCGGTTGGCGGCAGGTTCGCATGGCGACGTAGTTCGCGCATGAAAAAATGAAGTAAGGCACTAGACCGATAATCCCGAACACTACAAGGAACACGCTGCCTGACTTCAAAAGCGCTGATTCATCTTTAAACAGGAAGCTTATGGAGTTCTGGAACGACACTTCTTTGGACAGAAAGCTTTCTACGGGAGGTAGCAGCGCCGATCCTTCTTCCATGAACCGCCGGTAGTATTCGAAGTCTTCGTAGAGTTCGTTCATCACCTGCTGGCCAAGCGGTCCCTCTTCAGACGATGCGAGTACAACCCGCTTTCCAATCGGGAAACTGTCAGTCACTTGGCCCTTCTCATTGAGAACAAGGCAGCGGACAACTCGAGCGGCGGTTTGGAACAGGCCACCCTTGGGGCTCCGTTCGATATAGAACAATGTGTCGTCCCACGGCACAGCGACAACTCCGTCGGGTCCGTTGTGTTTGAACGCGTATATCGTCCGGTTGGGTCGATTGAAGCGAATGGGTTTGCTTGTGTAGTTGAAGCAATCGACGAACAGGAAGTGTGTTGCCCACAGAAACGCGCCAAATGAGGATAACGCGAGGAAGCCGCAACCCCAGTGCGTCAATTCCGTTTGCCCTTTCTGCCGTAGCGCTGGAGATACTTCGATGGCCATCCATATGAACATAGCCGTCAAGCATATTGCGGGTATTCCGCCCATGAAGAAGGCAAGGAGACCCCAACCTTTCTCACGATAAAGTCCGTCGCAAACCTCAAGATAACTGTCGGTCGCTTCAAAGGCCGTTCCGCTGCTTTTTGCGGCGTCGGCGCACCTCTGTTTTTGCTGTAAACGTGCTGCAATTTCATCGTCTGATATGTATCGACTGGTGCATTTGAAATTCATACAAGCTTTCGTAATACAAGACCGGCGACTTTACGTCGCGACACTTTCGCTTATTGCGTTAGGCAAGGCCCCGCAGGCGCGTTCTACATCATCGGGCCACACCGGTTCGCGACAAGTCCGCATCGCGAGGTAGTTGGCGCATGAAAAAATGAAGACAGGCACCAAAGCAACAATTCCAAACGCTATGAGGAACAGATTTCCTGATTTCAAAAGGGCCGCCTCATCCTCAAACCGCAACTTCAGAGAATTTCGGAACGATACTTTTTTAGAGAGGAAGCTTTCCACCCGAGGCAGCAGCGCTGGCCCCTCTTCCATGAACCGCCGGTAATACTCGAAGTCTTCGTAGAGTTCGTTCATCACTTGCTGACCGAGTGGCCCTGTTTCGGGCGAGGCCAGCACGACTCGCTTCCCGATCGGAATGCTGTCCGTGACCTGTCCTTTCTCATCGAGCACAAGACAGCGAGCGACGCGGCCAGCCGTTAGCAAAAGACCGCCTCGTGGGCTCCTTTCGACATAAAGGAACGCCTGATCCCAAGGCACGCTGACAACTCCGCCGGGGCCGTTGTGTTTGAACACGTAAATTGTCCGATCAATGCGATTGAAGCGAATAGGTTTGCTCGTATAGTTGAAACAGTCAACGAATAGGAAACGTGATGCCCACAGGAACACTCCAAACGAGAGCAGTGCAAAAAATCCAAAGACCCAGTGAGTCAGTTCGGCCAATCCTTTCTGCCGCAGCGCTGGAGACGTATTGATGGCTATCCACAAAGCCATGATCGTCGAGCCTATTGCGGGAATGCCGCCCATCAGGAAGGCTAGCAAGCCCCAGCCTTTCTCGCGGTAGAGCCCGTCGCAAACTTCGAGATAGTTGTCGGTACATTCAAAGGCTGTTCCACTGCTTTTTGCGTTGTCAGTGCACTTGTTCTTCTGCTCCAGACGCGCAGCAAACTCGTCTTCGGTGATAGAACGAGCGATTCCACGGATTTTCATGCTGGTTCCTGTATTACGAAAGTGCAGACGTCAAAGCCTTCTGGTCTTCGGCTAGGCTTGAAAAGCGCTCGTTTTCTTCCTTTATTCCGAAGTAACATTGTTCTAGCCATTCATTGATTTCGCGCCCTTTTGCAAAATTAATGGCAGCGCCGATTATTGCTGCAACTATCAAAAGCAGCAGAGTTAAAATTGGTCCCGTGAAAGCTGCGATTACAAGCGAGAAACCGATAATTGTTGAACTGAAATAAAGAGATGCCAAAATGAAATTTCCATGTTGAATTTCATCCCACGCGTGATAGCCGTCAATTGCGGCGGAAACAAGGCCAACAACGGGGCCTCCGAATTTGCTAACAACGTCCGCAATCCCTCCGAATCTCAGCCAGCCTGCACCGACCTTTGCACCGGATTTCTCAATTGCCTCAATAGCAGTGTGAGTGTATTGCGACACACTGACGACCAGCCCGCCCACAGCATTGCCGAACTTGATTGAATTTTCCGTCGAATTAAAATGATTCGACTTCAACAACTCCGTTCGCGCAAAGAACAGATTAATAGCATTAAATATTGCTCCGATGCCGTTAAATCCTGGTTCTCCCTTGGTAAGCAGTCGAAATTTCGGCATGTAAACCTTTTCCACGACATCTGGCGTCAACGTGACGCTGGCCAACTTCTGGAAGCCAGGTTGAGCCGCAACGCTCGACAACGTCGCGGCTTCCCTGGACGGGCTTTCTACAAGGACAAATTGCCTCGCTTTTATTTCCGCATCCACATTTGCTGCGCCTGACGCCTTTCCTTTCAGATCTTTGTTCAAGTCCTGCACCTCGATCTGCTGACTTCCAGGCATCATCTCCTGCATTTGCCGGGATACATAATTCACCCACTGGTTCACCGAACCATAGACAGCCTTGCATTCAAAAAGCGTCTTTGTCTGCATACAAAGCGTCACATACATAACCTTCGCGGCCGCAGTATCGATGCCCTTGCTAATAGCCTGTGCGATGGGGCCGCCGGCCTCGTGGAGCAAGTGAGCCGTAGCCTTTGAAAGTGCGGCTATGAATCCCTTATTTTTCGACTCCTCTACGTCAATGACTTTGCTATACGACTCGATGAGCTTGGCCGCAAACTCCCGCAACTCGACGTAGGGGTAACTTGACGCTTTCTTCACTTTCTCAGCCAGCACTGGACTGTTAAGTACAAGCGCTCGAAGCAGAGGATTGCGCATGTCCTCGACACTTCCGTTCGCCCACTGGACGAGCTGATCGATCGCTTCTTTCCGGTCCGCTGATCCCTCGATGCACAGCGTAAAAGTAAGCGTGTATTCGAGCCCGCTCTGCAAGCAGCCCTGTTCATAGTCCAGGTGGAGCACATTCAGCAAAGCATCGCTAGACAACCACGCCTTATGATCCAGCGACAGCGGAGCAAGGATATTTTCATGCACCGGTTTCATCGAAGCCGCAGTCTTACGCTTGAACTCATCGATCGCTGTTTGCCGATAATGAGTCGAATAAGGTTTCCACGCATCCGAGGCGGCGCCGGCCAAATCTTTATCTTTCTGATCGTTGATGGTCTTGAGCTGCTTCTCCATCAGCTTGCCGCCGTCGAAGACAGCCGTTATTGCCGCGCCGCTGTACGCATTAGTCGTAAGCGTCTGCACCGCGTTCGCGATGGCCGTCTTCTCTCCGGCGATAACAGCCTTGTGCAATGCGTTGATCGCGCTTTCCGCCCAGATCCCATGATGGAACGGCTCTAATGCAGTACCGAAAGCGAGCCGCTGCTCAAAGTTGAGTTCCTGCGTAATCCCCACTGCATCCCAAAGCGCGAACACTAAACCCTTGTTCGGTTGGATCGAGTCCATCGCCTTTTTCAGCGCGGGCGTTTGTCCTGCACGATCGTTGTACGGAAAACATCCTGTCAGCATCGAATCGGGATGCTTTCCCGTCCCGTACTCGTTCAGCAGACTGCCTAGCTGACCAACACTCGCCGCATGAGGCTGCGAGCTATTGCCGCTATGGGCACCCGTAGCATCGAGTGTCTGCATTCGCTTGTCGCGACAGCCCATGAAGTTAGACGCGTATAGGTCGCGCACCGCTTTCGTCCATAGCACGTCGCTGAACGCAAGGTACACCGTGCCGGCATTCTGCGCATTGTCGATGGTGATGCATTGAGCCAGTTGCGCATGGCCGGGCTGGTGACAACTGAACGGCTTTTCGAAGCGCCGGTCGATCGTGATATCCAGCGGATAGTCATACAGATTGCCTTCGGCTGTCACGGCGTAAGCCTGCCAGCGCTTCGTCGATGGGTAGAGGACGTAGACGTATCCGTAGCGTAGTGTGCGCAGGGTGTACTTCGCCTTCTTTAACGCAATGCCCGTGACGCCGGCGCCAAAGCTGCCGCCGACCGGCAAAGCGCCGGCGGCGCTGTGAGCATTCGTGTCCGCGACGACTCCGTAGCGCACCGGCAGGATCGGCAGTCCCTTCTTCTTGCACATGTTGCACGAACTGGGTGAAGCGGAACCCGTCTGCATGATTGACTGCGTGAGCTGATTGATGCTCGAGAAATCGGTGTCGAGTGCCATTCGTTATCTCTTTTGTGAGGGCAGTCAGGTCTACTGGTACTGAAGACTTTCGCGAGCGATCGTCTCCCAATCGCTGGCATCCCACTGCGTGACCGAGTCGACGTAATTCGGTTGGGCGGTCTGCAAAATCGCCATGACGCGAGGATGACGGTCGAAATACGGCGAGACGAGCAGGCCATGAATCGCAAATGCAAGAAGGTCTGAGCCGTCCAATCCGTACGCCGCTCCCTTTGCAAACTGCGCGTCGAGCAGAGCCGCCGCATGCGGCGGTGTTGCCGACTTGTTGGCTCGGAGCACATCGAGCGCTCGCTGTACGAGTTCGATGCGCACAATGCGGTTGTACTGCTCTTGCGTGACGGCCAGGTTTTCCTCGAACGTGCCCGCGCCCTTCATGGTTGTCCATCCACTAGCCGGGTCGAGGTATGCCCATGACGTGAGCGGTCCGAGCAGCGCGCCGAATTGTTCGGCCCGCAAAATTCGGTTTAGATGTGTGAACACGCGCGGGTCGTAGTAGCGGAACACGGCTGTATCGTCGGTGTCAGGGCGCGAAAGAATGAGCCGGTCGGCCAGATGCTGCTGCACGCGACCCGTCGCTCTGTCGGAGGCGACAATCGCGCAGACGAGTGGAGGCGCCCGGCGCTCTGCATCGAGCATCGCGATTTTGCGCAGTGCTGGAAGTTGCTCGTCAGGATGCTCGGCGCAATAAAGCACCGGGGCGACCTCCGTGAGTTCAGGGCGGCAGGCAGGCACCAGTTCGCCGATTTCATAGACCGGAGGAGCGTCGGCTAGCTCGAGCTTTCCGTTGGCGGGTTCAACAATGACGTAGTGGACCATGACCACCGCCTACACAAGTGCAGAACCGGTTTGCGCCGCCGCGGCGAACTGCTGCGCGCACGACTTCGACGGCAGAGACGTAACGACCGGATTGCTTCCCTCGGGGCCTTCGAACGAAATCGGGCTGCCCTTGACCTGGACTAACCCCGGCGCATGAATGTAGATGTTTCCGCTGGCGATTCGGATCGTGGCGCCGCCAGCGCTCAGCGTGATTTCTTTTTGCGCGGTCACGCTGACGGAGTCCGACGTAGACGCGACCTTAAGCGTCTTGTCAGCTGTGATTTCGATGTTGTCGGACTGCGCCTGGATTTCGACTTTTCCCTTTGCCGCGAAGAGCTTCATACCGGCGTTCTGAACAAAAAAGCTCAGCTTCTCGCCGACGCTCGCAATCCACGACCTGGCGACCGCCACGTATGCGTTGTCTCCGCTGACGACGTTGATGTGCCGGCTTGCCGTCACATGCATCGACTGCTGGGTCGACAGCCCCAGTCCGGACGGACTCGCGAACAACATGATGGGTTCGGAAAAGGCATTTGCGGTTCCCGTGCCGCCGCCACCCGTGCGCCCGCCGGCCGGGCTACGTTGCGCATTGCTTTGCGTGGCGGCCGCGAAAGCCTTGATGTCGTCTTCGGACTCGTCCAGCGGCTCTGCCTTTGCGTCCGTCGCGGCCAGCGAACGCCGCTGGACAACTGCGCTGGAGTCAAGAAGGTGCTGCGTGGCCTCTTTCGTATCGAGTTGTTGGCTCGTTGTGCCACCGCGCGCATAGGTCGAGACGTACAGACCCTGGCCGGCTCGCACCGCACCGAACGCGTCGGTCTTCATCTCGAAGCCGTTGCCGAGATAGCTCCCGCGCGTGTTTCCGTCGTGGTTGATGAGATACCCGACGTGAAGGTATGAGTTCGCCGTTGAGCTGTACAACTGGGCTCGGGATTGGGCCGTGGAGTCGTCGAACACCAACTGATTGAAACCCCGCCCGCTGTACTCCCGGGACTTGAATCCAGAGAGCAGTCCGTTTGTGTTCCAGTGAGGCGTATTGATCGAGTGGAACAGCACACCCGTTACAACGGGGCGATCGCAGTCGCCTTCGAAATAACTCACCGCCACTTCCTGGCCTGTTCGGGGAACGAATACGGATCCAAAGTTGTTGCCGGCCTGCGGCATCACGACTCGCATCCAGCACGATGCCGCCGCGTCCTGATTGCCGATGCGATCCCAGTGCATCTGCACCTTGATGCGGTTGAGTCCATCGGTGTAGATCTCTTCTCCCGACGGGCCAACCACGGTCGCGCTCTGCATATGCATGACAGGCTTGCGGTGCTCGAACGGACTTCGGTACGGCACCAAGCGGCGCTGTGCCTCTATTTCGATCAGAAAGAAGCTCTCGTTACCGAGGGGGTCTTTTGTCGTGAAGGCGCTTTGTTCTTCCCGATATTCAGCACGCACGCGCGACATGGTGCGCTGCAGGCTGTGCGGGAATGGACGGCTGTTGCCAAGCGGCAGATTGTTCTGGATGAACCATCGAGTGGCGATTACGCCAAACTGCCTGTCTTCCTGCTTGTCGAGGTCGTGCTCAGGGTGATCCTTGAGTGTGAACGATCGACCCGCATCCATGCCGGTCACACTTCCCACGCCGAAAAAGCGTTTGGTCTGAGATGCCATTTCCTCTAGACGGATGCGAACGGCCTGGTCGCCGCGGTCGCTTGCTGGATCGCCGGCCGGGAAGCTGTAGTGCCCGGCATATTCGTAGACTTCCAGGTTCGCGGGGAGGTCGCCCTGGTCGGCTTGTGAAGAGCCCGAACGTTCCTTCGGTCTCGTCGGAACCTTGTAGTCCGCCGTGCGGAATCCGTAGGCGACGCTTTGCAAAGTACGCTCGCTACCCCATTCGACAAGCGTTCCCGTTTGCCCTTCGCGGTCAGCACGACCGAACGGAATCTGCTGTCCGGCGAGCGGGCGGCAGTTCGAGAAGTCGTCCGTGATGACGACGGTATGGGACTTGCCGTCCGTCGCCTGCTCGATGTAGGTGAACCACCCTTCCGATTCGAGCAGGCGGCGCACGAAGTTTTCGTCCGATTCGTATTGCGTGCAATACGACCGTGTCATCCCCGGGTCACGGGTTGCAAAACGATACTTGCCACGTGCCAACGGATGGCCGTTGAAGACCTGCCTCAGGATGTCGGTAGTGGTGAGATCCTGAAAAATGCGCGCGTCCTTCCGGTACTTAAGGAGCCGCATCCATGAGGCAAACGAGAGCTGATAGTAGGTCAGACCACCGTCTCCACCGAGCCTGCGTGTCGCAAAAACGTATCCATGCCACGGGAGGTAAGACTGGTCCGCCTGCAGAAGCCACAGCGTGACGGGTTGGCCCATCAATCGCTTCAGTTCGACAGACTTTTCTTTCGCAACCACGTCAACGGTAAAAGCCATCTCGCGGCCAACACGCGACTCGCCGACGACCCGCTGCGGCAGCAGCGCCTTTGCACCCAAGGGAGTATTCAGAATGACCGCTCTGTGGGACTGCTCGATTCCGGCGTCCATTAGCACCGAATAAGCGGATTGACTCATTATGAATATCCCCGTGATTGCGTGTTATTGGAGGTGCGAATAATAAATGAGAGAGACTGATCCGTACAACGCATTTGCGGTCGATGCGTCGTTTATCGATTGAATTTTTTTAATTGGGAAATTTCTTCTTCGTTAAAGAAAAGTTTCTGACGGCGTTGGCGAAGTTTTTTCCGGATATTGTCGGTGATGTAAGACATTAGACGCCCGTCTGTGCTGCGTGTGGGGCGGTCGATCTATGCGTGTTATGCAAAACAGGTTGCTGATTGATAAAGCGCGCTTGATTGGGTGGTGAAATTCAATCGATGCGCATAATTCAGGCTGTTGAAAATAGATTCGAACATGTGCGCATCGATTTTTGAGTGCGGTGGCGTTATATCGAATATTTATAAATTCCTTTTGCGGCGACTGTCGACCGGAAATCTGAAGGGCTGGGAAGTATGTGCCGACACTTGCCATGCGCGACGAAGCCATAGAACGAAGCCACTGGGTTACACAGCGATACCCTCCCCAAGCTTGTTGAAAGCGCCCCCCACCGTTAGAATCCTCCGGTCACTGGGGAGTAGCCTTCCTTCATCCTTTGAAGGAGAGCGCGTCAACATACTTGGCCTGCTGGGTCATGGCGCGTTCGACCGGGTCGGTTTGGCGAGACCATTGGCGTACTGCTTCGTTCTGGTCGGACGGGTCGCGGTGCGTCATGGTTCGTCATCTACGTCCGACCGCGGAGTTTGCCCTGTGAATCATCGTCGGATCTCGCCAGCCCATCCCGCTAGCCAATCGTCTCGCCGTCACCACCGCTGCCCTGTGTGCATCGGGAGCCGCGCATGACCGGTCTCGTGTTCGAACTCGTCCTCATGCTGGTCGTCATTCTCGTGTCGGCCGAGCTGTTCACCAACGCGCTCGAACATCTGGGCGAGCGTCTGAAAATCTCCGAAGGCGTCACCGGTTCGTTGTTCGCCGCCGTCGGTACCGCGCTGCCGGAAACGCTCGTGCCGTTGCTGGCGATCATCGGCGGGACGAGCGATAGCGCCGTCAACCAGGAGATCGGCGTCGGCGCGATTCTCGGCGCGCCGCTGATGCTCTCCACGCTGTCCACTTTTCTGATGACGCTCGCCGTGCTGCGCACGCGCGGCACGCAAGGCTGGGTCAAGCCCGAACGCACGGGCTTCACGCGCGATCTCAACTACTTCCTCTGCGCGTTCGTGCTGGCCGCCGCGGCGATGTACGTGCCGCATGAGCAACGTATCGTTCGTGCACTGTTCAGCGTGGCGCTGGTCGGTGTGTACGTGACCTACGTCGTGATGACGTTCCGCGCTTCCGACAAACTCGTCGACGCCGGTCACGGCACCGAGGCACCCGGCACAATGCTGCTTTCGCGCGTCGGTCTACCGACGAATCTCGCGACCATCGCCTTGCAACTGGCGCTCGCGGTCGCTTTGCTGGTGTGGGGCGCGGAAGGGTTCATCCACGGCGTGCGGGGCGTGTCGGCGGCGCTCGGTGTGTCGCCGCTGCTGCTGTCGTTGCTGATCATTCCGATCGCCACCGAGTTGCCCGAGAAGGTCAACAGCATCCTGTGGATTCGCCGTGGCAAGGACACGCTGGCGTTCGGCAATATCACCGGTGCGATGGTGTTTCAGGGCACCTTGCTGCCCGCGATCGGCATTCTGCTGACGCCGTGGACGCCGCGTATCGAAGTCGTCACCGGTATCGTCATTACGCTCGCCGCGGCCGCATGGTTGCGGATCAACGTGCGCGAGCGCGGCGTGCCGGTGTGGGCGTTGCTGGTGTGCGGCGCGTTGTACGCCACGTATCTGGCGATTACGTTGACGCGAGGATGATGACGATGATCTGACGGAGTGACCGCGCCGGCGAGCAAGCGCCGGCACGGTCGTGAACGTCATCGCACTTTTAGTTGACCGAGGCTGCCTGAGCGCCCTGCGCTGCAGAAGACGAACGCGTCGCAGCGGCCGAACCCGAAGCCGAAAGTGCAGGCGCTGCCGCAGCGGAAGCCGTCGAACCGGGCGAACCCGAAGCCGAAGATGCAGCCGCCGCCCCATCCCCATCCGCCTTAAAAACAGTCCGCCAGTCGCTCTTCATATCGACGACCAGCCACCCCTTCGTCCCCGCCTCATCCAAACCTTTATCCAGCTTGCCGCTCTTTGCCCCACGGTCGTACGCATACTCGCGATCCGCGTCCGTGTGATGCACCAGCGCGGCGAGGCGCGGGCCGTCGCCGGCCGAGGTCCATTCGAGCATCGGCGCGTCGCCGTCCGCGTTGCCGAAGGCGATAACCGGACGCCGGCCGATCACGCGATCGATCGCGAGCGGCTTGGCGGCGCCGTCCACGAGACTGTCGACCTGCGCGAGCCGCGTCAGCGCGATCGTGCCGTTGCTCTGCGGCGAGTAGCGATACTTCACGGTGCTGCCGATCACCTGCTCCGGCGGAATGCCATACACCCGCTGCGCGAGGTCACGTACGAACTCGACGTCGCTGCCGGTCACCAGATAAGTCTTGAAGCCGTTCGCACGCAGATAGGCGAGCAACTCGATCATCGGTTGGTAACCAAGATCAGCGTACAGGCGGTTAAAGCGCGGATCGCTCGCGGAGTCGAACCATTCGTGCACGAGGGCGGCGAACTGATCGCTGGTCATGCCGGCATGGGCGGCCGCCAGCACGCGCATCGAACCCGTGTCGCCGCTGGCCGCGACGCTTTTCAGATTGCCCTTGAGAATCGAGCGGAACGGTTCCTGGCGTTTCCATTCCGGATGCTTGCCCGCCACCGTCTTCACGCGTTGCAGCGCGAACACCAGTTGCACCGATGCGGGTTGTTCGGGCCACAACGTGCCGTCGTAATCGAATACGGCAATACGGTCCGCGCGCGGAATGAAATCCTTGGACTCGGGCGTCGTCACCAGCTGGACGAAATCGACGATCGAGCGTTTGGTCGTGGTGTCGTTCCACGACGCCAGCGAAGCACCCGCCGATGCGCTGGCCGGCGCTTCGCTGACGTCGCGATGCGGCAGCCACGAGCAGGCGGAAAGAAGGACGACAGTCAGGGCAATGCAGTACCGGTGCATCGTGCGAATCATGAAAGCCTCATGGAAAGCGGTGGGTCGAACTTTAAGCGAGCGCCAGTCTAATCGGGTAAAGCGTTAATTGCAGCTTTTGACGATTATTTTCTGATGAACGAACCGCGATGCATGAGCGCCTATTGCCGTGGCGGCAATTCTGGCCGATCTCGCACGGAATCGGGAAAAAATGCCAATCGGATTAAATCGACGTAATGGAAGCGGTTTGCAGGCTTTGGGACGGCCCAGCGGGCATTTGTAGCGCGGTATCAGGGAGAGGATAGCGAGGAGAAAGGACAGCGCGATCTTGGGAAAAGCCAAACCCCGGGCGAGAATAATCGGAACCGTCTCAATCCGAGTTCAAACCCGCCTCTAATCCGCGTCACAAATCAGAAACGGCCACCGCCGCAAAAGCAATAAAGCCGGAACGAACCTGATTCGCTCCGGCTTTTTACATTCCACTTTCGTTTAAAGATATTTATCGCCGCGTTGCCGATCCCGCACTTTCCTCGCGGGGCTGCCATAGGTGACGGTAAAAGGCTCGACGGCCTCAAGCACGAGCGAACCCGCGCCCACCACGCTATGTTCGCCGACCACCACGCCGTGTCGCAGCACCGCACCGATACTCACCGCGGCACCCTGACCGATACGACAATTGCCGCCGGTCGTCACTCCGGGCGCGAGACTCGCAAAGTCGTCCATCACGCCGTCGTGATCCAGCGACGCCTTCGTGTTCACGATGCAAAACCGTCCGACGCTGCAGCACGGATTGATCACCGCGCCGGCCATCACCACCGTGCCGTCGCCGATCGTCGTCCCGTTGCCGATGCTGGCATGCGGATGCACCGCGCTGACGAAGCTCGCCTGCGGCCACGCCTGCGCGACCTTATCCGCCACGCGTTCGCGCACGCCGTTATCGCCGATCGCGACAATCACCCCGCGTAAATCATGTTCGACGGCAAGCCGCGGCAGATCCGCTTCGCCGCCGAGCACCGGATAGCCGAGCGTTTCCTCGCCGACCGCGCGAAACGCGTCGATCAATCCGGCGATCCGGTAATGCCCTGCCTTCTCGACGATATCGATCACGACTTTCGCGTGACCGGACGATCCCACCAGCACGATGTTTTGCATAGTCCGCGTTCCGTCACCTGCCGGCCGCGGTCACTTCGCGTCGGCGAGGATACGAACGATACGCTCGACTTGCGCCGGACTCAAATCCGGATAGATCGGCAGGCACAGAATCCGTTTGGACGCCGCGCTCGCCGCCTTCAGATTGTCCTTGTCGGCGGACGGCAGCCCGCGATACATCGGAAATTCGGAGATCAGCGGATAGAAGTAACGGCGCGCGTAGATTTCGTGCTCGCGCAACAGCGCGTACAGCGCGTCGCGGCTGATCGGAAAATCGTCTTCGACCTGCACGGGGAAGTACGCATAATTCGCGACCTTCTCGCCGGCGTCGTTCAGGCAGCGAATGCCCGGCACGTGCTTGAGCAATTCGCGGTACTGCTCGTCGATCGCCTTGCGGCGCGCGAGCGCCGAATCGACGTGCTGCAGTTGCAGCAGGCCGAACGCGGCATTGATTTCGCTCATCTTGCCGTTGATGCCGGCGGCCACCACCGTCACTTCATCGACGAAGCCGAAGTTCTTCAGGTGATCGATACGTTGCTTGGTCTTCGCGTCCGGGCAGATGATCGCGCCGCCTTCGAACGTGTTGAACACCTTGGTCGCGTGGAAGCTGACGATCGACAGATCGCCGTGCTTGAGCACGCTGCCGTCGTCGGTCTGCACGCCGAACGCGTGCGCCGCGTCGTAGATGACCTTCAGGTTGTAGTTGTCGGCGATCTTCTGGATCGCCTTCACGTCGCACGGATGACCGTAGCAATGCACCGGCATGATCGCGGTGGTCTGCGGCGTGATCGCGGCTTCGATCTTCTGCGGGTCCAGATTGAGCGTATCCGGATCCACGTCGACGAACACCGGCTTGATGCCGTTCCACAGCAACGAGTGCGCGGTCGCCACGAACGAATACGGCGTCGTGATGACCTCGCCGTTGATGCGCAGCGCCTGCAACGCCGTCACGAGCGCGAGCGTGCCGTTCGTGAACAGCGCCAGATGCTCGACGCCCAGGTATTCGC
Organism: Paraburkholderia sp. D15; assembly: GCF_029910215.1. NCBI lineage: Bacteria > Pseudomonadati > Pseudomonadota > Betaproteobacteria > Burkholderiales > Burkholderiaceae > Paraburkholderia > Paraburkholderia sp. D15. The sequence goes on along the minus strand of NZ_CP110395.1, from coordinate 4,333,408 downwards.
ACAGCGCTTTTTCGAGCTGCTGATGAAACGGCCCGCCGTTCGTCAGGACCTTGCTGTTCCAGATCTTCTCCAGATACGGCATGAACTCGGCCAGCGGCGGCAGATGCGGCTGGGTCACATAGATGCGTTCGTCGTCCAGCGACGCAATCGCACGAAGAGGAGCGCTAGAGCCCATGGTTTCCTCGCAGCTGTCTGGTTGTCCGGTCGCGATCCGGTGTCGTTGCGGCTTGTGGTTGCGGCTATTACGCCGCGTGTTCCGGCGCATGGCCGGCGGCTTGCGTGTCGTCCGCGCTGAACGGGGCCGGCGGCAGGCCATCGCGCCAGCGTTGCCACATGGTGTGCAGCGCGCGCGACAGGCTGCTGGCGACCGCGTCCGGATGAAACACCGGCGACTGCCGGCAGCGATCGCGCAGGCCCGTGCGGATCTCGGCCAGCGCGGGAATATCGGCGGCCAGCGCGACGCCCTTGGCGACGAAGTCGTCCGCATCCTTCGCGACGAACGATTCGAGACCGGTGTGGCTCAGCCATGCGGCCGCCGCGCGGCTCGCCATGGTCTTGCCGGCCAGCGTCAGCGTGGGCACGCCCATCCACAGCGAGTTAAGGACCGTCGTCGAGCCGGCGTACGGGAACGTGTCCAGACAGACGTCCACCTGGAAATGCTGTTGCAGATAAACCGGTAGCGTGGAGCGCGGGCGGAAGCTGAGGCGGTCGCTTGCGATGCCTTCCTTCGCGAACCATTCGGTCAGCGTGGTTTCGCCTTCGTCGCCGGCAATCGAGCCGAGCACCATGCGCGCCGTCGGCAGCTCGCGCAGCAGACGCGCCCAGACCGCGATCACGTCCGCGCGCAGCTTGTTCAGCCGGTTGAAACTGCCGAACGTGATGTAGCCGTTGTGCATGGCGGGCAGGATGTTGACCGGCGGCGCCGCCTTTTCCGGTTCGAACGGACCGATGGCGGCCAGATGCACAAGCTTCTCGGTGAACTGGCTCTCGATCTCGCCGAGCGGCGTGAAGAAGCGGTCGCTCAGGTAGTAATCCATCGCATCGAGACCGGTCGTCGCCGGATAGCCGATCCAGCTCGCCTGAACCGGCGCGGGTTTGCGCGCGAACGTCTGCAGGCGGTTGCGGCCGGTGTGGCCCGACATGTCGAGCAGGATGTCGATCTTGTCTTCGCGGATCTTCGCGGCGAGCTGATCGTCCGTCATGCCCGCCACCACGTTCCAGTGATGCGAATAGCTGCGGAAGCGGTTCGTGTAATCGTCTTCGGCGACGTGGTTGTAGTACACGTGCAGCGTGAAGCTTTCGTCGTTGAACAGCGGTTCCATGACCGGCAGCAGATAGGACGAGACGGCATGACGGTACAAGTCGCCCGACACGATGCCGATTCGCAGACGGCGGCCCGGCGTGCGGCTGTTGGTGTGCTTCGGCCAGCTTGCGCGCACCGGCGCTTCGTACATCTTCGAGAACTTGCGGTGTTCGGCGAAGATTTCGGCGGTATCGATGTTCGGATCGTGAGCGAGGCAGAACAGCAGATTACTGCGGTTCAGCGAGTTCTTCGGCTCCAGTTCGATCGCGCGGCGCAGCGAAAAAGCGGCTTCCAGCGCGGCGCCCTGGTCGAGCAGCACCACGCCTAACGTGCCGTGCGACTCGTGATAGTTCGGCGACAGTTCGGCGGCGCGCCGGCACGAAACGATCCCTTCGCGATGACGGCCCAGTGCGGCGAGCGTGAGGCCCAGCACGCGGTGGCCTTCGGCGTATTCCGGATGCAGCGCGATCAGCTCGCGGCTGACCGCTTCGCCGAGTTCCTGCTGGCCGGTCAGACGCAGCAGGTCGGCGAGCGCGTTGCGGGCTTCGACATCGTCCGAGCCGAGCTTGATCGCGGTGCGCAGCGGTTCGATCGCCGCGATGTACTGGCCGTCGCGATGCAGCGCGATGCCCAGCGAACGCCAGGACTGGCCGTGAAGCGGGAAGCGCTCGGTCAGGTCGGTGGCGAGCTTGATCGCGGCGGTGGTGTTGCCTTTGTTGAACAGCGCCGCGAAGCGGTTGATTTCCTGCGGCGTCGGGCGTCGGTTGTCGGCCAGCGAGGCTTTGTCTTCTTCCGCCGGCGGCGTGACCTCGGCCGATTCGGTGGCGACGGAGAACGTCATGCCTTGATCGACCGCGGAGGTGGGCAGCGAGACGCCGTCGTTCGCCATCCGCGTGATCAGACCGTTGACCGCCGGGCCGTTCAGGCCGCGTTGCTGCCCCATCTCCAGCGCGAGCCACGCGGCGGGAATCTGCTCGGCGTCGATCAGCGCGTTGATGTAGGCGACCCAGTACTGGCCGTTGTTCGGATCCGCGCCCAGCACGGCCTCCAGATACGGCAGCGCGGCGGCCGGCTCCTTGCGCTGCACGAACAGCACGCCGAGGTTGTATTGCACGTCGACGTGATTGGGTTTCGCGTCGAGGATCGCCTGATACAGCGCTTGCGCGTCGTCCAGTTCGCCCTTGTGGTGATGGTCGAGCGCCGTCTGCAGCACCAGCAGGATGTCCTGCTCGAATTGCTGTTCGGGGGTCAAGGGCTCAGCGGTCAGCTGCTCGTGAAGGAGAGTCATGGTCTCAGCGCAGAATGGTCTATGACGGAAATTGTGCGGCGGCGCGGCCGTTTCCGATGCGCGGAGATGACGGGAAAAAGGCCGCCTGTTTAGCGTATGGCCGGGGCGGCCTGAAACGGGCGCACAAGAAAAAAGCCCGCACGAGGCGGGCCGAGGGAACGAGCGCGTCTCACTTCGACGCGTAGTTCTTATTGTCTGGTTTAGCGCTGCGCCCGGCGACCCGCGCGGTGCGGGCCGTTCGGAGCAGCGCCGTGTTCGTGCGTGCTTACAGGCGCGCCATGCGCTGGTATTCGCCGGCGGCGCGCGCACGGCCCATGGCTGCTTCGAACTCGATATGCAGTTCGTTCTGGGTCGTTTCGGCGTCGGCGAGCAATGCCGCGTCCATTGCCTGGATCTGGCGGATCTTCTCCAGCGCGGCCGGTTCCTGCTCGGCGACCAGCGACATCAGCAGCGGCGAACGCTCGTCGGTCAGACGAGCCGCCGTCGGCCAGTCGGCGAGCGATGCCGCCTGTGCGATTTCCTGCGTCATCGACAGCAGGCGGTCGACCAGTTCCGTCTGGTTCATGGCGTGTACTTCCTTTCTTTACGGCAAGTTCGTTACGGCGAGGACCGCTTACGTGTTGTTGGCGCTGGCCAGCGCACCCGCGCTGTTGGCGCCGCCGAACAGTGCGGTCAGGTATTGCGAGTTGCTGTTTGCGGTCGCCATCAACGTGTTCAGCGCGGTGAACTGCGCCTGATACTGGCTCGTCAATTGCGCCGTGTAGTCGGCGAGCGCGCTTTGCTGCGACGCGACGCTCTTGAGGTCGGTATTCAGCGCGGTGTCGCGCGTGTCGATGATACCGCCGGTTTGCGTGAAATTCGTGATGCTGGCGTTCAACTGCTCGGCGATGCCGTTGGTCGGGTTGAACAGCGAGGCGACCGTTGCCGGGTTCGCCGTCAGCGCCGTGGTCAGCGCCGTGTTGTCCACCACCATCGTGCCGTCCGCCGGATCGTCCTTCAGCGTGATGCCGATCGACGCGAGCGTGGTGCCCGTGCTGCCCGAGCCGACCGCGCCGCCGACGATCGTCGCCAGCGCGTTCTGGATCGTCATCAGCGTCGAGTCGCCCAGCAGCGGACCTTGCGACGACGAGGACGAGTTATACGACGTGAGCGTGGACATCGTCGTGACGACGGTGTTGTACAGGCTCACGAAGTTGTTGATCGCGGTGGCCTGCGAGGTCGTGTCCGAGGTGACGTTCAGCGTCTGCGTGGTGCCGACGGAGGCCGCCGACAGCGTCATCGTGACGCCCGAGATCGCGGTCGTCACGGCGTTGCTGGCGCTGGTCGCGGCGACGCCGCCGACCGTGAATTCGGCGTCCTGCGCGTAGCTGCTCTGCGACCACGCGTTGCTCGAATTGGCCGACGTAATGCTCGATTGGCCGCCGGTGGTGCTGGCCGTCGACGTCACGCCGAGGCTCGACAGGCCGTTGTCGCTGGTGGCGTTGACCGATACGTTGATCGTGTTGGCCGCGCCGCTGTTCGCCGAGCGCAGCACCAGGTGGGCGCCGTCCGTGCCGGTCACGACGGTCGCCGTGACGCCGGGGTTGCCGCTCGCCGAGTTGATCGCCGAGGCGATGCCGGACAGCGTGTTGTTCGTGCTGTCGATGCTCACGTTCATCGACGTGCCGCCGAGCGAAATGCTCAGCGTGCCGGTGCCCAGTTGCGCGGTCGCGCCGAAGGCCGACGACGTCAACGACTGCGAGCTCGCGATCTGTTGCACCGCGACCGTGTAGCTGTTGGCCACCGCGCCCTTGCCGGCCGTCGCGCTGAGGCCGGAGCCGGTCGCGCTGGCCGTGAAGGTGGACAGCGTCGAGCCGCTCGCGAGACCGGCGATGCCGGACTGCAGCGCGCTCAGCGCCGCGCTCAATGCGCCGTACGCGGACAGCTGGGTGTTGTCGGTGGTTTGTTGCGCCGACAGCGCCGCGGCTTGTCCCGCGGTCTTGGCGTTCACGAGTGCCGTAACGAGCGACGACACGTCCATCGACGTATTCCCCGTCGATCCGCTGATGATCGACTGTGCAGCCGACTGCAACGCGGAATTGGCGGATGCCTGGGAGGACGTGGTTGAGATCGAGGACATGCGGAGGCTCCGGGCGTCTGGAAATCTGAATTAGGGCAGTGCGCGATGCTACAGCATCGGGTGTTGCAAATGCACATCGGGAGGCATGCCTCCCGTTGCGTGAAACCCGGCGGTGCGGCGTCGCGTGAAGCGTGCGACGCTACACCGCCGGTCCTACATCAAGCTCTTACTGGAGGAGCTTCAGAACTTGCTGCGGGTTCGAGTTAGCTTGCGCCAACACCGAGATACCAGCTTGCTGCAGCACTTGCGCCTTGCTCAGGTTCGCCGTTTCTTGCGCGAAGTTAGCGTCGGTGATTTGCGACTGTGCCGACGACAGGTCGGTCGACTCAGCTTGCTGCGACGTAGCGATTGCCGTGAAGCGGTTTTGCGCGGCACCCAGCGAAGCTTGCAGGTTGTTGACGGTTTGCAGTGCGTTGTCGATCGACACCATTGCCTGGTTTGCGCCCGTGACCGTGCTGATGTTCAGGCCCGAGACCGTCGGCGGCGTGTTGATCGCGTTGATCTGAGCGATCGCTGCCGTTGCCGCGTTGCCTGCGGTCGTGCCCATCGACGTGGCCAGCGTGGTGCTCAGCGTCAGGTTGGTGATTGCCGTGCCCGTGCCTGCTGCCGTACCGTTGCTGAAGATGTTGCCAACAGCCGTCGACGAGATGGCCTGGTTGTTCTGGTCCGTGAACGTGTAGCCGCCCTTGCCGTCCGACAGAACGTTCACCGTGGTGATCGCTGCGCCCGACGACGTGTAGTTGCCGCTTGCGTCCGTCGTGACCGAGATCGAACCGACGGATTGACCGGTTTGCACCAGGCCGCCACCGATCTTCGCTGCCGACATCGATTGGCTCAGGTTCAGGCTGATCGTCTGACCGACGTTCGCGCCGACCTGGAACGTGACGTTGCCAGCCGAGCCGTCCAGAATGTTCGTGCCGTTGTACGTCGTTTGCGACGCGATACGGTTCACTTCCGAGATTTGTGCCGCAACTTCCTGTTGCAGAGCTGCCTGGTCGCTCGACGACAGCGAACCGGTCGAAGCTTGCACAGCCAGCTGACGGATACGTTGCAGGCTGGACGTCAGCGACGACAGTGCGCTCGACGCGGTTTGAATCATCGACACGCCGTCGTTGGCGTTCGACACGCCTTGATTCAGACCGTTGATCTGCGTTTGCATACGCGTCGAGATCGCCAGACCTGCTGCGTCGTCGGCCGCGCTGTTGATGCGCTTGCCCGAGGACAGACGCGTGATGGCTTGCGAGAGGGCGCTTTGCGAGCCATTAAGGTTTTGCTGTGCAACCAGCGAGTTGATGTTGCTATTGATTCCGAGCATGAAAATCTCCTAAATAAGCCTTGAGCCCAATACGCCACGTTGGCATCGGCGGAAGCACTCGTTCATTGCTGGCCGCCTCAGTGAAGGTTGACGGCCCCTCTAAAAAAAACTTGAGGCACTTTGTTCAAAGTCTTCCCAATTGTTTTGCCTGCGCGGTATCCGGACACATCGCTGGAAGCCCCGTGCAGCCTTGCTTGGCGGGTTCGCTGCAGCGATCCGGAAGAGGGCGTATTCTCGTTTTTTCTCGTAACAAACTCGGGAGAAATCATGCAAAAACGCAAGATTGGACGCTCCGAATTACAGGTCGCGCCGCTTATGTTCGGTGGCAATGTTTTCGGCTGGACCGCGGATGAAGCGACGTCGTTTTCCATACTGGATGCGTTCGTCGATGCCGGCCTCGACTTTATCGATACCGCCGACGTCTACTCCGCGTGGGTGCCGGGCAACCAGGGCGGCGAGTCGGAGACCATCATCGGCAAATGGTTGCGGCGCAGCGGCAAGCGCGACCAGATCGTGCTGGCGACCAAGGTGTCGAAGCATCCGCAGCGGCTGGGGTTGTCGGCGGCGAATATTCAGGCGGCGGTCGACGATTCGCTACGGCGCCTGCAAACCGATTACCTCGACATCTACTTTTCTCACGACGACGACAGCGCCACGCCGCTCACCGAAACGCTCGGCGCGTATCAGAAGCTGATCGAGGCCGGCAAGGTGCGGGTGATCGGCGCGTCGAACTATCGTGGCGCGCGGATCGAGGAAGCGCTGAAAGTGTCCCGTCAGCATGGCTTGCCGGAATATCAGATTCTCCAGCCCGAGTACAACCTGTACGACCGCGCTGCCTATGAAAGCGACGTCGAACCGGTCGCGCTTGCCGAGCAGCTTGGCGTGGTCGTCTATTACAGCCTCGCCAGCGGTTTCCTCTCGGGCAAATACCGTTCGAAGGCGGATCTGGCCAACAAGGTGCGCGGCGGGCGGGTCGAGAAATATCTGGACGAGCGCGGTTTGCGCATTCTCGGCGCGCTCGATCGGGTCGCCGACCAGCACGGCAGTACGCCGGCCACCGTCGCGCTGGCGTGGTTGATCGCGCGGCCGAGCGTTACGGCCCCGATTGCCAGCGCCACCTCGGTCGAACAGCTGAAAAGTCTCGCCGCGGCGGTCCATCTGATGCTGACGGGCGCCGACCTGCGCGAACTGGACGAGGCAAGCGCCTGAACGCCCGCCGGATGGCCTGGCGTATACGCTAAACCCCTGGTAGGATGGGGAGTTTCCTGATATCATCGGGAGTGAATTGAGATCTTTGCCTGTTTCGTTAACGTTTGTTCGTTGATGAACGGTTGGCGAAACGGCAACAGACGCGGCTTTTCGCATTACGTCTGTCCGCGTTCGGCGGTGAACTCCCCACCTCTCTTTTCCGGCCTCCGTGGCCGCTTTGCCTCCGTTTCAATCGTGGTTTGGCCGGGTTCCACCCGCGTTTGCCTGTTACTGGCCATGCATTGAAACGACCGGAGGGCCGGCGCGTGAGCGGCAATACCGCCACGCAATTAAACCCGTATCAAGTGATTGATTTAGGAATTACATGACGACGATTCTTCTGAAGGAAAACGAGCCGTTCGAAGTGGCGATCCGCCGCTTTCGTCGCGCAATCGAAAAGAATGGCCTGATCGCTGAACTGCGTGAGCGCCAATCGTACGAAAAGCCGACCACGGCACGTAAGCGCAAGAAGGCTGCTGCTGTGAAGCGCCTGCACAAGCGCCTGCGCAGCCAGATGCTGCCGAAGAAGCTGCACTAAGCACGCTTTTTCAGCACGGCCGAACGGCGGTGTGAGCTTCGAAAGAAGCCACATCGCCGTTTTGCTTTTTGGGGTGGTTTTTTAGGGCGTCGCCGTTTTGCGGACGCCCGTCACGAACCCGGCGCGAAACTACGCCGCGGTCTTCAGCCGTTCGGCGGACAAGCCGAATTGCCGGGCGATCGAAGTCAGCCGCTCGTGCCATTCCCACGTGCCGAATACGTCGTGCACGTTTTGCAGGCAACTGAGCAGATCGACGGTGGCGGGGTCGTACACGTTGATGCGCGCGCGCAATAGCGCTTTCTTCAGCGCGGCGATACCGACATCCATATAGGACGGCACCTGCACCGGCGTTTTGCCGATGTAGCGCACGGGGATGCCTTCCATCGCGGTCATGTAGTCGCGCGGTTTGATGAAACTGCCGACCGGACAGCCGCCGCAATAGCCGCGGTAGGCGCCGCCGCCGCGCGGCAGCAGCGCCGCGCGTTTCTGGCCCAGCAGATGGCTGACGGCCTGGTCGAAAATATCCTGATGCGTCAGGAAGCTAAGCGTTTTCATGGTTGGTCTCCCACGCGTTACGCAGCGGTTATTCGTTGTTTGAGCTTTGAGCGCATGACGATCAGTATCGGGCGTGTGGCGTTTTACCAAGCGTCGACTAACGTGGCGAAAAGGTGTCAATTCGCCGGTTTGGTGCGCTCGCCGTATAACCCCGGCCGCTGAAGCCATCCGCAATCGCCCGCCGTCACCAGCAACGGCAGACGCCCGATCCCATCTTCATCGCTCTTCTATACGTATAACGACCGAGCCGCGTGAAAAGCGCAGTCTCGTTTTGCCGGATAGCTTTCGGGGCGCACTGCGCCGTCAACCTGCCTTGCGGTCGCGTCCTTTCTTGCCCAGCGCCGCGCACTGCGCACGGCACATGCAGCCGGTTTCGTGATCGTTGACCATGCCGACCGCCTGCATGAACGCATAGCAGATCGTCGAGCCGACGAACTTGCAGCCATAGCCTTTGAGCGCCTTGCTGAGCGCGTCCGATATCTCGGTCGACGCCGGCGCCTGCGTGTACGACGTCCAATCGTTCTGGATCGGCGTCTGGTCGACGAACGACCACACGAAGTTCGCCAGCGAGCCGTGTTCGGCCTGAATCTGCCGCACGGCGCGCGCGTTCGTGACCGCCGCCTCGATCTTGCCGCGATGACGCACGATGCCTTCGTCCGTGACCAGCGCATCGATCCGTTTCGGCGTGAAGCGCGCGACCTTGTCGATGTCGAAGTTGGCGAACGCGCGCCGGTAGCCGGCCCGTTTATTCAGAATCGTCGACCAGGAAAGACCGGCTTGTGCGCCTTCGAGTATCAGCATCTCGAACAGATGCGGGTCGTCGCGCGAAGGGACGCCCCATTCCGTGTCGTGGTAGTGTGCGAGCGCTTCGCTCGACGCCCAGTTGCATCGCTGTGTCACGGCCGTACTCCCGCGTTGTCATGTCGCCCGCCAGCATAGCCGAAGCGTCGCACGCCGCAAGCTGGCCATTCGGCCGATTGCGGGATTGAAACGGACCTGCCACGCTACGCGGTGTTGACCTTCTGACCCATCTCATTCGATGAACCAAGACCTTCTTTTGATCGGCATTGACGGCGGCGGCAGCGGCACGCGCGTCGTGCTCGGCGACGCACAAGGCCGCGAACTGGCGCAGGCGGCAAGCGGTCCCTCCGGACTGGGGCTGGGCGTCGAACGCGCGTGGCAGGCGATCGCGGCCGGATGCGCCGAAGCGTTCGCCCGCGCCGGCGTGGCGCTGGACTGGTCGCGCTGCGTGCTCGGCTGCGGTCTGGCCGGCGTCAACAACCGCGAGTGGCTAGCCGCGTTCCGGGCACAGGCGCCGGCAGTGGCGGGGCTGGCGGTGGAAAGCGATGCGTACACCACGCTGCTCGGCGCGCATGGCGGTGCGCCGGGCGTGGTCGTCGCGTTGGGTACGGGCAGCGTGGCCGCCGTGCTCGACGCCGGTGGCGAATGCCGGATCGCGGGCGGCTTCGGTTATCCATCGGGCGACGAAGCAAGCGGCGCGTGGCTCGGCCTGCGCGCGATCGTGCATGCGCAGCAGTCGCTCGACGGCCGCGTGCCGCACGACGATTTCGCGCAGGCGCTGCTCGCGCATACCGGCGCGCATGACCGCGACAGCCTCGTCGTCTGGCTGTGCGATGCCAATCAGACTGCGTACGCGAAGCTCGCGCCGATCGTCATCGCGCATCGTTCGCATGTGTTCGCGGCGCGTCTGCTGGGCGAAGCGGGGATCGACGTGGGCAAGATGATCGCCGCGCTCGACCCGTCGGCGAGTTTGCCGGTCGCGATGTGCGGTGGTCTCGGCGCGCCGTTGCGGGAATACGTGCCGCAGGTTTATCAGGCGCGATTGCGCGAACCGTTGGCGGATTCCGCGCGTGGCGGGTTGCAGCTCGCGCGGCGAGTTGCCGAAGGGCTTGCCGGTAACGATTAGCGGCTGCGGTTAAGTCCAACCAGGCCCGCGTCGCCGCGAAAACCGTCAGGCAACGGTAAAATACGCGTTTCGACGTCGCCCGGTTGCTCACACCATGTACAAAGTCATCGCCACGGATCTCGACGGCACGCTGCTCAACGCGGATCACCAGGTCGATCCGTTCACCGTCGCCACCGTGCGCAAGCTGGAAAGCGACGGTCTGCAGTTCGTGATCGCCACCGGCCGCCACTATTGCGATGTCGCGGGAATTCGGAATGTGCTGGGAATCAACCCGTATCTGATTACGTCGAACGGCGCGCGCATCCATACGCCTGACGACGAGGTGTTGCATGCCGACGACCTGTCGCCGGAAATCGTGCGGCGCGTCGTGCGGCCGGAAATCGTCGGCGAGCATGGCCGCGTGATCGTCAGCCTGTTCGCGGACCAGGCGTGGTTGATCGATCGCGACGCGCCGGAGTTGCTGAAGCTGCATCAAGACTCCGGCTTCACCTATGAAGTCACCGACCTCGTCAATTACCACGGCGGCGACATCGCAAAGGCGCTCTACATCGGCGATCCGGCGGACCTCGCACAAGTCGCGGCGAACCTCGAACGCGAATTCGGCGACACGCTGTACGTCACCTATTCGCTGCCGGACTGCCTGGAAGTGATGACGTCGAGCGTATCGAAAGGGCGGGCGTTGCAGATCGTGCTCGAACGCCTCGGCGTCGACGCGTCGCACTGCGTGGCGTTCGGCGACAACATGAACGACATCGATCTGCTGGAAACGGCCGGGCATCCGTTCATGATGAACAACGCGAATCCCGATCTCATCACGCGTCTGCCGAACGTGCCGCGCATCGGCAACAATTTCGAGGCGGGTGTCGCGCATCATCTGCGCAAGCTTTTTTCGATCGACGACGAATTGACCGCCTGAGATCGAGCCTTGAATTCAGCGTGAGAACGGCCCGCTTCCAGCGAACTGGAAGCGGGCCGTTTTCGCATGGGGGCGCTACAGGCTTTTGCCTATCCCACCGCGCGTCACCGTGCGATCAACCATGCCATCCGCCGCGATAACCGCCTCGGTCGTCGTGGCCCCAGCGATGATCGCCACGGTCCCAGCCGCGCTCATACCGATGATCGTTGCGATAGTAATCGCGGCGGTAGTCGCGATGATCCCATCCGCCGTTGCCGTAATAGACCGGCTGCGGCGCCGCGTAGACCGGGGCCGGTTGCGCGTACACTGGCGCGCCGAGCGACAAACCGATGTTCAGATCCGTATGCGCCTGCGCGACACCGCATGCGCCCGCTGCGAGTCCGGCGGCAACCAGCAAGTGAGTGACGATGCGTTTCATGTTGTTCTCCTGTGAAGCGACGTAGGTTTGTCGCACAGGACCAATGTACGCATTCAGGAGCGCGCGGACTGCGACGAGATGTTACGGACTGCAAGCATCTTTGCAGGGTTGAAAGGCTGTTAAAGGGTGCGTCCGGACGCAGCGCGAGTCGATACGATCTCGCCCAGATCTTTGTTCCATAAGCGCTTTTCGCCCGTCGCCGCGAACGGATGCGCGTAATCGAGCGCTGGGCCGAGCGACTGCGCGGCGGCGGTGGTAATCGCGACTTACATCTGTATTACCGTTTTAATTCGCGGCTTTCGTCGCGGCGGGCGAGGAAGCAGAAGAAGCGGAAGAGACCGCCGAAGCCGAACCCGGCAACGCCGCGCACGGGCAATCGGTCGAACGGCCGTCGAGCCCTTGGCGGTCGTGCCGGAAACTCGCATGCGCCACACCGTTCTGCCAGTCGAGCCGGACGATATAGATGCTGTCGAAGTCGTCGCTCTTCCAGCCCGGCACATCCGCGGCATTGCCGCCATGCGCGCTCATCATCTGGCGCAACAGCTTGACGATCAGCTTGTGCTCCCACGCGACGACAATCAATTTGCCGCGATTGTCGGGATTGACGAGCGCGGTGCCGAGTTGGTCGATCTGCGCGAAACCATAGGGCGTTTGCACCGGCATCTGGAATTGAATCGCGGTCGGTTCGATCGTCGCGAGCGGCCTGATGTAGTAATAGGGATGGCCACTATCGTCTTTCTGCTGGGCGGGATCGGGTGCGTAGATCGCATCCGGCTTGCCGAACTTGGCCGCGATCACGGCCGGCAACGCCAGCGCGCGATTCAACCCCTGGCAGTTAAGTTGGCCGTAGCCCGCCGCGGGTTTCTCACCGTGTCGCACGAAGACGAGCGTTTCGGTCTGCGCTCCGGTCTGGTTGTCGGCCGCATGCGCATTGGGTAGCGTCAACGTGCCGATGCACAAACCGCCGAAAGCGAGTGCGATGCCATGCAGAAATCCGCGGAAACGGTTCATCGGTCGTACCTGTGCGAGCTTGGGAAGTCGCACGATTCTAGCAGCGGCGTTTTGTGCGAGCGCGTGCAAACGGCGGGAACGAGGGGCGCCGCGACGCCCGCTTCCGCCACCGCCGGCAAAACCTTCGCCGGTCAGTCGAGCGCCAAGGTTGGCGCGCTGCCGCGCCGGCTTTCCGCGATCAGCGGATACAGCACGCCCGCGATCACCGCGCCGAGCATCGGCGCGGCCCAGAACAGCCACAGCTGATCCATCGCAGCGCCGCCGACGAACAGCGCCGGCCCTGTCGAGCGAGCCGGGTTCACGGACGTATTGGTCACCGGAATCGAGATCAGATGGATCAGCGTGAGGCCCAGGCCGATCGCGATCGGTGCGAAGCCGGCCGGCGCGCGTTTGTCGGTGGCGCCGAGAATGATGAACAGGAAGGCGCCGGTCATGACCACCTCGCACACGAACGCCGCGCCGAGCGAATAGTGCCCCGGCGAGCGGTCGCCATAACCGTTGCTGGCGAAGCCGCTCGATACGAGATCGAAGCCCGGCTTACCCGACGCGATCAGCGACAGCACCAGCGCGCCGAGCGCTGCGCCGGCCACCTGCGCGACGATGTACGACGGCAGATCGCGGGCAGGAAAGCGTCCAGCGACGGTGAGTCCAACGCTGACCGCCGGATTCAGATGGCACCCGGAGACGTGGCCGATTGCGTAGGCCATGGTCAGCACCGTCAACCCGAACGCGAGCGACACGCCAACAAAGCCGATGCCGAGGCCATGAACCGGTCCGGCGAAGTTGGCGGCGAGCACCGCGCTGCCGCAGCCCCCGAGCACGAGCCAGAAGGTGCCGAACAACTCGGCGGCGAGACGTTTAGATAGCGGCATGATTGGTAATCCTAAAAAGAATGGCGCTTCAGCCGGCCGGGATGACAAGCCGTCAGTACCTGCTTTGGACGCGCAATTCTAGGCAAGGACAGCCGGAATGGGTGTCAAGAATTGTCAAAGTGGAGTCTGTTTTACCTATTATTACCGCGATAAACGCTTTTACAATTCATCGACGCTTAATAATTATCAGAGGATAAGCACCTAAATCGGTATTATTGGCCATTGCGAATTTCGATAATTGCAGTTAGTCTGCGAGCGAATGAGTTCTAAAAAAGGGGAGAACCACGATGTCTCAATACGCAGATCTCAAGGCACAGATCGCCAAATTGCAGGCGCAAGCGGAAGAAGCGCGTCGTACTGAAATCGACAATGTCGTCGCCGACATCCGCCAAAAGATCGCTGAATACGGTCTGAGTGCGCAAGACCTCGGCTTCGCAGTGGCCGCGCGGCGCGGACGCCCGCCCAAGAAGGCGCCGCTGCCGGCAAAATACCAGGACCCGAAGTCGGGCAATACGTGGAGCGGTCGCGGTAAACCGCCCAAGTGGATTGCCGGCAAGAATCGCGAGCGTTTTCTGATTGGCGCGGCGTGACGCAAGTCGATTAGCGGCATCGCGAAAGCCAACTGAAGGTTTGTCTCGGGCGGTCTTATTGAGGCCGTGTTAATCCGGTATGGAAGCGTATCCATGCCGGCATTAAAAAAGCCGCCTCGAGAGGCGGCTTTTCTGTGAGAAGCGCGAGGTAACTTTGACTTGGCGCCCTCGCAAACGATTCACATCGCAAATTCAGAGCAAATCGACGGGCGGTTTGTGCGCTGAATCGCAAAAGGCGTGGAAAGTGGCGTAAAGCGGGTGGGGTCCTGCTTTACGCCGCTGTCGAACGCTTCGACGAATTCGGCACGAAAAAGGGCAAACACGCGTTTCAACCTGACCGAAACTCGCATTCGCCCGTTTCAACGCTGGTGCAAGGGCCTGGCGTCTTAACCCATCCCTTAGCCCGGTTGACCCGCTTAACCCACCGCCACCTGACGCAGCACCGGGCGGCGCGTCGCTTCGATCAGCGCCGAGTAACCATCCACGTAGTTCTGCGCCATGGTCTTCGAACTGAAGCGGCGTTCGAACTGCGCGCGGATCTCGGTACGCGACAGGTCGTCCAGACGCTGAAGCGCGGCAACGGCGCCTTGCACGTCCTCGACGATATAGCCGGTCACGCCATGGTCGATCACTTCCGGCACCGAGCCGCGGTTGAACGCGATCACCGGCGTGCCGCACGCCATCGACTCGATCATCACCAGGCCGAACGGCTCCGACCAGTCGATCGGGAACAGCAGCGCCTTCGCGCCGGACAGAAACTCGGGCTTCTGCGCCTCATTGATCTCGCCGACGAACTCCACGTGCGCCTGCGACAGCAACGGCTCGATCTCGCGCTTGAAGTATTCCTGGTCGACCTTGTCCACCTTGGCGGCGATCTTCAGCGGCAAACCGCTTTGTGCAGCGATCTTGATAGCTGTATCGACGCGCTTTTCCGGGCAGATGCGGCCGAGGAACGCGAGATATTCGGGCTTCTTGTGCGCCTGCGGCGTCAGCAGCTGCTCCGGCAGGCCGTGATAAATCGTGTTCAGCCAGTTCGCCTGCGGCAGCGGGGCGCGCTGCGAATCGGAGATCGACACCACCGGCACATCCGAGAAAGCGTCGAACACCGGCTGCAGTTCCGGCAAGTCGAGGCGGCCGTGCAGCGTGGTCACGAACGGCGTGTCCATCGTGCTGAACAGCGGGAACGGCATGTAGTCGAGGTGGAAGTGCAGCACGTCGAACTCATGCGCGACCTTGCGCACCTTCTCCATCATCAGCACGTGCGGCGCGAGCGCATCGCGGATCGTCGGGTCGAGACGCAGCGCACGCGGCCAGCAGGCGTCGAGATTCGCCGAGGTGACCGAGTCGCCGCTGGCGAACAGCGTGACGTCGTGGCCAAGATCGACCAGCGCTTCGGTCAGATAAGACACGACACGTTCGGTACCGCCATAAAGCTTCGGCGGGACGGCTTCATACAACGGCGCAATTTGTGCGATTCGCATGCGTTTTCTCCTATTCAGAACGGCTTCGCACAGCGGCGCTCGGGTCGAGCGAAGAGCGAATGCCTGTCGGACGGTTGGGCGCGGTAAGCCGCCGCCCGGGGGTGCTCCGAACCTGCATCGGGTAATCCCTTAGCGTTCATTATCGGGATCAGCCGGGCCAATTCGAGTTATTTTTCAAACGCTTAATGTTGTTACAGCGCGAAACATGGCGCGTTACAGGTCAGCTGAAGGCGTCTGTCCCGATAATCGGGACGCGCGCCCGGCCTGTTAATAAAACGCTGCGCTCCCCTTCAGCAAGACATGGGCCCGAACGGCCGGTGCGACGGCCCCACGCCACGCCCGTTGCGGAGAAGTGAAATGGTCTTATAATTCGCACTCACCGTATAAAGGTGCGAGCCGGTCAGCATTGGAACTCACCAGTCGCTGCGTGCCGGTATTCCGCGGATATTCAAAGCGCATCGCAAAACGCAAATTACGCGGTATTTGCCCCTTTCCCCCGCTCCATTCACAGGCCCTTTGTAGGAATTATTCCTACACGAATGACGGATTAATCCGTCACACAGGCAGGGTGTCTGTCCGATTTTCGTTCTGAGCCCCTTTCGAGACAATGTGCGCAAGACCAGAAGCGAAGCCGATTCGTGCGGTTTGACTGCGCGCGTTCGAGCAAACGTTTCCGTAACGGCCTGACCAGCCAGATACACCCCGGGGGAATCAATGAGCGCGACAAGCGAAATGCTCAATGAGATCAGAGAAGTCAACCTGTCTTATCTCCTGCTAGCGCAGCGTCTGCTGCGTGAAGACAAGCCGATGGGCATGTTTCGCATGGGGATTTCGGACCAGTTAGCCGATGTACTCGCCAATCTGTCTCTGGCGCAGACCGTCAAGCTGGCGGCGTCCAATCAGGTGTTGTGCCGTTTCCGTTTCGACGACCATGCCGTGCTGTCCGCGCTCGCGGACAAGGGCAAGACCAGCGCCGTGGCCCAGGCGCACTCCGCGATCCTGATGGCCAGCCAGCCGGTCGAGCAACTCGGCTGATGGCGGCCCGCCAGTTATATATAGCGATCAGGACGGGGGACCGGCACGCGGATGGCCTATAAAAGTGTGGTGCTTGAAGTCAGGGAAATCACCCTGGCCATCGAACTGATCGAACTCGGCGCGCGTTTGCAATTGCTGGAAGCGGAAACCAGTCTGTCGCGCGACCGGCTCATCAAGCTGTACAAGGAGTTGAAAGGGGTGTCGCCGCCCAAGGGCATGCTGCCGTTCTCGACGGACTGGTTCATGACCTGGCAGCCGAACTTTCACTCGTCCCTGTTCTACAACATCTACCGTTTCATGGCCGATCACGGCGGTTGCCAGACGATCCAGTCGATCGTCAAAAGCTACCGGCTGTATCTGGAGCACGTCCAGATGCACGACGACGAGCCGGTGCTGAGCCTCACGCGCGCGTGGACGCTGGTGCGTTTCTTCGACTCCGGCATGCTGCAGATGACCGCCTGCTGCCGTTGCGGAGGGCATTTTGTTGCGCATGCGCATGATCCGCAGCATGCGTTCGTCTGCGGGCTGTGCCAGCCGCCGTCGCGAGCCGGCAAGACCCGCAAGGTCGCCGACGCGCGCGCCCGCGAAAGTCTCGCCGCGCTCGAAGCCTGAGCCGTGGCGGCCGCCCGGGTTGATCCCGGTCAAGCGCCGACGCAGCGCCACATCGCGACGCCGGACTGCGGCGGCTTGCCGCCGCGACCCACGGGCAACGCCCCAAGGCGGTCCGCCGCCCCCGGCGTTCCGCCCGCATCCCTTGAGCGGCGGCCCCTGCGGCCCGCCGTCTCACCGCCCCGGCCACTTACCGGCCGGCGCATCCGCCTCTGGTTTACACCGGAGCGACGAGCCGTTTTTCCGCCAAAGTTTTCCGCTCCGTTGCCGTAAACCAGTTTAACGACGGTCACCGTCGCTTCTTTGTGAGGGCTCGGCAGTGCTGATTTTCGTGGGAACACTCGTGACGCTGTTGTCCGTTTTCGGCGGTTACGCGCTGGAAGGCGGCCATCTCGGCGCGCTGTTGCAGCCCGTTGAAGTGCTGATGATCGTCGGCGCGGGCGTCGGCGCATTCATTCTGGGTAACGGAATGAAGACGATCAAGGCAACGCTGCGCGTCATTCCAACCCTGTTCAAGGGCGCGAAGTACAACAAGGACGTCTACATGGAGCTGATGGCGCTCCTTTACGTCCTGCTGGCCAAGGCGCGCAAGGAAGGCACGCTGACGCTGGAAGCCGACATCGACGATCCGTCTAAAAGTCCGATCTTCACCCAGTACCCGAAGATCCTCGCCGACAAGCACATCATCGAATTCCTGACCGACTACCTGCGTTTGATGGTGGGCGGCAACATGAATGCGTTCGAGATCGAAAGCCTGATGGACGAGGAAATCGAGACGCATCACCACGAAGGCGAGGCGCCCGCGCACGCGCTGACCAAGGTCGGCGACGCGATGCCGGCATTCGGTATCGTGGCCGCGGTGATGGGCGTGGTGCACACCATGGCGTCGGCCGACAAGCCGCCCGCGGTGCTCGGCGAGATGATCGCCCAGGCACTGGTCGGGACGTTCCTCGGGATTCTGCTGTCGTACGGGCTGATCAGCCCGCTCGCGAGCGTCGCCGAACAGCGCGTGACCGAGTCGACCAAGATGTTCCAGTGCATCAAGGTGACGATTCTGGCCAGCCTGAACGGCTACGCCCCGGCGATCGCCGTCGAATTCGGCCGCAAGGTGCTCTTCTCGACCGAACGCCCGTCGTTCGCCGAGCTGGAAGAGCACGTGCGCCGCGTCAAGGCCAAGTAAAGGGCGCCGGGAACCGATCCGATGAGCAAGGACAAAGACCGCGCCATTGTCGTCAAGCGCAGCGCGCCCAAGAAGTCCGGCCACCACGGCGGCGCGTGGAAGCTCGCGTATGCGGACTTCATGACCGCGATGATGGCGTTCTTCCTGCTGATGTGGCTGCTGAGTTCGGCCTCCACGGTGCAGTTGAAGGGCATTGCCGATTACTTCAACCAGCCGCTGAAGATCACGCTGTGGGGCGGCGACCGCAGCGCGGAAGACTCCAGCATCCTGAAGGGCGGCGGCCGCGACATTTCGACCGACGCGCAAGGCGTGACGCGCTCCACCGACGGTTCGAACAACCGCGCCGAGCGCACCGTCTCGCATAGCAACGAAGATTCGCTCAAGCAGATGCAGGGCGAGCTGGAGCGCCGCGAACAGGTTCGCCTGCACGATCTGCAGGTCAAGCTGATGGCCGCGATCGAGGCGAACCCGGTGCTGCGCCAGTTCAAGCAGCAGATTCGTATCGACTCGACGCTGACCGGCCTGCGCATCGAAATCGTCGACTCGCAGAAGCGCCCGATGTTCGCGACCGCGAAAGACCAGGTCGAACCGTATATGCGCGACATCCTGCGCGAAATCGGCCACACGCTGAACGACGTGCCGAACCGCATCATCGTGCAGGGGCACACCGACGCCGTGCAGTACGCGGGCGGCGAGAAGGGCTACAGCAACTGGGAACTGTCCGCGGACCGCGCCAATGCGTCGCGCCGCGAGCTGATCGCCGGCGGCATGGACGAAGCGAAGGTGATGCGCGTGCTCGGTCTCGCGTCGACGCAGAACCTGAACAAGGCGGACCCGCTGGATCCGGAAAACCGCCGCATCAGCATCATCGTGTTGAACAGGAAGTCGGAGGAAGCGCTCGATCATGACGATTCCACCACGACCACCCTGTCGGACGACGCAGCCGGCTCCAAGCCGCTGCTGCAAAAGATTACGCAGCCGGTGACGGTTGCACCGAAGTTGCCGGCGGCAGCGCCGGCGGCCCAGTAACAGACAGCGATCGCCTGGACGGATAACGCGCCCGATGGCGCGAACCGCCCGGCGATCCACAGCGTAAGTGCAGCGAGGTTTTCATGATCAGGCATATCCTGGCAATCGACGATTCGGCATCGATGCGGCAGATTCTCGCCGCGACGCTGACGACGGCCGGCTATGAAGTGACGCTCGCGGCGGACGGCAACGAAGGGCTCGAAAACGCGCTCGCCATGTCGTTCGACCTCGTGCTGACCGACCAGCACATGCCGGGCAAGACCGGCCTGGATCTGATCGCCGCGCTGCGCAACAACCCGGCCTACCAGGCGACGCCCATCCTCGTCCTCACGACGGAATCGAGCGAGCCGTTCAAGGCCGCGGCGAGGGAGGCCGGCGCGACCGGCTGGATCGAAAAGCCGCTCGACCCGGACATGCTGACCGAACTGGTGGCGGCGCTGGCCGAACCGGATCAGGCGTAAGCCCTCCCCTTAGACCCAGTTATAGAAGCTCACGACGCGGCGGCACGGCAGCCCAAGCCTAGTAGACAGGAACTCTCGCGGTGACCCAGGCATGACACTCGACATCACTCAGTTCTATCAGACGTTCTTCGACGAAGCGGACGAACTGCTCGCGCAGATGGAGCAGTTGCTGCTCAATCTGGATATCGCGCATCCGGATCCGGAAGACCTCGCGGCGATTTTCCGCGCGGCGCACTCGATCAAGGGCGGCGCGGCGACCTTCGGCTTTACCGCGCTGACGGAAACGACGCACATCCTCGAATCGCTGCTCGATCGCGCGCGCAATAACGAACTCGTGCTGCGCAAGGACATGATCGACACGTTCCTCGAAACCAAGGACGTGTTGTCGGGCCAGCTCGCCGACTACCGCGCGAGCGCGGAGCCGGACGCGGCGGTCGCCAGGGCGATCTGCGCGAAGCTCGAACAGTTGCATGCGGAAAGCCGCGCGGGCGGCGCGCCCGCGGCACCGGCAGCGGCGGCGCCGGCAGCGGCTCCTGTCGCGGTCGCGGCGGTCGCGGAAGTGCCGGACGGCTCGGCACCGGAACATGTCGTCGAACAGGCGGTACAGGCGGCGACAGGTGAATGGGATGACGGCGAACCGGCACAGACCGGGCAAGGCGCGGGGACGGGCGCGCAGGATGGCACCGGTCCTCATCTGAAAATTACGCTACGGGGCGTGGGTGAGAAGGACCAGGAACTGCTAGCCGAAGAGCTCGGCAACCTGGGTAGCATCGTCGGGCAGGTCAAGAGCGGCGGCGATTTGACGCTGTGGCTCCAGACCGATGTGACCTCCGACGACATCATCGCCGTGTGCTGTTTCGTGATCGACGAAAGTCAGATCTCGATCGGCCGCGGCACCGCACCGGCGGACGAGACGCAGCAAGGCGAACCTGGAACGCCCGACGCTGCCGAATCGGCCCCGGCGCAAGCAGCACACACGGCAGCACCAGCGGCGCAGGCAGCTTCGTCGGCCCCGGCGGCCCACACCGCTGCGCCCGCTGCGACACACGGTCTGTTCGACGCACCGGCGGCGCAAGCTGCCGCGGCGCCGAGCGCACCGGCCGCCAGCGCGGCACCGGCGGCTCAGGCCGCCGCGCCCGCCGAGCAGGATCGCAAGGCGGCGGCGCGTCCGGCCGCGGCGGCAGGCGGCGCGGAAGGCAGTTCGATTCGCGTCGGCGTGGAGAAGGTCGATCAGCTGATCAACCTGGTCGGCGAACTGGTGATCACCCAGGCAATGCTTGCGGAGACCACCAGCACGTTCGATCCGGCGCTGCACGACCGGCTCTTCAACGGCATGGCGCAACTCGAGCGCAACGCGCGCGATCTGCAGGAAGCGGTGATGTCGATCCGCATGATGCCGATGGATTACGTGTTCAGCCGCTTCCCGCGACTGGTGCGCGATCTGGCGGCGAAACTCGGCAAGGAAGTGGAACTCGTCACCTTCGGTCAGGCGACCGAACTCGACAAGAGCCTGATCGAACGGATCATCGATCCGTTGACTCACCTCGTGCGCAACAGTCTCGACCACGGTATCGAAACCGTGGAAGCGCGGCGCGCGGCGGGCAAGGATTCGACCGGTCAACTGGTGCTGTCGGCCGCGCATCATGGTGGCAACATCGTCATCGAAGTGAGCGACGACGGCGCGGGTCTGCGCCGCGACAAGATTCTCGCGAAGGCGGCCAAGCAAGGCATGCAGGTCAGCGACACGATGACCGACGAGGAAGTCTGGAACCTGATTTTCCTGCCGGGCTTCTCGACGGCGGAGCAGGTCACGGACGTCTCCGGCCGTGGCGTCGGCATGGACGTGGTGAAGCGGAACATCCAGTCGATGGGTGGTCACGTGGAAATCACCTCGCACGCCGGCAAGGGCAGCACCACGCGCATCGTGTTGCCGCTCACGCTGGCGATTCTCGACGGCATGTCGGTCAAGGTGGGCAGCGAAATCTTCATCCTGCCGCTGAACTTCGTGATGGAGTCGCTGCAGCCGCAGGCCGAGGACATCTACACGGTCGCCAACGGCGAGCGCGTGGTGCGCGTGCGCGGCGAATACCTGCCGCTGGTCGCGTTGCACGAAGTGTTCAACGTCGACGACGCGAAGCAGGAGCCGACCCAGGGCATCGTCACCATCATGCAGACCGAAGGCCGTCGCTTCGCGATGCTGATCGACGAACTGGTCGGCCAGCAGCAGGTGGTCGTGAAGAATCTGGAAACCAACTACCGCAAGGTGCACGGCATTTCGGCGGCGACCATTCTCGGCGACGGCAGCGTCGCGCTGATCGTCGACGTGGCGGCCCTGAACCGCGAAACACGTCACGCGCACGGCGCAATGAGTCTCGCATGACGATCGCGACATTTGGCTTTACGCCGGTAACGCCGGCAACTCCGCTTACTCAACTCAATTCATCCCAACCGTTTGGGGGCTAACGTGGCAGAAGTCCAATCCATCAATTCGAGCGTGGGCGCCCGCCGCGACGCACAGCAGGCGGACGCCGGCGGTCAGGAATTCCTCGTCTTCACGCTCGGCGCCGAAGAGTACGGCATCGACATTCTCAAGGTGCAGGAAATCCGCGGCTACGACAACGTCACGCGGATCGCCAATGCGCCCGAGTTCATCAAGGGCGTGATCAATCTGCGCGGCATCATCGTGCCGATCGTCGACATGCGCATCAAGTTCCATCTGGGCCGCGTCGAGTACGACCATCAGACGGTCGTGATCATCCTGAACGTCGCGCATCGCGTGGTCGGGATGGTGGTGGACGGCGTGTCGGACGTGCTGACGCTCGCCACCGACCAGATCATGCCGGCGCCGGAATTCGGCGCGACGCTGACGACCGAGTACCTCACGGGTCTGGGCACCGTCGACGGCCGCATGCTGATCCTGATGGACATCGAAAAGCTGATGACCAGCCGCGAAATGGCGCTGATCGAAACGCTCGGCGTCTAACCAGCGAACTTAACGACAGATTGGGACAGGGGGCATCGAGATGCTGAGCAGGTGGTCGATTCGTACGACGTTGACGATGGTAGGCGTCGTTCTCGCGGCGCTGACCGTGGTGGTCGGTGCGCTCGGACTAACCGCGCTGAATCGCGCGAGCCAGTCGCTCGACCGCATTGCGCGCGGCGATCTGGTCGCGATTCATGCGCTCGACGATGCCTCCGCCTATCTGTTGCGCTCGCGTCTCGCGGTGGACCGTTTCAACACGCTGTCCGCGGCCGGTAATACGGACGAAGCGAAGAAGGCGATCGACCGCGCGCAGGAACTGCTGACCAAGGGCAACCAGAGCTGGCAGGCCTATCTCGACGCGCCGAAGGCCGGTATCGACCAGGCGCTGCTCGACGACGTGCTCGCCAAGCGCACGGCGGTGATGCGCGACGGCGTCGATCCGGAGTTCGCGGCGTTGAACGCGAACGACCTCGCCGCGTATCACGCGATCGCCGACACGAAGATCAGCCCGATGTTCATCGCCTACGACGGCGCCGCAACGGCGGTCGTCAAGGCATTGCAGCAAAGCGCGGTGGATCAGCAGGCGCTCGCGCAGTCGAACATCTCGTTGATGACCACCTTGATCGTCGCGTTCACGGCGTTCGCGCTGCTGCTCGTGGTGGGCATCCGCTTCGCGTTGCGCGGCCTGATCGTGCAGCCGCTGAAGGATGCGACCGCCTGCTTCGAGCGGATCGCGTCGGGCGATCTGTCCGAGACGATCCAGGTGTTCAGCCGCAACGAGATCGGCGTGCTGTTTTCCGGCATCAAGCGGATGCAGGAAAGCATGGCGACGATGGTGAAGGCCGTGCACGGCAGCACCGAGTCGATCGACACCGGCGCGCGCGAAATCGCGATGGGCAATACCGATCTGTCGCAACGCACCGAACAGCAGGCGGCCTCGCTTCAGCAAACCGCGTCGAGCATGGAACAGCTGACGGGCACCGTGCGGCAGAACGCCGAGAACGCGCGTCAGGCGAGCCAGCTGGCCGTCAACGCGTCGGACATCGCCACGCGCGGCGGCGACGTGGTGAGCCAGGTCGTCACGACGATGCAGGACATCGCGACCAGCTCGAACAAGGTCGTCGACATCATCGGCGTGATCGAAGGGATTGCCTTCCAGACGAACATTCTCGCGCTGAACGCGGCGGTCGAAGCCGCCCGCGCCGGCGAGCAGGGCCGCGGGTTCGCGGTGGTGGCGGGCGAAGTGCGCAGCCTTGCGCAGCGCAGCGCGAGCGCCGCGAAGGAAATCAAGGAATTGATCGGCGACTCGGTCGACAAGGTGCAAAGCGGCTCGACGCTGGTCGGCCGCGCGGGCACCACGATGGACGAGATCGTGCAGGCGGTGCGCCGCGTGACGGACATCATGGGCGAGATCAGCGCGGCCTCGGAAGAGCAGTCGGGCGGCATCGAGCAGGTCAACCGCGCGGTCGTGCAGATGGACGAAGTCACGCAGCAGAACGCCGCGCTGGTGGAAGAGGCGGCAGCCGCGGCGGCGTCGCTCGAAGATCAGACGCGCCAGTTGCAGGCGGTGCTGAGCGGCTGGAAGGTGGCCGGCGGCACGACGCGCAGCGGCGCAACGGCGGCACGTGCTCCGGTGACGGCGCGCAGTGTCCCGAACCCTGTCGCCCATCACGGCGGCAACGCCAGCCGCAAGCCGGCGGGTAAAACCGCACCGGCCGCACCGCAGGCAGCAGGGGCAGCAGGTAATCAGGCAGCGAGCGCCGGCGCGGCAACGCATCAAGCCGCACCGCAAGCTGCCCATGCGGCGACAGCAACGGCCACGGCCGCGCACGCCGCTCCGGCGGCCGTCGCGCACGACGCCGGCAGCACGCGCGTCGAACCGGCGCTCAGGCCGAAGACGGTTCGTCCGTCCGCCGAATCCGTGGCGCGCCCGGCCGCATCGAGCGTGGCCACGGCCGGCTCGGACGCGGACTGGGAAACGTTCTAGGACATGGCACATCGACATGCAGTCATTCGGCATCTCGCTCCATGAGGGGCGAATCATCGAAGCACGCTTACAAGGCGTGTCGCGGGCCGACTGTGTGTTGGCAGAACTCGCGGGCGGGCGCGACCCCGCGAACACAATCCCTTGTGTCCGGAGACACCCTCCGGGCAACAAGCGGGATGGCTCGTATCGCAGGCAGGAACACTCATGATGGCAACGCGCGCACAGCAACGCCCCGAGCGGGCGGAACCGGTTAGATCCGGTGAACAGGGACGGGACTTCGAGTTCACGTCGGCGGACTTCGCTCGCATCCGCGAGCTGATTCATCGCAGCGCGGGCATTTCGCTGTCGGATCACAAACGCGACATGGCCTACAGCCGTCTCGCGCGACGTCTGCGCGCCCGCGGTCTCGATACGTTCAGGCAGTATCTCGATCTGCTCGAAGCGGAGAACGATCCGGCCGAGTGGGAAGCCTTCACCAATGCGCTGACCACCAACCTGACCGCGTTCTTCCGCGAGGCGCATCACTTTCCGATTCTGGCCGAGTTCGTGCCGCGCCGTCCGCAGCCGGTCTCGGTGTGGTGCTCGGCCGCGTCCACCGGCGAGGAGCCGTATTCGATCGCGATGACGCTGATCGAAGCGCTCGGCGACAGCGGTGCGCGCCAGGCGTCGGTGCTCGCCACCGACATTGACACCCAGGTGCTCGCCAAGGCCGCGGCTGGCATGTATCAGTTCGACCAGGTCAAGCATCTGTCGCCCGAGCGGCTGAAGCGGTTCTTTCTGAAGGGCACCGGCGCGCACGCCGGCATGGTCAAGGTGCGCCCGGAAGTGCGCGCGCTCGTGCGCTTCGAACAATTGAACCTGACCGACCGCGATTACCAGTTGCGCACGCAGTTCGACGCGATTTTCTGCCGCAACGTGATGATCTATTTCGACAAGCCGACCCAGGCTCAGGTGCTGGCGCGCTTCGACCCGCTGGTGAAGCCGGGCGGCCTGCTGTTCGCCGGTCATTCGGAAAACTTCACGTACGTCACGCAGGCGTTCAAGCTGCGTGGCCAGACCGTCTATGAACTGACGCGCGACGCGGCCGGCGCACGCACGCCGCAGCCGCAACGCGCGGCAGCGAGCGGCACGACGCCCGCGCGCACGACGAGCGGGGTGACCGCATGAGCAGCCGTCTGCCGATCGCAACCAATCTGTATTACGACAATCACTTCCAGCGCCCCGGCGTGAAGCTGTTGCCGAACGAGTTCTACACCACGCACGAAGACATGGTGCTGGTGACGGTGCTCGGTTCGTGCGTCGCGGCCTGTATTCAGGACCGCACGGCCGGCATCGGCGGGATGAATCACTTCATGCTGCCCGACGACGGCGCGGATGTCGCGCAGGCCGCATCGGATTCGATGCGCTACGGCGCCTACGCGATGGAAGTGCTGATCAACGAACTGATCAAGGCCGGCGGCCGGCGCGAACGCTTCGAGGCGAAGGTGTTCGGCGGCGGCGCGGTGCTGGCCGGCATGACGACGATGAACATCGGCGATCGCAACTCGGAGTTCGTGCGCCGCTACCTGGCGCTCGAAAAGATCCGTATCGTCGCCGAGGACCTGCAGGGCTCGCATCCGCGCAAGGTCGCGTTCATGCCGCGCACCGGTCAGGTGATGGTGAAGAAATTGCGTCTGCAGCAGGAAGCGGGCGTGGCCGAACGCGAGCAGGCGCTCGTGCGGCAAAGCGCGGAAGCCCGAGCGGAGAGACTCGCCGCCGCGCGCAAGCGGGTCGAGCTGTTCTCGAATCCCGCCACGGCCCCGGCGCGGCCGAAAGTCGAACTGTTTTCGTCGACGGGCGCGGCGCGTCCGAAGGTCGAGCTGTTCGGCTCGGCCGCCGGTGGGACCGCCGCGGGCGCGGCCAAACCGCGCGTCGAACTGTTCGGCGCCGCCGCGCGCCCGATTAATTCAAACAACGCCAGAACTACAGAGGAGGCGTGAGCGCTGTGCAAAAGATCAAAGTACTGTGCGTCGACGATTCGGCGCTGATCCGCAGCCTGATGACGGAAATCATCAACGGCCAGCCGGACATGACGGTCGTGGCGACCGCACCCGACCCGCTGGTCGCGCGTGAGCTCATCAAGCAGCACAACCCGGACGTCTTGACGCTCGACGTCGAAATGCCGCGCATGGACGGTCTCGACTTCCTCGAGAAGCTGATGCGTCTGCGGCCCATGCCGGTCGTGATGGTGTCGTCGCTGACCGAGCGCGGCAACGAAATCACGCTGCGCGCGCTGGAACTGGGCGCGGTCGACTTCGTCACCAAGCCGAAGGTCGGCATTCGCGACGGCATGCTCGACTACTCGGAAAAGCTCGCCGACAAGATCCGCGCCGCGGCCCGTGCGCGCGTGCGCCAGGCCGCACCGGTGCAGCACGCGGCAAGCCATGCCGCGCATGCGCCGGTCGGCACCGCGCCGCTTTTCAACAATCCGCTGCTCAGTACCGAGAAGCTGATCATCGTCGGCGCGTCGACGGGCGGCACCGAAGCGATCCGCGAAGTGCTGGTGCCGCTGCCGCCGGATGCGCCTGCCGTGCTGATCGCGCAGCATATGCCGCCGGGCTTCACAAAATCTTTTGCGCAACGCCTCAATGGTTTGTGCCGGATTACCGTTAAAGAGGCAGAGCACGGCGAACGCGTGCTGCCGGGGCATGCGTATATCGCGCCCGGTCACGCTCACCTGTTGCTTGCCCGTAGCGGCGCGAACTATATTGCGCATCTGTCGGACGATCCGCCGGTGAACCGGCATCGCCCGTCCGTGGATGTGCTGTTCCGTTCGGCCGCACAGCACGCGGGCAAGAACGCGGTCGGGGTGATCCTGACCGGGATGGGCCGCGACGGCGCCGCCGGATTGCTGGACATGAAAAAGGCAGGGGCTTATACCCTTGCGCAGGACGAAGCGAGCTGTATCGTGTTCGGCATGCCGCGCGAAGCCATTGCGCTCGGCGCGGCGGACGAAATTGCCTCGTTGCCGGAGATGAGCCGACGCGTGATGGCGCGCCTGTCGTCGATGGGCGATCGCGTGCAACGGGTATGATGCTGGCCGGGTAGAGTGAAGCGGCATTTCGACACACGGTTCGATACGCTGGATCGATCCGATCGGGCGCCGCACCATGGATCAAGCTAAGGGAATGAAATGGATAAGGGAATGAAAATTCTGGTGGTTGACGACTTTCCGACGATGCGCCGGATCGTCCGCAACCTCCTCAAGGAACTCGGCTACTCGAACGTCGACGAGGCGGAAGACGGCCAGGCGGGTCTCGCGCGTCTGCGCGGCGGCAGCTACGAGTTCGTGATCTCCGACTGGAACATGCCGAACCTCGACGGTCTGGCCATGCTCAAGGAAATCCGCGCCGACGCCAACCTGTCGCACCTGCCGGTGCTGATGGTGACGGCCGAATCGAAGAAGGAAAACATCATCGCGGCGGCTCAGGCCGGCGCGAGCGGTTATGTCGTCAAGCCGTTCACGGCCGCGACGCTCGACGAGAAGCTCAACAAGATTCTCGAGAAGATGGCCAAGACCGGGAGCTGATGTGAATCTGCCGACCAATGCGCAAGGCGCCGAAGCGGTCAACGAGAGCGGCGACTTCGCGTCCGACCGCATCCTCGCCCGCATTGGACAACTGACCCGCACGCTGCGCGATTCGATGCGCGAGCTGGGGCTCGACAAGCATGTCGAGCGTGCGGCCGAAGCGGTACCCGACGCTCGCGATCGTCTGAAGTACATCGCGAACATGACCGAACAGGCCGCCGAGCGCGTGCTGGGGTCGATCGACGTCGCGAAGCCGATCCAGGAACAGTTGCAGAAAGATGCCGGCGAACTCGACGCGCGTTGGGAGCAGTGGTACGCGGCGCCGATCGAGCGCGAGGAAGTGCGCGCGCTGATGGACGACACGCGTACGTTTTTGCGCGGTGTGCCGGAGGCGACCACCGCCACCAATTCGCAGCTGATGGAAATCATGCTGGCGCAGGACTTCCAGGATCTGACCGGCCAGGTCATCAAGAAGATCACGGACGTCGTGTACCTGATCGAGCAGCAACTGCTTGGCGTGCTGGTCGAAAACATCGCGCTCGAACGGCGCGAGCAGTTCGCGGCCAACGCGGCGGCGCTGGCGGCTTCGGACATTTCTCCGACCGGCAGCCCGGAGCATCTGCTGAACGGTCCGCAGATCAATCCGGAAGGCAAGACCGACGTGGTGCAGGATCAGTCGCAGGTCGACGATCTGCTGGCCAGCCTCGGCTTCTAGTCTCGGCTGACGGCGGGGCGCCCGGCAAGCGGCGTCCGGCCGAACCAGCGCGCATCGCGAAACGGTGAGTGCGCGGGCCCTCGAGCCCGCTTTCTGTCGAGCGACACAAACCACAGGCATACTACGAGCTCAAGCAGCGGCACGGCTGCCCGGTGAAAACAGTCGCCGGGCGGTGGCAAGCTGAGGAGAAACCCTCCCGCTTGCCGCGAAGGCGGTGCCGTATGATCTGCATACACGCGGCCGGTT
The DNA here is from genome assembly GCF_029910215.1 of Paraburkholderia sp. D15. Classification (NCBI taxonomy): domain Bacteria; kingdom Pseudomonadati; phylum Pseudomonadota; class Betaproteobacteria; order Burkholderiales; family Burkholderiaceae; genus Paraburkholderia; species Paraburkholderia sp. D15. The sequence continues at coordinate 4,304,014 of NZ_CP110395.1, read as the reverse complement.
GCACCTCGTGCAAACCGCGCGGCAGCTCGGGAGGAGCCTCGTCATGTGGAGTCGTGTACGCCGCGCCGGGATCGTTACGGCGCTCATCTTGCCCAGTTCGCTGTTCGTCGTGCCGTCCGCCCATGCGGGTCTGGGCGGCGCCCCAATGACCCCGCCGGCCGATGCCTCGGTCACCTCCCGCACCGTCCAGCCAGTCGGCGGCGCCGCGCAAAGCGTGATGCGCGCGGCCTCGGGTGCTTCCTCTTCTTCCTCGTCCTCCTCCTCCGCTTCGTCGGCTTCCGGCTCGTACACCGTGCGCGATACCACGCTCGGCAACGGCACGGTGGTCCACGAATATCTCGCGTCCGACGGCACGGTATTCGGCATCGCGTGGCGCGGCCCGCAGATGCCCGATTTGAACGACATGCTCGGTAGTTATTTCCCGCAATACGTGGCGGGCGTGAAAACCGCGAAGGCCGCGCGCGGCGGCGCGCGGGGCCCAGTGACGGTCGACCGGAACGGACTCGTGGTCCATTCCGGCGGCCACATGGGCGCGTTCAACGGCCAGGCATGGCTGACCCCGGCGTTGCCTGCCGGCGTCAGCGGTTCCGACATCCAGTGATAGCGAGGACGACGATGCGAACCATGCGTAGTGCTGTGCAGCTCAAGAGCTGGGGGCAGGCCGTCGCGGCGGCGATGCTGATGTCGGTGCTCGTCGCGTGCGGCGGCGGAGGCGGAGGGGGGGGCGATGGCGGTAACAGCGGCAATTCCGCGCTGAACGGCGGCTCGCTGCCGGCCAGTCCGACCCAGCAGCCGATTGCCGTGGGTGCGGCGAATACCGCGCAGATCACGGTGGGCGCCGGAACGAACGGCGTCGCCAATATTCCGACGGTCAGCGTGACGATCTGCGCGCCGGGCTCCGCGACCAACTGCCAGACCATCCCGAATATTCAGGTGGACACCGCGTCGTTCGGCTTGCGGCTGGTCAGCTCGGTGATCAATCCGTCGTTGCTCGGCGTGTTGCCGGTCAGTTCGGTGGCCGCGGGCCAGCTTGCCGAGTGCGCGACCTTCGCCGATGGCTACACGTGGGGCTCGGTGCGGACCGCGACCGTCTCGATTGGCGGCGAAACAACGACGAGCGCGATTCCGCTGCAGATCATCGGCGACATGGCCGCCAGCACGGTGCCCTCGCGCGGTTGCAGCGGATCGGCGGAAAACACCGTCAGCGATCTCGGTGCGAACGGCATTCTCGGCATCGGCACCGCGCTCAACGACTGCGGCACGACCTGCTCGACAGGGTCGACGGCGGCGATCTACAGCAATTACTACGCATGTCCCGGCGGCGCCTCCTGCTCGCGCGCCACGGTGCCGCTCAACCAGCAGGTGGCGAATCCGGTGGCGAACTTCGCGGGCGACAACAACGGCGTGATCGTGCAATTGCCGCCGGTGGGCAATACCGGCAATGCGTCGGTGACGGGTACGCTGGTGTTCGGCATCAACACCCAGACCAACAACCCGCTGGCTGCCTCGCAGTCCTTCACCACCGACGGTTACGGCGACCTGAACAGCAGTGTGTTCAACGGCTCGACGGTGCAGGCGTTCCTCGATTCGGGCTCGAACGCGTACTTTTTCGCGGATTCGTCGATCACACAGTGCAGCGGCAACCTGCAGGGCTTTTACTGCCCGTCGGCCGCGCAGACCCGTTCAGTGACGCTCGGCGGCAACAACAGTACGCGGGCGCTGGCCAGCATCGGCATCCTGAATGCGTCGACGCTGTTCAACACCAGCAACTACGCGTTCAACGACCTCGCCGGGCAGCTCAGCGGCAATAGCTCGTTCGACCTCGGCTTGCCGTTCTTCTACGGGCGCTACGTGTATTACGGCTTCGACCGGTCCGCGACCGGCGGCCAGACGCCGTTCGTGGCGTTCTGACCGGAAAGTGCCGCGGGCAGGGCGGCGGCGTGTGCCGCCGCCCTGTTCCATCCCTCGAAATACCCCCCTTTCTCCGCCCTTATCCGTCGATCGGCGCTTGCGTCGAGCGGGAATAATCGCTCTCACTGGAAAGAGGCGCCGTGCCTCGGCCGACTGGAGAGCTTTGTGGCAGAGGACAGCGACCTCGAAAAAACCGAATCAGCCACTCCCCGGCGCCTGCAGAAGGCGCGCGAGGAAGGGCAGATCGTGCGTTCGCGGGAACTGTCGACCTTCGCCCTGCTGGCGGCGGGGTTCTTCGGCGTGTGGGGCATGTCCAGCAGCATCGGCGAACATTTGCAGGGCATGCTGCGCACCGCCTTCACGTTCAATCACGCGAGCGTTTTCGAAACGCGGAAGATGATGAGCGGCGCGGGCGTGGCGAGCCGCGAAGGGCTTTACGCGCTGCTGCCCGTGCTGGCGTTCACCGGCCTCGCCGCGCTGCTCGCGCCGATGGCGCTGGGCGGCTGGCAGCTGTCCGCCAAGGGCCTCGAACCCAAATTCAACCGGCTCAATCCGATCGAAGGGCTCGGCAAGATCTTCTCGATCAATGGTCCGATCCAGCTCGGCATGTCGCTCGCGAAGACGCTGGTGGTGGGCATCATCGGCGGGACGACGATGTGGAATCGCCGCGAAGACGTGCTCGCGCTGGCGACCCAGCCGCTGCCACTCGCGCTGGCCAACTCCGCGCATCTGATCGCCGTGTGCTGCGGCATGACGGTCGCCGGCATGTTCGTGGTCGCCGCGATGGACGTGCCGTACCAGCTCTGGCAGTTCCACAAGAAATTGCGCATGACGAAGGAAGAAGTGAAGCGCGAGCATCGCGAGAGCGAAGGCGATCCGCACGTCAAGGGCCGGATTCGCCAGCAGCAGCGCGCGATCGCCCGCCGCCGCATGATGACCAATGTGCCGAAGGCCGACGTGGTGGTCACCAACCCGACGCACTTCGCGGTCGCGCTGCAATACGCGGATGGCGAGATGCGCGCGCCGAAGGTGGTCGCCAAGGGCGTGAACCTGGTGGCCGCGCGGATTCGCGAGATCGCCGCCGAAAACAACGTGCCGTTGCTGGAAGCGCCGCCGCTCGCGCGGGCGCTGTATCACAACGTCGAGCTGAACCGCGAGATTCCGGGGCCGTTGTACGGCGCGGTCGCGGAAGTGCTCGCGTGGGTGTATCAGCTGCGGCGTTTCAACACCGAAGGCGGCACCACGCCGGTCGCACCGACCGACCTGGACGTGCCGCCCGAGCTCGACAAGGGCGGCGTGGCGGACGACGAAGCCGCCCAGGAAGCCGCCGACACTCTCAACCCCGCTAACGACGACGCTTCAGGAGCCTCCGCATGAACGCACGCGCCGGTTTCCTCGCTCGACGGCCGGATGCCTTGAGCAGCACCAATTTGCGCGCCCTCGCCGGGCCGGTGCTGATCTGCATGATCCTCGGCATGATGATTCTGCCGTTGCCGCCGTTCCTGCTGGACCTGCTGTTCACCTTCAACATCGCGCTGTCCGTGATGGTGCTGCTCGTCAGCATGTACACGATGAAGCCGCTCGACTTCGCCGCGTTCCCCAGCGTGCTGCTGTTCTCGACGCTGCTGCGGCTGTCGCTGAACGTGGCATCGACGCGGGTCGTGCTGCTCGAAGGCCATACCGGCCCCGACGCCGCGGGTCAGGTGATCGAGTCGTTCGGTCACTTCCTCGTGGGTGGCAACTTCGCGGTCGGTATCGTCGTCTTCATCATCCTGATGGTCATCAACTTCATGGTGATCACCAAGGGCGCGGGGCGGATCGCGGAAGTGTCCGCGCGCTTCACGCTCGACGCGATGCCCGGCAAGCAGATGGCGATCGACGCCGATCTGAACGCTGGCCTCATCAACGAAGAGCAGGCCAGAAAGCGCCGCTCGGAAGTGTCGCAGGAAGCCGAGTTCTACGGTTCCATGGACGGCGCGAGCAAGTTCGTGCGCGGCGATGCGATCGCCGGTTTGCTGATCATGGTGATCAACATTCTCGGCGGACTGATCGTCGGGATGGTTCAGCACGGTATGGACTTCGCGTCGGCGGGCAAGAACTACACGCTGCTGACCATCGGTGACGGTCTGGTCGCGCAGATTCCGTCGCTGGTGATTTCGACGGCGGCCGGCGTGATCGTGTCGCGCGTGGCGACCAACGAGGACATCGGCACCCAGCTCACGGGCCAGTTGTTCACGAATCCGCGCGTGCTGGTGATCACCGGCTGCATTCTGGTGCTGATGGGCCTGATTCCGGGCATGCCGCACTTCGCGTTTCTGATTCTCGGCGGCGGCCTGATCCAGCTCGGCCGCACGATGAAGAAGCGCGCCGAGGACCGCAAGAACACCACCGCGCTGGTCGACGTCGCGCCGGCCGCGATGACGCCGGTCGAGAACACCGAAGCCAGCTGGGACGACGTGACGATGATCGACACGCTCGGCCTCGAAGTCGGTTACCGGTTGATTCCGCTGGTCGACAAGAATACCGACGGCGAACTGCTGAAGCGGATCAAGAGCATCCGCAAGAAGTTCGCGCAGGAAATCGGCTTTTTGCCGCCGGTCATTCATATCCGCGACAACCTCGAACTGCGGCCGAACGGTTACCGGATCGCGCTGAAGGGCGTGGAAGTGGGCGTCGGCGAAGCGTATCCGGGGCAGTGGCTGGCGATCAATCCCGGCCAGGTGTCGGCGGCGCTGCCGGGCACGCCCACCACGGACCCGGCGTTCGGTTTGCCGGCGATCTGGATCGACACGAATCTGCGCGAGCAGGCGCAGGTGTACGGCTACACGGTGGTCGATTCGAGCACCGTGGTGGCGACTCACCTGAACCACCTCGTGGTCACGCATGCGTCGGAACTGCTCGGCCGCCGCGAAGTGCAGGCGCTGCTGGAGCGGATGCAGAAAGACACGCCGTCGCTGGTCGACGATCTGGTGCCGAAGTCGTTGCCGCTCACCACGCTGCAGAAGGTGTTGCAGAACCTGCTGGAAGAAGGCGTGCCGATCCGCGACATGCGCACGATTCTCGAAGCGCTGTCCGAACACGCACCGAAGATCACCGACGCGCACGATCTCACCGCCGCCGTGCGGCTCGCGCTGGGTCGCGCGATCACCCAGCAGTGGTTCCCGGGTACCGGCGACATGCAGGTGATGGGACTCGACTCGAACCTCGAACGGGTGTTGTCGCAGGCGTTGTCCACGGGTTCCAATCCGGGGCTGGAGCCGGGGCTCGCGCATACGCTGCTGACGGAGACGCAGAAGGCGATGACGCGTCAGCAGAACATCGGGCTGGCGCCGGTGCTGCTGGTACAGCACGCGTTGCGGCCGATGCTCGCGCGCTTCCTGCGGCGCAGCCTGCCGCAGTTGAAGGTGCTGTCGTACGCGGAAGTGCCGGATACGCGCAATATCAAGGTGGTGAATCTGATCGGGGCGCATTGAGGCGCTTCAGCTTGCCTCGAAGGTTTCGTACGACCGGCGCTCATAGAGCGCCGGTTTTCATTTCGGCGCCTGACCTGACCTGACCTGACTTGTCACTTCGCGTTGCGGGCGGCGTGTCCGGTACGTGAGCGTACCCGCGAGCGCGCTGTCTCCCACCGCTCGACGCCCCTTTTTAAACCGCCGTGCGGGCGACTTGCGGCACGTTTCCATCGGCCGAATTACCCCCCTTTAACAGGCTTTATCCATCGATCGTCGCTCGACGGGTTTCGCAATAATGATCTCAATGGGAAGCGGTATGTTGCCGGTCCGTTAGTCCGTTTACCTCATCGGGGGTCCAGCTTGAACATTCGTAAATATGTCGGTGCTACCAGTCGTGATGCGCTGCGTCTCGTACGCGAAGCCTTGGGCGCGGACGCGGTCGTACTGTCCAATCGCACGATGGACGACGGTAGCGTCGAAATCGTCGCCTTGGCCGACAGCGACCTGGCTGCCATCGCGCCGAAAGCGCCGCGCGGCGGCGTCGCCGCGCAGCAGGCAGGCGCGATGAATGGCCCGGCTGGGCATCCCGCGCTGAGCGCGCCGCGCACGGCCCCCGGTGCTTTGTCGGGTGCGAATCCTTATGCGAGCGGCATGCCGGACGTGTTCTCGTCGGTGTTCGGCGCGAGCCCGGAAGCGGGCCTGGAGAACGGCGGCGGCCACGCCATCGGCCCGTACTCGACCGATGACGACGCCTTGAGCGACGACCTCGACGCGATGCCGGCTCCGGCCGCCAGCCATGCGGCTGCGAACCCGACGGCACATCCCGCATTGAAGCAAACGGCAAAGCCCGCGCAAGCCGCCGCGCCGAAAGCCGCGCTGCCTGGCGCCCACGGCAACCATGGCGCGCACGCTTCGCAACCGGCCGCCGCGCCGGCCAAGTCCGCGCCGGTCACGTTGCCGCAGCCCGGCACCGCCGAATCGTCGAGCGCGCGCGCCGCGGCCGCGCGCCTGAACCAGGACATTCGCGCCGATCTGCTGAAGGCTGCCGGCGTGCCGCCGGCGCCCGTCGCGCCGATCGCCGACGCACACACGCCGCGTACGATGGCCGAATCGAATCCCTGGCTGATCGATCACGCGCGCCGTATCGCCGCCGAACAGCAGGAAGAAGGGGCTTACAGCGCCCGCCCCGCGACGATGACGCCGGCTGCCGCGATGGCCAAGGGCCTCGGCTCCACGGTCGAAGCGGGCTATGCCGGCCACCCGGCCGCGAGCGCCGCCGCCGCGCAAACCATCGACACCCCGGAGTGGGCGCGCGAAGCCGCGCAACTCGCCGCGCGCCGCGCCGCGCAGAAAATCTCGCCGGCCTTCGCGTCGAGCGACGACGCCCGCACCCCGGCCGCCGTCGCCGAAGCGATCAAGGCGCGCATGGAGCAGGTCGTCAACGACACGGTGATGAACGAACTGTCGTCGATGCGCGGCATGATGGAAGAACACTTCGCCGGTTTGCTGTGGGGCGACCGTCAACGTCGCAGCCCGGCGCGCGCCGCGCTGACCAAGCATCTGTTCGCCGCCGGATTCTCCGCGCAGCTCGTGCAGATGATGGTCGACAACCTGCCTGACGACGTCGACAGCATGGACGGCGGCATGGACTGGGTGCGCTCGGTGCTCGCATCGAACCTGCCGGTGATGGAAGACGAAGACGCGCTGATGGAGCGTGGCGGCGTGTTCGCGCTGATGGGTCCGACCGGCGTCGGCAAGACCACCACCACCGCCAAGCTCGCCGCGCGCTGCGTGATGCGCTTCGGCGCCAGCAAGGTCGCGCTGCTCACCACCGACAGCTACCGGATCGGCGGTCACGAACAGCTGCGCATCTTCGGCAAGATTCTCGGCGTGTCGGTGCACGCAGTGAAGGACGGCGCCGACCTGCAGCTCGCGCTCTCCGAATTGCGCAACAAACACATCGTGCTTATCGACACGATCGGCATGAGCCAGCGCGACCGTCTGGTTTCCGACCAGATCGCGATGCTGTGCCGTGCCGGTCAGCCGGTGCAGCGCCTGCTGCTGCTCAACGCGACCAGCCATGGCGATACGCTCAACGAAGTCGTGCAGGCCTATCAGCGCGCGCCGGATCAACAGCCGCTCGCCGGCTGCATTCTGACCAAGCTCGACGAAGCCACCAATCTGGGCGGCGTGCTCGACACCGTGATCCGCTACAAGCTGCCGGTGCATTACGTGTCGACCGGTCAGAAGGTGCCGGAGAACCTGTACGTCGCAACGAAGAAATTCCTGATCAAGAGCGCGTTCTGCATTCCGCGCGACCACTCGCCGTTCGTGCCGCACGACGACGATATTCCGGGTTTGCTGTCCGCGATGTCCGCACGCTCGACCGCCGAACTCCACGAGGTCCGCTTTGGATAAGCTCATCTCCGATCAGGCAGAAGGACTGCGGCGCCTGCTGGCGCGTAGCGGCTCGCGCGTGATTGCGGTGACGGGCGGCTCGACCGGGGCAGGCTGTACGACGACGGTGGTGAACCTCGCCGCGGCGCTCGCGCAGCAAGGCAAGGACGTATTGGTGATCGACGAGTGCCTCGGCGAACTGTCGGTGTGCACGATGCTCGGCGGCTTGCGTGGCGCCGGCAATTTCGCCGCGGTGATGCGCGGCGAGATGACGCTCGACGATGCCGCCGCGCGCCACGCGCTAGGTTTCTCGGTGCTGGCGGCGTCGCGACTGAATCGCGAAGGCCATTCGCCCGCGCAGCTCGGCGTGGTGTTGCACGGTTCGGCGGACGTGGTGCTGATCGATGCGCAGCTCGACCAGCAAGGTCACCTGTCGCCGCTCGCGAAACAGGCGCACGACGTGTTGATCGTCACGCGCATGGTCGCGCAGGCGATCACCGAGGCGTACGCCTGCATGAAGCGCCTGCACTACGCCCACGCGCTCGCGCAGTTCCGCGTGCTGGTGAATCACGTGCAGAGCGTGAGCGACGCGCATACCGCGTTCGCCAACCTGGCCGGCGTGGCCGGGCGTTACCTGACGGTGGCGCTGGAAGACGCCGGTTGCATTGCCGCGGATACGCGGATGGCGCGGGCACTGGAGTTGTCGCGTTGTGTCGTCGATGCGTTCCCGTCGACACCGGCTGCGCGCGATTTCCGTCACCTCGCCGCCGAATTGCAGTACTGGCCGATGCGGCCAGCGATGTCGTCGCAAACGCCATGGATGGCGCCTGCGACAGTTACAGCGGCGCAACACGCCGACCAACCGTCTGCGCAGCACGCCTGAGAGGCGGCACAAGGACAAGGGGAGCACGATGTATAACGCTCAGGGAAAGATTTCCCAAGCCGACGTTCTGACGAAGTACGCGCCGCTCGTGCGCCGACTCGGCTTGCAGCTCGTCGCCAAGATGCCGGCGAGCGTCGATCTCGACGATCTGATTCAGGCCGGCATGATCGGCCTGCTGGACGCAGCGAGCCGTTACAAGGAAGACCAGGGCGCGCAGTTCGAGACCTACGCCAGCCAGCGGATTCGCGGCGCGATGCTCGACGAGCTGCGCAGCAACGACTGGTTGCCGCGTAGCCTGCGGCGTACCTCGCGCGAAGTCGAAACGGCGGTGCACAAGGTCGAACAGAACCTGGGCCGCTCGGCAAGCGAAACGGAAATCGCCGAGCACCTGCAGATGCCGCTCGACGAGTATCAGTCGATGCTCCAGGATCTGCACGGCAGCCAGTTGATCTACTACGAAGACTTCGACCGTTCGGCGGACGACGAGCCGTTCCTCGACCGCTACTGCGTCGATCATTCGGACCCGCTGTCCGCGTTGCTCGACGACAGCCTGCGCTCGGCGCTGGTGGAGGCGATCGACCGTTTGCCGGAACGCGAAAAGCTGCTGATGTCGCTGTACTACGAACGTGGGATGAACCTGCGCGAAATCGGCGCGGTGATGGAAGTCAGCGAATCGCGGGTGTGTCAGCTGCACAGCCAGGCGGTGGCGCGGTTGCGTACCCGTCTGCGCGAAATGGCCTGGGCGAATGCCGAGGCGACCTGAGGCAATCTGAGTTGGGTTGAGGTCGACAGAAAGTTAACTGAGAGTCAACTGAGAGTCGGCCACGCGCCAGCAGGGAATGAACTGAGGCCGACCGACCCCGGCCGGCCTGTTTCAAGCCGCGACCATCTCCCGTTCCGCGGCCAACGCCAGAAATGCCGAGCGCGACATACCGCGCGTTTGCGCGTAGCTGTCGATATCCTGGATCAGCACCTCGGGCAGCGAGATGTTGATACGCACCGACTTCTTCAGCGCGGGAATATTCCGCGTCACGACAAATCCCCATACGAAGCCCGCGTAGTCGGGATTGCGGCGATGCTCGTCGAGCTTGCCCGCCTGCGGAAGCGGCATACCTTCGTCGAGCAGCGTGTCCAGATGCGATTCGATCGCCGCTTTCACATTCTCGTAAGCCTCTTCCAGCGTATCGCCGGCCGCGAAGCAGCCGGGAATATCCGGCACCACGACGCCAAACGCGTGTTGCTTGTCGCCCGCTTCGATGGCGATCGGGAAAATCAGGTTTTTCATTTCAAGCCCGCCTGTTTCAGGATGCTGTTCAAGGTGCCCGGCGGCAAATCCTTCTTGGGGTGGGGGATGGTCACGAGACCACCCTTCAATGGATGCCGGAAATGGCGATGGCTGCCCGAAATCCGGACCAGATTCCAGCCTTCCGCCTGAATCAATTTGACGACCTGGGCGCTGTTCATGAATCACTCTCCGCATAATACACACGATTACACAACCTCGCTAGTGGGTAGCATCCGCCCTGGCCGTCCGGATTCGCGTCGAAGCGCGGAACGGAGGGCGGCGAACCTTCAGTGGGGGGGAGCCATGATTTTCAACGCGCCGGACGGCTCTACGCCACCTGGCCGAATGGCTAACGCTTGCTGGGCAAGGCGTGCAGGGCGGTCGGGAGAGATGCTGCGGGGATGCGGAAAACAGAAAGGGCTCGTCGAACGACGAGCCCTTGGGGAAGACAATGGTTTAGCGTTGTTGGCGCTGGGCTTTCAGCAGCGCTTCAGAAGAAAACCCGAAGAAAACGCATCGGCGGCGCGCCGGCGACGAACCGGCGCGCGTCACAGCCACAGCGGCATCACACCGCAGGTTGCGACGGAATCCGCCCATCCGGGCCGTAGAAGTTGGTCTTTTTCGGCACTTCGACCTGCAACGCGGCGAGGGCTCGCTGGTTGTAGTCCATCCGCACGCGGATCAGTTCGCCGTTGCTCGTATTGAAGCGGCGCGCGCGCTCGGCGGCTTTCTGCAACAGCGACCATTGTTCGGCGACGCGCGCGTCGGCGCTGGCCGCGAGTTCCATGCCGGACCAGCCGCCAGGCAGGCCCATCTCGGCGAGCTGTGCGTCGCGCTCGGCTTCGAGCCGGGCGAGCACGCCGATCAGTTCGGTTTTCTGTTCGACGATCGGCGGAAGCAACTCCAGCGGCGACAAGGCGGTCAGTGCCTTGGTCTCGAGCGTCAGGATCGAGGCGAACGCCTCGACAGCCGAATATTCTTCGGCGAGGGTGGCAAGCAGGGCGTCTTTCATCTCAACAACTCGCTGAACACGACGGCTCGCGCTAGCTTCGCGAGCCGGGTTTGTCGAACGCCGCCCGGCAATTCACCGTACTTCGATGTGTCGATCAGTTGCCGGTCGACGAGGTTTTGCTTTGCAACAGGTCGCGTGCGGTGTTCAGCACGCCGTCGGCGATCTTGCCGGAGTCGATGGTCAGCGTGCCGTCCTTGATGGCCTGCTTGATCGACTCGACGTGCGCCGTGTCGATGTCCGCCGAACCGGACGCCGCCAGGCTGCGCAGATGCTGCGACAGACCCGACAGGCTGACGCTCGCGTCGCCCGACGTGCTGCCGGTGGTGGATTGCGCGGCCGTGCCGGCGCTCTGGGCGTTGCTGTTCGCGCTCGTCGCGTCGCTTTGTTGCGAACGGGAGAGGGCGTCTTTCAACGTCGGCAGATTCGAATTGGTTGTGGAATCGACTTTCACGATGGGCTTCCTGAACGATTTGATTCTGATAACGGCAAGCGTTGATCAAAACTTTAGCGCAATCGCTCCAGGTTTTGCCTTGCTCTTCAAGACGATCCGGCCCTTTGGCGGGATCGTTCCGGCCGGCGCCACGCGCCTGCCGGTTCATAGCTGAATCTCCACCGTCGACCCGTCCTTGACGATGCCGGAAATGATCTGGCCGTTGGCCGTGCGGACCTTGACCTGCTGGCCGGGCGACGCGTTGTTCATCGCGCTGCCTTCGGCCGAAATCGCGAAGCCGGCCCCCGCGGCGACGACCCGTACCGTCTGTCCGATCGACACCGCCGACGCGCTCTTCAGCATGTCGCAGCGCAGCGGCATGCCGCCGGCCACGCGCATCAGCGTGACCGAACCGATGGCTTCCGATGGGTCCGTGATGATCGCTTGCGGCAAGCCGGTCAGGTCGCCGTCCCGGGCGACGAGGTCGGCGGCGCTCAGCACTTCGCCCGGCGCCATCGCGCGGGCGGCGAGATAGTAGGTGGCGTGCAGCGAGATGCGCGCTTGCAGGTAGATGGTCCACGGCCGTTCGCCCGCGCAGCGCACGCCGACCGTCGTGCGGCCCCACAGGCGCGCGCCGCTCGGCATGAACGGTTCGAGCGCGGTGCAGGCCGCGAGGCCGCGCGGGAAGGCCTGCGCGACGGTGATGTCGACCTTGCCGGGCAAGCCCGTTGATTGTTGTTGCAGAAACGCGAGTGCCGCGCCGCGGATCGCTTCCGCATCCTGCTGGCCGGGCAGCGGCGCGGGTTGCGGGACGGCGGCGGGGCGCAGATTCTGTTGCGCGAGCGCCGGAGCGAGCGGCCGGTTGGGGGATGAACGGGCGGGCGTCGCAAGTGTTGACGCTGTGGCTGCGGTTGCGGCTGCGGCTGCGGTAGAAACGGGCGGAATCGCCGAGGCCGGCACCGCCGTCGCTATGCCGTTCGAAGCGGGTGTCGCGCCGGCAAACTGCGCGGCGCTAGTGACAGGCCGCGCGATCGGCCGGGCCGCGACGGGCTTGCCGTTCGCGCCCAGTTGCGGCGGCTCGCCGCGCGAAGCGAGACTGTCGAAGCCACCGTTGGCGGACGCGTCGCTGGCGATGCCGGCGACGCCGCTGGCGCTGACGTTGGGATTAAGCGCGTTTCTAGCGCCGATGCCGATGCCGACGCCGGCATTGCCAGCTGCACTACCGACAGGCGCATTCGCCATCACCGGCTGCACACCCACGGCCGGCCGGACCGCCGGCGTGACCACCACCGGCACGGCCTGACGCTGTCCCGGCACGACGTTGACGCCAGCCGCTCCCGCTTGCGTATTCGCCGCGGGAATCGTCACCACGCCGTTCGCGTCCGGTTTGAAATTCGTGCGGATCATCTGCGGCGCGGCCGATGCCGGCTCGCCCGCACCCGGAATCACGATCGAACCGCTCGCATTGGCGGCACGCGTGAACTCGTCGGTGTTGCGCGACACGGGACCGGGCGCCATCGACTGCGCGGTCGCCGCCGCGAGTGTCGCCGGCGAACCCGCGCGCTTCGCCGGCGCGGCCTGCATCTGTTGCGCGAGATCCGCGAGCGCGGCGGGATTCTTTTCGCCGGGACCGGGAATCACGATCGGCCCGTCGGCGTCCTGCGCGGAAGCGGCGGGCGTAACCAGCAGCACGCCGGCCGACAGACACAGCGCCGACCCCGCCAGCCACCGTGCGAACCGTGCCGATGAGATGGCGGACATCGCCAGCCGGCGTGGCATGCCCGCACCCACGCGATGCGCCGCGCGGTTCGCGCAGGGCGTCGGATCGAAGGTGGGCTGGTCCATCGCGGTTCTCCATCGAATGCATCGGTACGCTTTGCATTCTAGTGAGCGCCCCCTTTGCGCAAACGTTGAATAGAAGCCCCCTTTCCCGGTTATTCGTCCGATTGCTCCTTGCGCCCCGCCCATAAGATGCACTTCATGCAAAAAGGCCTTCCCGCCTCGTGCAGTCCTCACGCGAGGCTGCGGTGGGAAGCCTCGGGAACGTTCTCCGGAGATTTCAATGCTGGACAAACTCGATGCCGAATTCGCCTTTGGCCGCCAGGCGCTCGATGTGCGCGCCTATCGCCAGGAGCTGCTGTCGTCGAACATCGCCAACGCCGATACCCCCGGGTACAAGGCACGCGACGTCGACTTCGCTTCGTCGCTGGCCGGCGCGCTGAAGAAGAGCGACGGCGCCACCGGCACCGCCGCGTCGAACAACTCGACGCTCGCGATGACGCAGCCCGCGGGCGTGACGAGCGGCATGTCGATGGTCTCGACCGCGCCCGGCCACATGCCGGGCAAATCGACGCTGACGCCGACCGGCGGCGCGTCGGACGACTACGGCAATCTGCAGTACCGCATTCCGACGCAGCCCGCGCTCGACGGCAATACGGTCGACATCGACACCGAGCGGGTGCAGTTCGCGGACAACACGCTGCATTTCGAATCGGGCATGACGGTGCTGTCGAATCAGATCAAGACCATGCTGTCGGCCATTCAGTCGGGCTCGTAATAACCGGCGCGATAGCAAGACATCGCATCGCTGCCGGCAGCAGGTCAGTCATAGACACGCAGGCAGACACAGATACAGCAGTACGCAGGAACAAATCGCTACGGGAATCGACGTCGCCGCCGGATCGCACCGGCGGCAACCGAGAAACAGGTCACAGGGGATTCGGGCAGGCGCGAGAAGCGCCGGCCCGGGTCGACAGGAAAGGAGTGAGGAAACATGCCATCCCTGATGAATATTTTTGGCGTCGCGGGTTCCGCGATGTCCGCGCAATCGCAGCGGCTTAACGTGACGGCGTCGAACCTCGCCAACGCGGACAGCACGACCGGCCCCGACGGCCAGCCGTACAAGGCCAAGCAGGTCGTGTTCGCGGTGAGCCCGCTCGGCGGCGCACGCACCGCGTCGGGCCAGCAGGTCGGCGGCGTGCAGGTCACCGGCGTGGTCGACGACCCGACGCCGATGAAGACGGCCTACGACCCGGGCAACCCGGCCGCCAATTCGGACGGCTACGTCACGTTGCCCAACGTCGACCCGGTGCAGGAAATGGTCAACATGATTTCGGCCTCGCGTTCCTACCAGGCCAACGTCGAGACCCTGAACACCGCCAAGACACTGATGCTGAAAACGCTCACGATCGGAACCTGAGGAGAGCTCCTTGACCACCAACACCTCTATCGGCAGCAACGGCACGACTGTCTCGCAGACGTTGCTCGATACCATGAACGGCACGGGCAAGAGCTCGAGCGCGTCGGGCGCGACCAGCTCGACGAGTTCGAGCAGCAGCACGTCCGCCAGCAGCCTGCAGCAGACCTTCCTGCAACTGCTCGTCGCGCAGTTGCAGAACCAGGACCCGACCAACCCGATGGACAGCTCGCAGATGACCTCGCAGCTGGCGCAGATCAACACGGTGTCGGGTATCAGCCAGCTGAACACCACCCTGAGCTCGCTCGCCACGCAGATGTCGGCGGGCCAGCAGTCGCAAGCCGCGCTGCTGATCGGTTCGACCGTGCTCGCCCCGGGCAATACGACCACGGTCGCGAGCGGCAAGGCCACCTCGTTCGGCGTGCAGCTCGCCAACTCGGTGAGCGACCTGCAGGTGGTCATCAAGAATTCGGCAGGGCAGATCGTCAGCACGGTCGACCTCGGCAAGCAGTCGGCCGGCACGGTGCCGGTGGGCTGGACGCCGACCGACTCCGCCGGCAACGCGCTGCCGGACGGCACGTACACGATCAGCGCGGTCGGCACGATCAACGGCCAGCAGGCGACCGCGACCACGTTGTCGAGCGCGACGGTGCAAAGCGTCGTCATGCAGGCAAGCGGTACGCCGGGTCTCGTGCTGTCGAACGGCACGACCGTCGGGCTGACCAACGTCGCCGCCATCCTCTGATTCAGATTCAGTCAGTTACGACTTTCCAGATACGGAGACCGTCATGGGTTACCAACAAGGTTTGAGTGGTTTGTCCGCGTCGTCGAGCGACCTCGACGTGATCGGCAACAACATCGCCAACGCGAACACCGTTGGCTTCAAGAGCGGCGCGGCGCAGTTCGCCGACATGTACGCGAATTCGGTGGCGACCGCCGTGGGCAATCAGGTCGGTATCGGCACGAAGCTCGCCGAAGTGCAGCAGCAGTTCTCGCAAGGCACGATCACCAGCACCAACCAGGCGCTGGACGTCGCGATCAACGGCAACGGCTTCTTCCAGCTGTCGAACAACGGCTCGCTGGTGTACTCGCGCAACGGCGTGTTCCAGCTCGACAAGAACGGCTTCATCACCAACGCGCAAGGTCTGCAACTGATGGGCTACGGCGCGAACGCGCAAGGCATCATCAACACCGCGCAGACCGTGCCGCTGAGCGTGCCGACCGCGAACATCGCGCCGCAGGCGACCACCAAGATCGTCGCCGGCCTGAACCTGAACGCGCAGGACGCGCTGATGCTCGGCACGCCGACCGTCGTTCCCGCGCTCCAGACCGGCAGCACGCTGAGCACGCCGGGCGCGACGATCACGAACACGGCGTCGGGCACCAACAACGACAAGTACACGGTCAACTTCACGAGCGCGACCACCTACACGGTGACCGACAACACGCTCGGCACGACCACCGCGCCCGCGACGTACACCGCCGGCCAGGCCGTGTCGCTCGGCAACGGCCAGACCATCACGCTGAACGGCACGCCGGTCAGCGGCGACAGCATGACGATTTCGCCGACGCCGATCGCCTTCAACCAGAACAGCTCGTCGACGTACAACTACTCGACCAGCACGACGGTGTACGACTCGCTCGGCGGCTCGCAGACCGTCAACATGTACTTCGCCAAGACGTCGGCGGGCGTGTGGAACGTGTACGCGGGCACCTCGACCGGCACGGCCAACCTGGTCGGTCAGGCGAACTTCAACTCGTCGGGCACGTTGCTGAACACGACCCAGGTCAACACCCCGCTGACGAATCCGCCGACGTTCACCGCGACCACCACGCCGTACGTCTACAACTTCAGCATTCCGACCACCGACGGTTCGTCGACGCCGCAGAACCTGACGCTGAACATCGGCGGCACGACCCAGTACGGCGGCAAGGACGGCGTGAACTCGCTGCAGCCCGACGGCTACGCAGCCGGCACGCTGACCAGCTTCACGATCGGCGCCGACGGCACGCTGACCGGCAACTACTCGAACCAGCAAACGGCGGCGCTCGGCCAGATCGCGCTGGCGAACTTCTCGAACCAGAACGGCCTGGTGAACCTCGGCAACAACGAATTCCAGCAGACCTCGGCTTCGGGCGTCGCGCAGATTTCGGCGCCGGGCTCGACCAACCACGGCGTGCTGCAAGGCGGCGCGGTGGAAAACTCGAACGTCGATCTGACGAGCGAACTGGTGAACCTGATTACCGCGCAACGCAACTATCAAGCGAACGCGCAGACGATCAAGACCCAGCAGACCGTCGACCAGACCCTGATCAACCTGTAAGCGACCGGGACTTCCCATCATGGATCGGCTGATCTACACCGCGATGTCGGGCAGCACGCAAGCGCTCGAACAGCAGGCTATCGTCGCGAACAATCTGGCGAACGCGTCGACCACCGGCTTTCGCGCGCAACTCGCGACGTTCCGCGCCGTGCCGATGTCGTTCGGCGACGGCAGCAGCGTCAACGACAACACCACCCGCACCTTCGTGCTGTCGTCGACGCCGGGCGCGGACTACACGCCCGGGCCGATCCAGCAGACGGGCAATCCGCTCGACGTGGCGATTCAGGGTCCGGGCTGGCTGGCGGTGCAGACCGCCGACGGCAACGAGGCTTACACACGCGCCGGCAACCTGCATATCGACGAGAACGGTCAGCTGGTCAATGCGCTGAACCAGACCGTGCTCGGCAACGGCGGTCCGGTGTCGGTGCCGCCGGGCGCGGAAATCACCATCGGCAAGGACGGCACGATCTCCGCGCTGACCCCCGGCGATCCGCCGACCGCCGTGGTGACGGTCGATCAGCTGAAGCTGGTGAATCCGGACCCGCAAACCATGACGCGCGGCGACGACGGCCTGTTCCGTACCGCCGACGGCCAGCCCGCCGACGCCGATCCGGCCGTCACGGTGGCGCCCGCGTCGCTGGAAGGCAGCAACGTGAATCCGGTCAGCGCGATGGTCTCGATGATCACCAACGCGCGCCAGTTCCAGATGCAGACCAAACTGCTGGAAAACGCCGACAAGAACGATCAGTCCGCCAACCAGCTGCTCAGCTTCAGCTAACGCTGGCCAACCGCTTTGCGTGGGACCGGAGTCAGCGCTGAAGCGCCAACTCCGGCCAACACAGGAGAAACAACAATGAACCGCTCACTCTACATCGCCGCTACCGGCATGAATGCGCAACAGTCGCAGATGGACGTGATCTCGAACAACCTCGCGAACGTCAGCACCAACGGCTTCAAGGGCTCGCGCGCGGTGTTCGAGGACCTGCTGTATCAGACCGTGCGTCAGCCGGGCGCGAACTCGACGCAGCAAACCGAACTGCCGTCGGGCATCCAGCTCGGCACCGGCGTGCAACAGGTCGCCACCGAGCGTCTGTACACGCAGGGCAACCTGCAACAGACCGGCAACTCGAAAGACGTCGCCATCAACGGTCAAGGCTTCTTCCAGGTGCAGATGCCGGACGGCACGACCGCCTATACGCGTGACGGCTCGTTCCAGACCAACGCGCAAGGCCAGCTCGTCACGTCGAGCGGCTACCAGGTGATTCCGGCGATCACGATCCCGACCAATGCGACTTCGCTGACCATCGGCAGCGACGGCGTGGTGTCGATCACCGTGGCCGGCTCGACCAACAGCCAGCAGCTCGGCTCGATGCAGATCGCGACCTTCATCAACCCGGCCGGTCTCGATGCGAAGGGTGAAAACCTGTTCGCGGAAACCGCTTCGTCGGGCGCGCCGAACATCGCGCAACCGGGCCTGAACGGCGCCGGCACGCTGAATCAGGGCTATGTGGAAGCATCGAACGTGAACGTGGTGCAGGAACTGGTGAACATGATCCAGACGCAGCGCGCTTACGAAATCAACAGCAAGGCCGTGACCACTTCCGACCAGATGCTGCAGACCTTGAGCCAGATGCAGGTTTAAGGGGCTGGGAATTAAAAGGCGGTAATCATCATGTCGCACTCTTCTCGTCACCCGGTTCATTCGCGTACCGCCGAAGCGCTCGTGCAGCTCACGCTGCTCGCCGCGCTCGGTGGCTGCGCGCTCGTGCCCAAGCAGCCCATCACGCAGCAGCCGATGACGGCCATGCCGCCGATGCCGCCGCAGATGCAGGCGCCGGGCTCCATCTATAACCCGGGTTACGCGGGCCGGCCGCTGTTCGAAGATCAACGGCCGCGCAATGTGGGCGACATCCTGACCATCGTGATCCAGGAAAACGTCAATGCGACGAAGTCCTCGGGCGCGAACGCCAACCGTTCCGGCACCACGAATTTCAACGTGCCGACCGCCGGTTTCCTGCCCGGCCTGTTCAGCAGGGCGAACATCAACGCCACCGGCTCCAACGTGTTCCAGGGCACCGGCGGCGCGAATGCGTCGAACACCTTCAACGGCACGATCACCGTGACCGTGACGGGTGTGCTGCCGAACGGCAACCTGGCGGTGAGCGGCGAAAAGCAGATGCTGATCAACCAGGGCGACGAGTTCGTGCGTTTCTCCGGCGTGGTGAATCCGAACACGATCTCCAACCTGAACGCCGTGTACTCGACCCAGGTGGCCGACGCGAAGATCGAATACTCCGCGAAGGGCTATCTCAACGAGGCCGAGAACATGGGCTGGTTGCAGCGGTTCTTCCTCAACGTCTCACCGTGGTAATCATGCGTACCGTCTTCTCCCGCCCTGGCCGCCTCGCGCGACTCGCTCAATTCGGCCGCGCGCTGGCTTTCGTCGCGCTCGCCTGCGCGGCGCTGCCGGCCGCGACGCCCGCGCACGCGGAGCGTCTGAAGGATCTCGTGCAGATTCAGGGCGTGCGCGACAACCCGCTGATCGGCTACGGCCTCGTCGTCGGTCTCGACGGCACGGGCGACCAGACCACGCAGACGCCGTTCACCACGCAGACGCTCGCCAACATGCTGGCGAACCTCGGCATCTCGATCAACAACCAGGCGGCGGGCTCGACCAACCAGCAATCGTCGCTGTCGAACATCCAGTTGAAGAACGTCGCCGCGGTGATGGTGACGGCGGTGCTGCCGCCGTTCGCGCGACCGGGCGAAGCGATCGACGTCACCGTGTCGTCGCTCGGCAATGCGAAGAGCCTGCGCGGCGGCACGCTGCTGCTCACGCCGCTGAAGGGCGCGGACGGCCAGGTGTATGCGCTCGGTCAGGGCAACCTCGCAGTCGGCGGCGCCGGCGCGAGCGCGAACGGCAGCAAGGTGCAGGTCAACACGCTGGCCGCGGGCCGGATTGCGGGCGGCGCGATCGTCGAACGCGCGGTGCCGACCTCGGTGTCGCAAGCCGGCACGATGCAGCTCGATCTGAACGACATGGATTACGACACCACGCAGCGCATCGTGTCGGCGGTCAACACCACGTTCGGCAGCGGCACCGCCACCGCGTTGGACGGCCGCACGATCCAGTTGCGCGCGCCGAGCGATCCGGAGCAGCAGGTCGCGTTCATGGCGCAATTGCAGAACATCGACGTCAAACCGGCCCAGGCCGCCGCGAAGGTGATCCTGAACGCCCGCACCGGCTCGATCGTCATGAATCAGATGGTCACGCTGCAGAGCTGCGCGGTCGCGCACGGCAATCTGTCGGTGGTGATCAATACGCAGCCGGTGGTGAGCCAGCCGGGCGCATTCTCCAACGGCCAGACGGTGGCGGCCAAGCAGTCGCAGATTCAGTTGAAGCAGGACAACGGCGCCCTGAAGCTGGTGACGGCCGGCGCCAATCTCGCCGAAGTGGTGAAGGCGCTCAACGCACTCGGTGCGACGCCCGCGGATCTGATGTCGATCCTGCAGGCCATGAAGGCGGCGGGCGCTCTGCGCGCCGACCTGGAAATCATCTAAGGAAGACAGCAGATGAATTCGGATACGACCAATTCCGCGAATGCGGCTAACGACCTGACCCAGCGCTTCGCGCTCGACGTGCAGGGTTTCGCCAAGCTGAGCGCGCAGGCCAAGGCGTCGCCGCAAGCCGGCATGAAGATGGCCGCGCAACAGTTCGACGCGGTGTTCACGCAGATGATGCTCAAGAGCATGCGCGATGCGACGCCGCAGGATGGTCCGTTCGATTCGCACGACAGCGCGACCTTCACGTCGATGATGGATCAGCAGTTGTCGCAGCAGTTGTCGCAGAAAGGCATCGGCGTCGCCGACGCGATGCTCAAGCAGTTGATGCGCAATCAAGGCATGCAGGTGAGCGGCGCGAATGGCGCGAGCGGCGCCGGCGGTCTCGTCGGCATGGCGAATGCGCTGGGCGGCGGCAGCGGCGGCGACGAAGGCCAGACCGCGGCGATGAACGCGCTCGCCCGCGCCTACGGCAACGCACAGGCCAACGGACAACTGGCGATGGGCCGCGGCTACTCGGCCAACAGCGCCTTGACGCCGCCGCTCAAGGGCGACGGCAGCTCGCCGAAGGTCGACGCCTTCGTCGACAAGCTGGCGGCGCCGGCCCAGGCGGCGAGCGCGGCGACCGGCATTCCGGCGCGCTTCATCATTGGCCAGGCCGCGCTCGAATCGGGCTGGGGCAAGAGCGAGATCAAGAAGAGCGACGGCTCGACCAGCCACAACGTGTTCGGCATCAAGGCGACCAAAGACTGGACCGGCAAGACCGTCTCCACGGTCACGACCGAATATGTGAACGGCAAGCCGCAGCGCACCGTCGAGAAATTCCGCGCGTACGACTCGTACCAGGAAGCGATGACCGACTACGCGAGCCTGCTCAAGGGCAATCCGCGTTACGCGCAGGTGATCAACTCGGCGCACGACGTGAACGGTTTCGCCAACGGCATGCAGCGCGCGGGCTACGCGACCGATCCGCATTACGCGAAAAAGCTCATGTCCATCATGCAGAAGATGGGCTGAGACACCCAGATGCACGCGACGGGGCCAGGTGCATAACAAGACGGACGAGGCCGGCCGCCCACGGGTGGCCGGTCCAGCCGCGCGATGCGGAATGGGTGTGGTTTAACGTTTGCGGCAAATAATTCATTACAGGCCCCTAAATTTTGGCCGGATGATGCCGCTAATGAGTTAGACCCGATACCGGAAAGCGCTGTAATGTCCGGTTGACTGCGCGTGTTGCGGCTTCGACGAAGACCGCGCGAAAGCCCCGCCAGGAGCCTTGGCACGCGCCCGCAAGAACATGCATACCGGCAAGCCCATGGATATGAACCAGTCGAATGGCCAGACCGACGCACCCGGCCAGCCGCCCGCCCCACTCGATGACGGCGCCAACGATTTTGGCCGTCGCAACCCGCTGGAGATCGGCGTTCAGTTACGCAATCTCGTCAATCGCGGCGATTTCCTCACCGTTCAATACGCCGGTGGCCAGCTCGTCACGCGGCTACTCGACGTGGACGTGCGCGGCCGCACCTTCACCTTCGACTGGGGTGCGTTGTCCGAGCAGAACAAAGGTCTGCTGTCGGCGCCGCGCTGCCAGTTTCACGCTGCGCCGGACGGCGTGCGCGTCGAGTTCGCGACCGCCACGCCGCGCGAAACACGCTTCGAAGGGCTGCCCGCGTTCGAGGCCGATTTCCCCGAAGTGCTGTTCTACGTGCAGCGTCGCGAGTATTTCCGCGTCGACGCGCCGATTCTCGATCCGTATATGTGCACGGGCCGGTTTCCGGAAGGCGAGACGTTCCGTTTCGAGGTGCACGACCTGTCGCTCGGCGGCGTGGGCATGCGTACCACCGACGAACGCGTGGCCGAATTGCCGATGGGCACGCGCCTGATCGACTGCGAACTGGCGCTGGGCGCGCTCGGCCGTTTGTCGCTGGATCTGCAACTCGTGTCGCATCGTTCCACCGCGTTGCCGAACGGCACGCAGCGTTATCAACTCGGTTTCCGTTTTCTGACGCTGCCGGGCAGCGCCGAAAACACGCTGCAACGTCTGATCACGCAGCTCGAAATGAAGCGCCGCTCGCTGGTGCGCTAGGCATCGGCGAGCCCGGCAGCCGGGGGCCTCGAACGCCCCGGCGACTCAGCCTCGCAAACGTTGCAACAAACGTCGAATCCACCCCGGAACGACCTCAATTTTTCCGCGGTGGGGCCGTTAAACAGACTGTTCAAGTAACGCGGCGGCAAGCGGTCGGTGTCGCCCTTCAGGATGACGCATGTCAGATCTCATCAATCTCGGCCTCAGTGGACTGAACGCAGCCCAGTGGGGGCTCAACATCACCGGCCAGAACATCAGCAATTCGTCGACGCCGGGTTATACGCTCGAGAATCCGGTCTACGCGGAAGCCGGTGGCCAGTACACCGGTTCCGGCTATCTGCCGCAAGGCGTGTCGACCACGACCGTCACGCGTCAGTACAGCCAGTACCTGACCACGCAGCTGAATAACGCGCAGGCGTCGTCCAGCTCGCTGTCGACCTACAACGCGCTGATCACGCAGTTGAACAACCTGATCGGCAGCCCGACGTCCGGCATCGCCAGCGCGATGACCAGCTATTTCACCGGCCTGCAGAACGTCTCGAACAGCCCGTCCACGCTCGCCACGCGCCAGACCGCGATGAGCGGCGCGACGACGCTCGCGAACCAGATCAATGCCGCCGGCCAGCAATACGATGCGCTGCGCCAGAGCGTGAATACGCAGCTCGGCAACACCGTGTCGCAGATCAACAGCTACACGCAGCAGATCGCGCAGCTGAACGGCCAGATTTCGCAAGCCAGCACGCAAGGCCAACCGCCGAACCAGCTGATGGACCAGCGCGACCTCGCCGTCTCCAACCTGTCGCAACTGATCGGCGTGCAGGTGGTGAACAGCAACGGCAGCTACAGCGTGTTCATGAGCAACGGCCAGCCGCTGGTGTCGTCCACCAACAGCTACAACCTGGGCACCGCGCCGTCCACCGGCGACTCCAGCGAACTGTCGGTCCAGTATCTCGGCCAGGCCGGCGCGAATCCGGCGGCGACGCCGCAGAACGTGCCGGACAGCAAGATCACCGGCGGCTCGCTCGGCGGCCTGCTGCAATTCCGCAGCCAGACGCTCGATCCGGCCGAAGCGCAACTCGGCGCGATCGCCGTGAGCTTCTCGGCGCAGGTCAACGCGCAGAACGGCCTGGGCATCACGCTCGGCGGCACCCAGGGCGGTGCGCTGTTCTCCGTGGGCGGCCCGACCATCTACGCGAACACGCAGAACACCGGCAACGCGTCGCTGAACGTATCGTTCGCGAACCCGGCGCAACCGACCACCGGCGACTACACGCTGGCGTTCAACGGCACCACCTACACGCTCACCGACAATTCGAGCGGCGCGGTGGTGGGCTCGGCGACCAACCTGAGCCAGCCGATCAACGGCCTGAATTTCTCGACCACCGGCACGATGAAGCCGGGCGATTCGTTCACGGTGCAACCGACCCGTGGCGCGTTGAACAGCTTCACGACCGCAACCACCGACGCCTCGGCGATCGCCGCCGCGCTGCCGTTGCAGGTTGCCGCCGCGACCACCAACACCAGCACCGCGACGATCAGCTCGCCGTCGGTATCGGCCGGTTACACGATGCCGAACTCGACCACCACGCTGGCCTACAACGGCACGGGTCTGACCGGCTTCCCGGCAGGTTCGACGGTGACGATCGCAGGCACGCCGCCCACCAGCTATCCGATCACGGACGGCACGACGGTAGTGCCGTATTCGGCCGCCAACGGCGCGACGCTGACGATCACCAACCCGACCGCCGGTCAGATGAACAAGGTCACGGTCACGATCAGCGGCACGCCCGCCGCCGGCGACAAGTTCACGATCGGCCCGAACACGGGCGCGACCAGCGACGGCCGCAACGCGCTGGCGATCTCGAACCTGTCCACCGCGAAGGCGATGTCGGGCGGCACGGTCACGCTGAACGGCGCCTACGCGAACTACGTGAACCAGGTCGGTAACCAGACCAACCAGGTGCAGACCGCGAGTACCGCGCAAAGCGCCCTGGTGACGCAGATCACCAGCGCGCAGCAGTCGGTATCGGGTGTGAACATTAACGAGGAAGCAGCCAACCTGCTTCAGTATCAGCAGCTCTATCAGGCGAACAGCAAGGTCATCCAGACCGCGCAGACCCTGTTCCAGACGCTGCTTGGCATCTTCCAGTGAGGCGTTGAACATGCGTATCTCCAGCGCGCAGTTTTTCAACATGAACGTCGCGACGATGAGCAATCAACAGGCTCAGTTGTCGCAGTTGTATGCCGAGATCTCGAGCGGCGTGAGCCTGTCGACGCCCGCGGACAATCCGCTCGGCGCGGCCCAGGCGGTGCAGTTGAGCTCCACCGCGACGACGCTGTCGCAATACACGACCAACCAGACCGCCGCGATCGCTTCGCTGCAACAGGAAGACTCGACGCTCGGCAGCGTGAACACGGTGCTGCAGACCATCCACACGCTGGTGCTGCGCGCCGGCGACGGTTCGCTGAACGACGGCGATCGCGGTTCGCTCGCCACGCAGCTGACCAGCCTGCGCAGCCAGTTGATGACGCTCGCCAATTCGACCGATCCGCAGGGCAACTATCTGTTCGCCGGTTATCAAGGCGGCGCGCAGCCGTACACCACGAACTCGGCTGGCGTCGTGACCTATTCGGGCGACACGGGCAGCCCTGCCATGCAGATCACCGGCTCGCACACCGTGCAGACCGGCGACAACGGCCTGTCGATCTTCAACAGCGTCGCGCCGATCGGGACCAGCGCCGTGCCGTCGGCCGCGACCGGCAATACCGGCACGGGCGTGGTCAGCAGCGTCAGCCTGACCAACCCGACCGATCCGACCAACGCGGATACGTTCAAGATCAATTTCACGTCGGCGACCACGTACACCATCAGCCAGACCAATCCGGCCACCGGCGCGACCACCACGGGCGGTCCGCAACCGTTCACGGCCGGTTCGGCGATCACGCTCGGCGGCCAGTCGGTGTCGATCAGCGGCGCGCCGGCGGCAGGCGACAGCTTCTCGGTGACGCCGGCCACGCAAGGCAGCATGGACGTGTTCGCGAATCTGAGCCAGTTGATCACCACGCTGCAGACGCCGGTGTCCGGCGGTGCGTCGACGGCCAGCTATCAAAGCGCGCTGACCACCAGCATGGCCCAGCTCGAAAACACGATGAACAACGTCGTCACCGCGCAGGCAACGGTCGGCGGCCGTGAACAGGAAGTGCAGGCGTTGCAGACGGTCACGCAGACCAACACGCTGCAAACCACGAGCAACCTCGCGGATCTGACGCAAACCGACATGGTCAAGACCATCGGCCAGTACACGATGACGCAGAACGCGCTGCAAGCGGCGCAACAGGCGTTCGCGAAGATCCAGAACGTCTCGCTGTTCCAGTACCTGAACTGAGCGCGCGCGTCGTCTGAAACGAAGAAGGGCGGACCCCGGTGTGAACCGGGTCCGCCCTTCGGTTTATTGCGCGTCGCGTTTGCAACTACCGTTGTTATCGCCGCCCAGTTCAGCGCCTCGCTGCGTTACCGCAATCCCGCCGCCACACGTCCCATCTGGTCGATGCCGACGTCGAACATCCGCATGAAGAACGGGATCATGTTCGGGATCATCAGTTGCAGAAGCAGCATGCCGATCAGCATGGTCAGCGGAAAGCCGATCTGGAACACGCCGATCTGCGGCGCCGCGCGGTTCAGGATGCCGAGCGCGAGATTGGTGATGAGCAACGCGACGACCACCGGCAACGACAGCAGCAGACCCGCCGAAAACACCGTGCTGCCGAAATTCGCCAGCGTGCGCCAGCCGGACGCGCCGAGCAGGTTCGCCGATACCGGCACCGACTGGAACGTGGCGAGCAGCGCGCTGATCATCTGCAGATGGCCGTCGATCACGAGAAACACCAGCATCGCCAGCGTGTTCATGTAGCTCGACAGCACCTGGCTCGAACTGCTCGCCTGGGCATCGAAGAAGGTCGCGAAGCCGAGACCCATGCCGAGACCGACGAAATCGCCCGTCGCGCTGATGGCCTGAAACACCACCTGCATCGTGACGCCGAGCGCCACGCCGATCAGAAACTGATTGACGATGATCCACACGCCTTGCGCGGAAAACACCGTGACCTGCGGCAGCGCGCCGAGCGTGGGCGCGACGATGATGGTCGTGAATGCCGCGAGGCCGACCTTCACGCGCAGCGGCAGCGCGCGGTTGCCGAGCACCGGCGCGGTGGCGACCAGCGCGAGAATCCGCACGAACGGCCACAGGAACGCGGTAAGCCAGGCGTTCAGTTGCGCGTAGGTGACGGAGAACATGACGGCGGGGTGGGGCGCGAAAGATGAGCGGCGGCGTGTGCCGCGCTCAGTTGACGAGCGAGGGGATGTTGGTGAGCGTCTGGCGCAGATAGTCGAGCATGGTCGTCAACATCCACGGGCCGGCGATCACCATGGTCACCGCGATCGCGAGCAGCTTCGGAATGAAGGACAGCGTCGTTTCGTTGATCTGCGTGGCGGCCTGGAACAGGCTCACCACCAGACCGACCACCAGCGCGACCAGCAGCAGCGGGGCGGCAAGCAGCAGGCCGACATACATGGCCTGATGCGCGAGCGTCATGACGGATTCTTGATTCATGGCGGGAGAACCGGAGAGCGTGAAGGGCGCGCGAACGCGACGGATTCGGTTAAACGAAGCTTTGCGCCAGCGAGCCGAGCAGCAACTGCCAGCCGTCGACCAGCACGAACAGCATCAGCTTGAACGGCAGCGAAATCGTGGCGGGCGACACCATCATCATCCCCATCGACATCAGCACGCTCGCCACCACCATGTCGATGATGAGGAACGGAATGAAGATCGTGAAGCCGATCTGGAAGCCCGTCTTCAACTCGCTGGTGACGAACGAGGGCACCAGCAGCGACAGCGGCACGTCTTCCGGACCTTGCATCGGCGCCGCGTGCGAGATGCGGGCGAACAGCGCGAGATCGGTTTCGCGGGTTTGCCGCAGCATGAACGTCTTGAACGGCGCGAGGCCGCGGTTGACCGCCGTTTCCATCGGAATCGTGCCGTCGGAGAAGGGCTTGTAGCCGTCGTTGTAGGCCTTGTCGAGCACCGGCGACATCACAAACAGCGTGAGGAACAGCGCGAGGCCGACCAGCACCTGGTTCGGCGGCGTGGTCGTGGTGCCGAGCGCCTGACGCAGCAGCGACAACACGATGATGATGCGGGTGAAGCTCGTCATCATCAGCACCATCGCCGGCAGGAACGACAGCATCGTGAGCAGCAGCATCGTCTGCACGCTCAGCGAGTAGGTCGTGCCGCCGTTCGGGCCGGGGCTCGTGTTGAAGGCCGGCAAACCGGCGGCTTGCGCGAACGACAGCGACGGCAGCGCGAGCATCAGCGCGGGGACGGCGAGCGGCGCAATACGGCGCGCGGCGCGGCCGAGCGCGGGAATAACGGTCGAAGCGGTGCGGGACATGCGGGCGGATGGCGCGTGATGCGCGTAATTCGGGCGACGCGTGGAAGAAAGACTGAACTGCATTACCGGACTCCGTTGCCTTGTCCGTTGAAACGTTTGCCCACTTCGCCCTTCAACGCATCGCGAAAGCGTTGGCCGAAGGAGCCGGGCAAGGCGGCGTCGCTACCGGATGCGCCGGGCGGCGTGACGCCGGCGGGATCGAGCGCGGCCGAACCGGCCGGCATCGTGTGCAGGAGCCGCACATTGCCGGGCGCCGTGCCGAGCACGAGCCACGTATCGCCGATCTCGACTACCGCGACGCGTTCCTTGCCGCCGAGCGAGGCGCCGCCGACCGTCTTCACGAGCCCGCCACGACTGTTGGGCTGCAAACCGAAGCGGCGTGCGAGCCAGCCGCACGCGAACACCAGGCCGACCACCACCACGAGCGCGAACACCGTTTGCAGCACCGCGCCGACGCCGAGCGCCGGGACGGCCGAACCCGCGCCGACGCCGGAGGCGATTTTCGCGGCGTTGTTGACCGCGTTCATGTCGGCGGCCTGCGCGGCGACGGGCGCGAAGCAGGCGAGCAGCGTGGACAGCGCCGACAGCGCGACGACCGGCACGAACGGGACGATCGCGGCGCGACCGGCAAGGCGTTTCATCGATTCAGCTTCCGGATACGTTCGGACGGCGTGATGATGTCCGTCAGACGGATACCGAACTTGTCGTTCACCACCACCACTTCACCCTGGGCGATCAGACAGCCGTTGACCAGCACGTCCATCGGTTCGCCGGCCATGCCGTCCAGTTCCACCACCGAACCTTGCGCGAGTTGCAGCAGGTTGCGGATCGCGATCTTGGTGCGGCCGAGTTCGACGGTCATCTGAACGGGAATGTCCAGAATCATGTCGATGTCGTTGCGCGTCGAGGTCGGCTCGACCTTCGACAGCGGCTGGAACACGCCGGCCGTGCTGGCGCTGACTTCCGCGTTGTCGTTCTGCTCGGCGAGCGCGCTGGCCCAGTCGGCCATGGCTTGCTCGTCTTCGGCCGCGGCCGTGTCGGCGGCCACTTGGGGCAAGCTCGCGGCCAGGTCGGTCTCGGGCTTTGCGTTCAGGTCACTCATATCCACCTTCCTTCATCGTGTCGGCTGCGCTGATCATCTTCTGGACCCGCAACGCGTATTGACCATTGAAAATACCGTAGCCGCATTCCATCACCGGCACGCCATCCACTTTCGCGGTGATGTGCTCGGCGATGTTGATCGGCAGAACATCGCCTTTGCGCATGTTCAGAATCTGTTCGAACGTGACCGGCACCTGCGCGAGGTCGGCGGTCAGTTCCACTTCCGCGGCCTGCACCTGCTGCGACAGCACGCGCACCCAGCGGCGGTCCACTTCGAGCGCTTCACCCTGGATCGGCGACGACAGGATGTCGCGGATCGGTTCGATCATCGAATACGGCATGCAGATATGCAGCGTGCCGCCGGTCGTGCCGAATTCGATCGAGAACTGCGTGACGATGACGATTTCGTTCGGCGTCGCGACGTTGGCGAACTGTGTGTGCATTTCCGAGCGCACGTATTCGAACTGCAGCGGGCGCACGCTTTTCCACGACGCCGTGTAGTTGTCGAACACCAGGTTCAGCAGCTTGTTGATGATGCGCTGTTCGGTCTGCGTGAAATCGCGGCCTTCGACGCGGGTATGGAAACGCCCGTCGCCGCCGAACAGGTTGTCGACCACGAAGAACACGAGGTTCGGGTCGAACACGAACAGCGAGGTGCCGCGCAACGGCTTCACGTGGACCAGGTTCAGGTTGGTCGGGATCGGCAGGTTGCGGGTGAATTCGCTGTACTTCTGCACCTTCACCGGACCGACGGAGATTTCCGCCGAGCGCCGCATGAAGTTGAAGATGCCGACACGCAACAGGCGCGCGAAGCGGTCGTTGATGATTTCGAGGCCGGGCATCCGGCCGCGGACGATGCGTTCCTGCGTCGCGATGTTGTAGGGGCGTACGCCCACACGATCGCTCTGTTCGGCTTCTGAGTCAGCTTCGCCGGTTACGCCCTTGAGGAGGGCATCGACCTCCTCCTGGGACATGAACTCTTCGTGGCCCATTCCTTATTCCTCGTGCGTCCCGTGGCGGTTGATGGTGGCAGCGTTATGCAACGTCACGACGGACGTCACTGCACGACGAATTCGGTGAACAGCACGTCCTGGACGTGGATCGGCGCAGCGCCCTTGTCGCTGGGCTGTTCGATCAACGTTTTCAGTTCGGTGGCGAGCGCGCGTTTGCCGTCGAGCGGCGCGAGTTCTTCCGGGTGCTTGTTCGACAGTGCGAGCAGGATGTGGCTGCGCACTTCCGGCATATGGTCGGTGAGTTCCTGCTGGGTGCGGGCGTCGCCGAGCTTGAGCGTGAGGCCGATGCGCAGGAAGTGTTGCTGGCCGTCGTCCGACTGGAGGTTGACGGTCATCGATTCGAGCGGGAAGAACAGCGGCACGGCCGGCGGCGGCGGCGCGGCGGCTTCGGTGGAAGCGGGCGCGGGGGCGCGTTTGGACATGAAGAACCACACACCCGCGCCGGCGGCGCCAGCGGCAATGATCGCGATGAGGGCGATCAGGATGATGCGCTTCAAGGGGCCCGGAGAAGAGGGCACGGCTTGCTGGTTTGCGGTCGTGGATGCCATGAGGTGTGCTTTGCTTGCCTTTAGTGCTGGTGATGGTGATTGTTGTTGATTTGCGCGTTGCGCTATGGGTCGAAAAGAAGGGTTATTGAGGGTTATCTCTGGTTATTGGGGTGGGCCTGCGGTGGCTTGGGTTTTGGTTTTTTGGCCTTTCCTTGTGTTGCTAGTGGTCTATTAGCGTTGCCCCTGTGCGGGGCGGCACATACTTCTCTTTGCCGCGGCAAAGAGAAGTACGCAAGAGAAAGCCGCTCACACCGCTAATTCTTAAGCGGGCACCCCGCACAGTACTGGTAGTGGCCCATCTGGAATCCGTGCCCCCGCACACTCCGCATTCGTGACAAAGCGCTCATCCATCCCGTCTCGCGCACGCGCTCGCCGGAGCGGTCCACGTAGAGGCAGCGGCTTCGTTTGTGCGCGGTGGGGCCGTCGGCTTCTCCTCGGCGGCCGCCCACCGGACGAAACCTCATGCGTCCACCGGATGAACCCTGCGGCGCGCGTAGCGCCGCCGGAGGAATGACTGCTGTGTCACGGACGTGGAATGTGCGTGGGCACGGATTCCAGATGGGCCACTACCAGTACTGTGCGGGGGACCCGCTTAAGAGTTAGCGGTGTGAAGCCGCTTTCTTTGCTTACTTTCTTTGCGGCGGCAAAGAAAGTAAGTGCCTGCCCCGCACAGGGGCGACGCTAATAGACCACTAACAAATCAAGGAAAGGCCAAAAAAAACCCCAGCCAGAGGCACAAAAAACCCCAGCCAGAGGCACAACAAACCCCTAGGCAAACGTATCCACCAACCCCACAGTCCGCTTAACAGGAACACTAACCACACTCTGAGCAGAAGCATCCCCGGAACCGCCGCCAGCATACCCCCCACTACGCCCGCCCTGACCGCCGGAGGCCCCGCCATTAGCTTGCTGCCCGCCGCCCTGCCGGGCAAACCCATCGCTAACACTGGCGCTCCCCAACCCGATGCCGTTGGCTTCCATCGCCTCCCGCAACTTCGGCAACGCCGCCTCCACCGCCTCCCGCACCGACTGGTGCTGCGAGACAAACAGCGCATGCGCATGGTTATCGGCAACCTGCAACACAACCTGTAACGGACCCAAATCCTTCGGATTCAATGTCAGCTCGGCACTCTGCGAATGCGCATTCGACAGAAACACCACCTTCTGACTCAACGCCTCTTCCCAATCCGATGTCCCCACCTGCGGCGCCAACGCATTCGCCGCCTGCGCCGCACCCGCATTACCCGTGCTCTGCGCCGCCGTCGCCGCGCTAGCGGCACCCGCCGCGCCCGCGGCCTGCGTCGCCGCCAACGCCGCCGTCGCGGCATCCGCCGCGCTCTTGAACGACGATGCCTCGTCCGGCTGCACACCACCGCCCGCCGCCGCCGTCGCGCTCAACGCGTCCGCCGCCGCTTTCGCCGCCGCGGACGGATCTGCCGTCGTCGCCGTCAGCGCAGTCTTTCCGGCGCTCGATCCCTTGCCGTCGCCAAACAAGCCCGTCGCCGATGCCTTGCCGTCCGACGTGCCATTCAATCCCGTCGTGCCCGTCATCCCGCCCGCCGCCGATGCGGCATTCGCCGCCGCGCCGCTCGCCAGCGCCTGCTGAGGAACCACGCCCTGGCCGTTCGCCAAAGCGGCCAGCGCCGCCTGCAACGCGTCCTGCGTCGACTTCGAATCGGTTGCGCCGGTTTTCTTGCCGGTGCCGGTCGTGGTGCCGTCCGTCGTCCCGTCCGCCAGCGTGGCCGGTAGACCGGTCGTCGCGGTCGTGGGATCGGGCGTCGTGGTTTGCGCGCCCGTGTCGGCGGCGTTCGCCTGAGCTTGCGCCTGCGCAGCCGCCGCGGCCGCCGCAGCGTTCGCGTTGTTCGCGGCGCTCGAACTGGCCGCGTTGCCGGACTTCGCCGGCGGGTTCGCCGTGTTGCCCGCGGTGTTGCCCGCAGTGTTGCCATTCGCCGCCTGCGCATTGTCCGACGACGACGCCGACGAATTCGACGAGCTGGACGACGACGCGGTCGTCGAGTTGCCGCTGCCGCTCGCGCTGTTCGCGTCGCTCGCGCTCTTCGTCGACGGATCGGCCGGCGGCGGTGCATCGTGCACGCTCGACGACGACGCGGCCGGTGCGGAAGACTGCGCCGCCTGCTGCTGACGCGCGCTTTGTGCGGCCTGTTGCTGGGCGGCTTGCTGCGCGGCCTGCTGTTGCAAGGCCGCCTGTTGCGCCGCTTGCTGCAACGCCTGTTGCCGCGCGCTTTGCGCAGCCGCGCTGCTTTGCTGGTCGATGCTCTGTTGCAGTGTTTGAGAGAACGGCTGCGCATTCGCCGCAGCGGCGATCGCCGCGGTCGTGGACGTGCTGTTGGCCGTGCCGAGCAGCGAGCCGATCTGGGAAAGTGACGACATAGGGAATCCTGTCAATCCGTCAAACGGGGGGCGGTCAGTCAATCGAGGCGCGGTCCGCGCCGGCGGCGCGTCATGCGCCCTCGGCGCGCATCCTCAGGATTCGCGCCGCGTGTTCGTCGGCGTCGCGCTGGTCGCGCCGCGCCATGGTTTTCGCTTCGGCTGCTTCGCCGCGCGCCTGCAGCACTTCGTACGAGCCGAGCTTCTGCTTCTGGCGCTGCCACTCCGGCTTTGCCGCCTCGACGCGCGCATTGGCCGTCACCAGCAGGTTGCGCTGCTGGTCGATCGCCGCGTCGAGCGTGTCGATGAACGCCTGGAAGTTGCGCATGTTGCCGGCCGGCATGCCGTTCTGGGCGGTCGCGGTGAAGCGCGCGTGATACTCGTCGCGGTACTGCACCAGCGCGTCGAGCTGCGACTGCACGTCGTTGCGCTCGCGCTGCGCGCGGCCCAGACGTTGCGCGGCGGCGTCGACATCGTCCTGCGCCAGGCCGATAAGCGTCTTGATCGGAAAGTGTTTCGCCATCGTCAGCCTCCTTGGGCAAACAGCGCGTCCAGCATCTCGAGACTCGGTTCAAAGTTCGCGCATTCGCGAAAACCTTGCTGCAAAAATGCTTCCATCCGGGGGTACAGCGCAATCGCGCGGTCGAGCAGCGCATCGCGCCCGCTCGAATAGGCGCCGACGTTGATCAGATCGCGGTTGCGCTGATAGCGCGACAGCATCTGCTTGAACATACGCGTTTTTTCCAGATGGTTATCGTCGATCAGCGCGGTCATTGCCCGGCTAATCGAGGCTTCGATGTCGATCGCCGGGTAGTGGCCGGCCTCGGCCAGCGAACGCGACAGCACGATGTGGCCGTCCAGAATCGCCCGCGCGGAGTCGGCGATCGGGTCCTGCTGGTCGTCGCCTTCGGTCAGCACGGTGTAGAACGCGGTGATCGATCCGCCGCCCGCCGGGCCGTTGCCGGTGCGCTCCACGAGCGCCGGCAGCTTGGCGAACACCGAAGGCGGATACCCCTTGGTGGCGGGCGGCTCGCCCACGGCCAATGCGATTTCGCGTTGCGCCATCGCGTAACGCGTCAGCGAATCCATCAGCAGCAGCACGTGCTTGCCCTGATCGCGGAAATACTCGGCGAGCGACGTCGAATACGACGCCGCCTGCATTCGCAGCAGCGGCGAGACGTCGGCCGGCGCGGCAATCACCACCGAGCGCGCCAGACCTTCCTCGCCGAGAATCTGTTCGATGAATTCCTTCACTTCGCGGCCGCGTTCGCCGATCAGGCCGATCACGATCACCTCGGCGCTGGTGTAGCGCGCCATCGTGCCGAGCAGCACCGATTTGCCGACGCCCGAGCCCGCGAACAGGCCCATGCGCTGGCCCCGGCCGACGGTCAGCAGCGAGTTGATCGCGCGCACGCCGACGTCGAGCACCTTGTGAATCGGCTCGCGATGCAGCGGGTTGATGACCGGCGCGGACAGCGGCGCGTCCGAGTGCGTGCCGAGCGGGCCGAGACCGTCGAGCGGACGGCCGGACGCATCCAGCACGCGGCCGAGCAATTCCCAGCCGACCGGCAGGCGCTTCGCCCCCGCCATCGGATCGGCGATCGGCGCGCTTTCGAGCGGATAGACGCGCGCGCCGGGCAACAGGCCGATCACCTCGGTGGTCGGCATCAGAAACAGTTTGTCGCCGGAAAAGCCGACGACTTCGGCTTCGGCCATCGGCAGCGAACTGCCTTGCGGCAGCTCGATCATCACTTCGGCGCCCACCGACAGGCGCAGGCCGACGGCTTCGAGCACCAGACCCGCCGCGCGCGTCAGGCGTCCGCAGGCGCGCATCGGCTTGGCGATCGCGTTGCGTTCGCGCAGCGCGTCGAGCCGGCCGCGCCAGGCCTGGGTGTAGGGGTTGCTGTCGAGTGCGGGATCGTAGGGAGCGGGGGCGGGGCGTTCGCCGGGATTTGCCGCGATGCCTGCCGCGGCCGTCACCGTCGCGGCCGATTCACGGCTCGCCGCCGCGCCGCTCGCCGGATGCCCGAGCGCCGGATCGCGCTGCGCGGCGACGCGCGAGGCGGAGGGCGAAGCTGCCGCCGCGTCCGGCGAAGCACTGGCAGACACGCCGGCCGCCGCGCTAGCCGCCGCGCCATCCGTCAACGCTTCCGCGCCAAACGATGCCAGCGCCAGCTCGCGTTCGAGCGGCGTCAAATCGCTGGCGCGAATATCTTCGAGCGTCGGTTTCACCACGTGCTCACTTTGCCGAGGGCCGCCGCCACGCGCTCCCAGCGCGTGTCGATGCCCGCATCCACTTCGCCGGTGCTGGCTTGCGCGCGGCAGCCGCCGCGCTCCACCGCCGGATCGGTACGCACGGTCCAGCCGCGCGTTTGCAGTTCTTCCATCAGATACGCTTCGACAACGGGCAGATCGGCCGGACTCACGATCAACGCCGGCGCGCCGATCAGCGTCGGTTCGGTCGCCAGCACCTCACGCGCGGCGGCGATCAGCGCGGTCGGGTCGTGCTGCACGTGCTGGCGTACGACCTGCTGCGCGATATCCAGCGCCAGCGCGACCAGCGTCTCGGAGATCGTGCCCTGAGCGCCGTCGAGCGCCGCCTTGAAGGTCTCGGCCAGCGCGGCGAGCCGCGCCGCTTCTTCGCGCGCTTCGCTCTGGCCCTGCTCGAAACCCTGTGCATGCCCCTGTTCGTAGCCGGCCTGATAGCCGAGCGCCTGACCGGCGACGTGGCCGGACGCGATGCCCTGTGCATGAGCGGCGTCGCGCAGGCGTTCGAGTTCGGCCTCGAACGCGCCGTCGTCGACCTCGGGTTCGGGCGGTGCGGGCGGCGCCGGATCGAACGAGGCCATCTCCCAGCGCTGATAGGCCGAGAGACTGTCCTTCGCCGAGGCGTTCTGATTAGACATATGCATCTTCCGCCTTGCCGCCTAGCACGATCTGACCGCTCTCGGCCAGATTGCGCACGATCTGCAGGATGCGGCGCTGCTGCGTCTCGACTTCGGAGACGCGTACCGGACCGCGCGCATCGAGGTCTTCGGCGAGCAGTTCGGCGGCACGCTGCGACATGTTCGAGAGGAATTTCTGGCGCAGCGCGGGCGGCGCGCCCTTCAGCGAGATGATCAGCGCTTCGGACTCGACTTCCTTCAGCAGCAGCTGGATCGCGCGGTCTTCCAGATCGAGCAGGTTCTCGAACACGAACATCTGATCGATGATCTTCTGCGCGAGTTCCGCGTCGTACTGGCGCACGTTTTCGATCACGCCTTCTTCATGGTTGCTCGACATGAAGTTGAGGATTTCGGCCGCCGTGCGGATGCCGCCCATCGGGCTGCGCTTGAGGTTGTCGCTGCCCGACAGCAGGCCGGTGAGCACGTCGTCGAGTTCGCGCAGCGCGGCTGGCTGGATACCGTCGAGCGTCGCGATCCGCAGCAGCACGTCGTTGCGCAGCCGGTCCGTGAAGCAGGCGACGATTTCCGACGCCTGATCGCGGTCCAGGTGGACCAGGATCGTCGCGATAATCTGTGGGTGCTCGTTCTTGATCAGTTCGGCGACCGCGGCGGAGTCCATCCACTTCAGGCCTTCGATACCGCTGGTATCGCTGCCCTGCAGAATCCGGTCGATGATCGCGCCGGCCTTGTCGTCGCCGAGCGCCTTGGTCAGCACCGAACGGATGTACTCGTTCGAATCCAGCGACATGCCGGTGTGCTGTTCCGCCTCGCGGACAAACTCCTGCAGCACGACATCGATCTGCTCGCGGGTCACGCTCTTCAACGCGGCCATCGCCACGCCGATCTTCTGGACTTCACGCGGCCCGAGGAACTTGAACACCTGCGCGGCTTCTTCCTCGCCGATCGACATCAGCAGGAGCGCGCTCTTCATTACGCCTTCAGCGCTCATCGGTCACCCAATTTTTCACGACGGTTGCAACGATCTTCGGATCCTGGCGCGCGATGCTGCGGGCGAATTCCAGGTTCCGCTCATATTTGTGCTTGGCGTTTTCGAGCGCCAGCAGCTCGGAGTCGCCTTCCAGCTCGGCGACGCTGTTCACG
Source organism: Paraburkholderia sp. D15 (assembly GCF_029910215.1). Taxonomy (NCBI): domain Bacteria; kingdom Pseudomonadati; phylum Pseudomonadota; class Betaproteobacteria; order Burkholderiales; family Burkholderiaceae; genus Paraburkholderia; species Paraburkholderia sp. D15. The sequence continues at coordinate 4,266,927 of NZ_CP110395.1, read as the reverse complement.
CCGGCGCGCTCGGCCGGCGGGATGCCGTCCAGCAGGATCGGCTCGTCGTCCGGCGAGGCCAGTGCCGCGACCGCGGCCGGCTGCGGCGGCGGGAAAGCGCGGCGCAGCGCCGGCTTCACCATCACGAAGTACAGGAACAGGGCGACTGCGCCGATGCCGAGGTAGGTCGCGATCTGCTTGGCGAGCGCGATCATGTCCGGCGTGCGCCACCATGGCAGGTCGGCGTTCGGGTCGATTTCGGTCGAGAACGGGCTGTTGACCACGTTGACCGAGTCGCCACGCGCCGCGTCGAAGCCCATCGCGTCCTTCACCAGCTGGTTGACCTGCGCGAGCTTGTCGGCGGTGACCGGCTGCATCGTCGCGTGGCCCTTGGCGTCGACCACGCGCAGATAGTTGACCACCACCGCCACGGACAGGCGCTTGATGCCGCCCATCGGCTGTTCGAGGTGGCGTACCGTCTTGTCGAGCTCGTAGTTGGTGGTCGAATCCTTGCGGTCGCTGACCGGCGTGGTGCTCACGCCGCTCGCGCCGTTCGGCGCGTTGATCGGCGCCGAAGCCGGCTGCGGCGGCTGGTTCGACAGCGCGCCCGGCACGCCCGAGGCGCCGGCCTGCGACATTTCCGTCGCGGTGCTCGACTGCTGGCTGCGGATCGCCGCCTGCTGCGGGTTGCCGTTCGGGCCGTAGTTTTCCGAGGTCTGTTCGATGCGCGAGAAGTCGATATCCGCGCTGACCTGCGAATGCGCGTTGCCGGCGCCGAACAGCGGCGAGAGGATCGAGTCGATGCGCTGCTGCGTGTTGCGTTCGATCTGCTGACGATACTTGAGCTGCGACGCGTCCAGACCGCTGCCGCCCGACGGCTGCGTGAGCAGGTTGCCGTCCTGGTCGAGAATCGTGACGCCCTTGACCGGCATATCCGGCACGGCCGACGACACCATATGCGTGATCGCCAGCACCTGGCCTTCGTCGAGCGCGCGGCCCGGGTACAGATTGACCAGCACGGAGGCCGACGGCGCTTCCTTGTCGCGCACGAACACCGAGGGCTTCGGAATCGCCAGATGCACGCGGGCCGACTTCACCGACGAGATCGATTCGATCGTGCGTTCCAGCTCGCCTTCCAGCGAGCGCTGATAGTTGATCTGTTCGGCGAACTGGCTGATGCCGAACTTCTGGTTGTCCATCAGTTCGAAGCCGACCGAGCCGCTCTTGGGCAAGCCCTGCGACGCGAGGCGCAGACGCATTTCATGCACCTGATCGGCCGGGACGAGGATCGCGCCGCCGGAGTCGGAGAACTTGTACGGAATGTTGGCGGCCTGCAGCGCGGTGATGATCGCGCCGCCGTCGCGGTCCGACAGGTTGCTGTAGAGCACCTTGTAGTCCGGCGCGCGCGACCACAGGAACAGGCCCGCGACCACCGCGACCAGCAGCGCGACGGCGAAGATCAGCGGCGCGCGCGGGTTGCCGCGCATCTGCGCGAGGCCCGACAGGCGCTGGCCGAAGTTGCCGCCGAGGTTGCCCCCGAGGCCGCCGAGATCCGCGGCGCCGGCCTGGCCTGCGGCCGCACCGGCGCCGGGCTGCGCGCCGGCGAGGCCCATGCGGGCGTCGGGGTTGATCAAAGAGTTGGCTGACGAATCCATGCGTCGGGTATCTCCGGGATGCCTTTGCGTTCTGCCGCGGGAGCGCGCCGAGGTCGGCGGCCGTACGGACAGAGACTTTCACCCTTGAAATTATCCGCACCGTGGCTCAACCCGATTGCTTGAATAGAGCCGGGTTTCACCCCTACTTTCGGGGCTTTCCCGTATGCGCCGCTGCTATGCTTTCATCCCAGATCGGTACGGTTCCGGTATGCCGGTCTCATTCGTGGAGAGAACATGACTATGCCCGTGAACGCGCTGTCGTCGGCGCTGCAACAGATGCAGTCGATGGCCGCGCAGGCGGCCGGCGCCAACACCTCGGTCGCCGATCAGTCCGGCGCGGCGACGGCGAGCGGTTTCGCGTCGGCGCTGAAGGCATCGCTGGACAAGATCAGCAGCGACCAGACCAAGGCCGTCGGTGAATCGCAGGCGTTCGAACTCGGCGCGTCCAACGTGTCGCTGAACGACGTGATGGTCGACATGCAGAAGGCCAACGTCGGCTTCCAGTTCGGCCTGCAGGTGCGCAACAAGCTGGTGTCCGCCTACAACGACATCATGCAGATGCAGGTATGAGCGCCGTGGGGCGGCAGGGCTGTTCCGCCCGCCCCGAACGGCGTTTGCCGTGCGGTTCTGGCAGGCCGCGCGATCCGGCGCCTTAAACCTCCTTACACCGGCCTAAAGCTTTCCCGCTGCGTATCCGATAACCAGATACAGGCAGAAATCCGGGTGCGGCAACGTGTCCGGAGGGGATGCCACGACCAACCGCTGTGCAAGAGAGGAGGAGCGCCGATGTTTTCCCCAGGACACTCTGGAGCCAATGCGTACGCACGCGTGGGCGTCGAGACAGGGGTGATGGGCGCGAGTCCGCATCGTCTGATCGTGATGCTGTATCAGGGCGCCCGGCAGGCCATCGCGCAAGCGCGCATGCATCTGCAGCAGGGCAATGTGGCAGGTCGCGGAGAGGCGATCGGCAAGGCGATTCAGATCGTCGAAAGCGGGCTGCAGCAGTCGCTCAACATCGAGGCGGGCGGCGAGATTGCAGAGCGGTTGGACGCGCTATATGGCTATATGTCGCGCCGGCTGCTCGAAGCCAATATAAAACAGAGCGAGGCGATGCTGGTCGAGGTCGACGGCCTGCTGGCGACACTCGAAGAGGCATGGGTCGGGATCGCCCCGGAAATCGCGCGGATGGCGGTCCAGCCGGCCGCGGAAAGCATGAGATGACATCGAACGCAGAATATTTCGCCCGTTACGAGGCGATCGCAGCGATTTCCTGCCGCATGCTGATGGCTGCCCGGCGCGCGCTGTGGAACGATCTGGTCCACTTGCAGGAGGAATACCGGCATCTGGTCGACGCGTTGAAGGACGCCGAAACCGGGGTGAAGCTCGACGAGTCGGAGCGATTGCGCAAGTACGCGCTGATCCGGCAAATCCTCGCCGACGATGCCGCGATCCGCGATCTGGCGAATCCGCGCATGGCCAACCTGTCGGCGTTGTTCGCCGGCCGGCCGACGCGCGTGCTCAAGGAACTGTACGGGGCGCGCTGAGTGCCCGACTGACCGCTTTGCATTTGAGCGCACTGCCGCCAATGTGATCAAGGACCCGGCATGAACGGAATCGACACGGCCGTCGCTTCGCTGCTAGCGAACCGGATCGACAGTCTGCTCAATATCGCCCCCGGCAGCGCGACCGCGTCGCAGACCGGCGCGGCGAGCGTCGATACCGCGCCGACCAATCCCACCCTCATTGCGACGCCCGCGCCGCAACCGTCCGCTCAAACCGCGCTGTCCGCCGTCGCGCTGACGCTCAATGCGATCGTGCGTTCGGGCGGCGAAGCCACGCCCGCCGTGCTCGGCCAGATGCCGATCTGGCCGGCGGCGCCCGCGCTCGACGTGGATGTGGGCGCGTTGCCGTTGTTCGATACGGGCGTCGATACGCCGGGCGCGACCGGTGCCGCTGGGGCCGGCAACGCCAATCCGAACGCCGCCGGCGCCGCGGGAACCACGGCCACGGCCAATGTCGCGGCGGCGCAGGTGCCGGTCGCGGCGCTCGCGGCCGCGCTCGAACAGACGGTCGGCGACAGCGGTCTTTTCTACGAAGCGCATCTCGCGCAATGGCTGGCCGGGCAACGCTCGCCCGCGAGTCTCGCCGACGAGCCGCAGAACAAGCTGGTGGCTAACGCGCAACTGCCGCTCGACTGGGCCGGCGAAGGCAATGACGCCAGCGGGTCGACGGCTTCGACACGCCAGGGCATGAGCGGCGCGCCGAACAGCGGCCAGGCCGGCGCGGCGGACGGCAATGCCGCCCGCGCGGCGCAGTCGATTCCGAATGCACAAACTGCCCGTTTCATGGCGGGCGAAGTGCTGGCCAGCTCGCTATCGGATCTGAACGGCCAGACGACCCACTCGAATCTGCACAGCGCGACGCCGCAGCCCGGCGACGCCAGCGCCTCGCAGACGTCGCAATCGATGGCGGCGGCGGTGCATCCGGCAACGGTGCCGCTGGTGCGCCAGCAACTGGACATGCTCGCGACCGGGCAATTCCGCTGGGCCGGCGAAGCATGGCCCGGCGCGAAGCTCGACTGGACCATCGAACAGGACGGCGACGAATGGGATCGCAGCGGCGGCGGCGCGTCGAGCGAAGACGACCAGCCGTGGCGCACCCGCCTGACGCTGTCGCTGCCGACGCTCGGCACCGTCGACGCCGAATTGACGCTCACCGGCACGCGCCTCGTCGCGCGTGTGCAGGCGAGCCCGGTCGGCGCGGCGCGGCTGGCGCTGCAGGGCGAGAGCTTCCGTCAGCGGCTGGCGGCCGCCGGCATCGCGCTCGACGGCCTGACGATCCGCGAGATCGGCGGCGGCGCGCCCAACACCAGCGCGGGCGCGGCCGGTGCGGCAGCGGCGCAGGCGGCCGCGTCGGCGTATGCGCGCTCGGCGTCGGCGGGTGCGGCGTCTGGCGCCGCGGGGGCCGCCGCGCGCCGCGCATCGAGCAGCCCGGCGCTCGACGATTTCGATTGGGAGATGTGATGAGCCGCAAACACCGCCGCAGCGCGGCCGCGCTCATCTATGACGCGAAGGGTGGCGATCCCGCGCCGCGCGTGATCGCCAAGGGCTACGGCATGCTCGCCGAGATGATCGTGCAGCGCGCCAAGGAAGCCGGCTTGTATGTGCACGAGGCGCCGGAGATGGTCTCGCTGCTGATGCAGGTCGATCTGGATTCGCGGATTCCGCCGCAGCTTTATCAGGCGGTGGCCGAATTGCTTGCCTGGCTGCACCGGCTGGAGAGCGGGGCGGGGATCGAGCCTGCACCGGGCGGTAGCGGCGGGGCAGGCGGGGCCAGCAAAGCGCGGGATGTCATCGACGTGGAAGCGATCGAAGTGGAAGACGGCACGAGCGGCCGCTGAGGCGCAGCGGTTGCCGGACAGCCGCCCCGCCTTCGTCTTCCCATTTCCCTTCCGTCAAAACCGCATCATCAGCTTCAGCAACGCATTCACCCGTTTTCCATACGGCGGCGCAATCCAGCCGCGCGCATTCAACCGCGCCTGCGTCAGCACCGGCTTCATCTTCGAGAACGTCACGAAGCCTTCGTAACCGTGATACGCCCCCATCCCGCTCGCACCGACGCCGCCGAACGGCAGGCTTTCGCACGCCAGATGCATCAGCGTCTCGTTGACCGCCATGCCGCCGGCAATCGTTTCGTGCGTGACCCGCTCGATGGTCGCGCTGTCGTCCGCGTACAGATACAGCGCGAGCGGACGCGGCCGGGCGTTGATCCACGCAATCGCGTCGTCGAGCGTGTCGTAGGGGAGGATCGGCAGCAGCGGCCCGAAAATTTCCTCCTGCATCAACGCGCAATGATCCGGCGCATTGGTCACGGCAATCAGCGGATAACGGCGGCTCGCCGCGTCGGGTGAACTGTCGGTCAGCGCATGTAATTGCGCACCGGCGGCGCGGGCTTCGTCCGCGAGACGTTCCAGCCGCTCGAAATGGCGCGGCGAAATGATCGACGTGTAGTCGGGGTTGCTCGCGAAGCCGGGGTACATGGCCGCCATCCGCGCGCGCGCCCGCTCGACGAAGGCCTGCTCCTTGCCGCGCGGCACCAGCACGTAATCCGGCGCGATGCAGGTTTGCCCTGCGTTCAGCGTCTTGCCCGCGATCAGGTTGTCCACCGCGTTGTCGAAGCGCGCGTGCGCGCCGATCAGCGCGGGCGACTTGCCGCCGAGTTCCAGCGTGACCGGCGTCAGATGCTCGGCGGCGGCGCGCATCACTTCGTGGCCGACCTTCGTCGAACCGGTGAACAGCAGATGGTCGAAGGGCTGTGCGCTGAACGCGGCGGCGAGCGCGGCGTCGCCGTTGACCACCGCGACGTGATCGCGCGCGAAGGTCTGACCGATCAGCTGCTCGAACAGCGCCGAGGTGCGCGGCGTCAACTCCGACATCTTGATGATCGCGCGATTGCCGGCGGTCAGCGCGCTGATCAGCGGGCCGACGGCGAGCAGCACCGGATAATTCCACGGCACGATGATGCCGACCACGCCGAGCGGCTGCGGCACCACCTTGGCGCGCGCGGGCAGCAGCCATTTGTTGGTGCTGCGGCGTTGCGCTTTCATCCAGCGCTTGCCGTGCCGCAGCGCGCCGTCGATTTCTTCCTTCACCAGCAGGAACTCGGCGAGCAGTACCTCCTGCTTCGCGCGATTGCCGAAGTCGTCGTGCATGGTCGCGGCGAGCGCGTCGCGGTTGTCGAGCATCACCTTGCGCAACGCCTTCAGATGCGTCGCGCGTTGCTCCCACGACGGATACGGCGCGCGCAGATAGGCGTGACGCTGATCGCGCAGCAGCGCTTCGAGCGCGGCGACCTCCGGCAGATCGTTCTTCATGTGTGTCCACTCCCTGATGATGTCGGTGCGCAATGCGTCGCGCGTCTTATGGTTGTCCGTCGTGCCGCCGTTCCTGTTTGCCGCTCAGCCCGGAAAAGCCCGTTCGATGATCGCCGCGTGATCGACGCTTGCCGGCAGCGTGCCGTACACGCGACCACTTTCGCCGCAGCCGTCCGCGAGACGCGTGGCGACGAACGCGTCGGCGACTTCGGACGGCGCGTGCTGAACCAGCAACACGGCCTGCGCGATCAGCACGATCTGCTGCGCGATCCGCCGCGCGGACGCCTCGCGCTGGTCGGCCGGCCCGCCGAGCGTGCCCGCGAGCCGCCCGAGCGCGCTCTGCAAGGCCGGATGCGCGTGCGCGTCGGCCTGCCACGCGGCGAACAACGCGTGCGCGGCGTCCGGCTCGCGTTCCATCGCGCGCAGCACGTCGAGGCACATCACGTTGCCGGAGCCTTCCCAGATTGAATTCACTGGCGCCTCGCGATAGAAACGCGCCATCGGACCGGTTTCGACGTAGCCGTTGCCGCCCCACACTTCCATCGCCTCGCCGGTGAATTCCAGCGCGCGCTTGCAGACCCAGTACTTCGCGGCGGGCGTGACGATGCGCCGCCACGCACGCTCGACCGACGACGTCGACGCAGCCTCCGCGCTCGATTCGAATGCGCGCGCGAGCCGCATGAAGAGCACCGTGGCCGCTTCCGATTCGAGCGCTAGATCCGCGAGCACGTTGCGCATCAGCGGTTGTTCGGCCAACTGACGGCCGAACGCGCTGCGATGACGCGCGTGATGAATCGCCTGCACGAGCGCCGCGCGCATCAACGCCGCGCTGCCGATCACGCAATCGAGCCGCGTGTAGTTCGCCATTTCGATGATGGTCGGTACGCCGCGCCCTTCGTCGCCGATCAGAATGCCGAACGCGTCGAGGAATTCGACTTCGCTGCTCGCGTTCGAGCGGTTGCCGAGCTTGTCCTTCAGCTGCTGGATCTGCACGGTGTTCTTGCGGCCGTCCGGCGCGAAACGCGGCACGTAGAAGCACGACAGGCCTTCGTGATCGCCGGTGCGGGCGAGGACCAGATGGGCGTCGCATTGCGGCGCGGAAAAGAACCACTTGTGGCCGACCAGCCGGTACGCGGCGCCGCGGCCACTGCCGCCGGTCGCATAAGCGCGGGTCTGGTTGCTGCGTACGTCCGAGCCGCCTTGCTTCTCGGTCATGCCCATGCCGACCATCGCGGACAGTTTGTGCGGCAGCGGCACGTCGCGCGGATCGTGTTCGCGCGCGTACAGCTTGTCGCGCAGTTTCTCGAACAGCGCCGGTTCGCGCTGCAACACGGGGATGCTCGCGAACGTCATGGTCAGCGGACACAGCGAACCGGACTCGATCTGCGCATGCTGAAAATAGCCGGCACAGCGCGCGACCATCGCGCCGTGTCGCGGATCGGAAAATGGCAACGCATGCAGACCTTCGCGGCGCAGCAAAGCCAGCAGCTCATGCCATGCGGGATGAAACTCCAGCGCGTCGATCCGTTCGCCGCGCGGGCTGAACGGATGCCATTCCGGCGTATGACGGTTCGCCACCTCGGCGAGCGCGAGCGTGTCGGGCGTGGTGAGCGCCGCGCCGTGCCGCAGCAATGCATCGCGATGCCACTGCGCGCCGTCGCGCTCGAGGGCGGTGGACAAGGCGGCGTCGGTGGCGAACAGGTTGTAGTCCGTCAACGGCGGGACCTGATTCGTCACCTCGTGAGTCTGGCCGAAGCTGTGCCGTTCCATCTCGTCGTCTCCGTTTGCTGCCGGTTCGCGGGCGCCGATTCGTACCGATCGGACGATGCTGTTTGAGCGCCGCGTGTCGCGCCGCTCGCGCTGAGGACGGCGTACGCCGCGCCGTGTTTGAATGCGCGCCGGCAGGCCGTGGTGGCCGCCAGCGCGTCTTTCATCATAGGGTCGCGGCGGCCTCTGCGTTTAGAGTAATCGCTCTGTCGCGAAGCTGCCGCCGCCCCGGCGGGCTCCCTACAATGCCGTTGAAACACACGTAGACAAGTGTGCACATGACAGGGTCGGCGAGTCACGCGGTTCCTTCAGCAAGCTTCCTGCAAGGACCCGGACGCGCCCCCTGATCGACAGGAGGAGCGGATGCAATACGACTACATCATCGTCGGTGCAGGCTCGGGCGGTTGCTCGCTGGCGAGCCGTCTCGCGGATAGCTGTCCCGACGCCACCATCGCCCTGCTCGAGGCCGGGCCGCATACGGATCGCAATCTGTTCGTCAACATGCCGGTCGGCGTGGCGGTCGTGGTGCCGAACAAACTCAAGACCAACTACGGCTATCTGACCACGCCGCAGCCCGGTCTCGCGGGACGCCAGGGTTATCAGCCACGCGGACGCGGCTTCGGCGGATCGAGCGCGATCAACGCGATGATCTACACGCGCGGCCATCCGCTCGATTACGACGAATGGGCGCAACTCGGCTGCGAAGGCTGGTCGTGGGCGGAAGTGCTGCCGTATTTCCGTCGCGCCGAGGGCAACGAACGTGGCGCCGACGCATGGCACGGCGACAGCGGACCGCTCACCGTTTCCGATCTGCGGTTTCAGAATCCGTTTTCGAAGCGCTTCGTGCAGGCCGCGCTCGAAGCGGGCTATCAGCCGAACCGCGATTTCAACGGCGCGGATCAGGAAGGCGTCGGCTTCTACCAGGTCACGCAGCGCGACGGCCGCCGTTGCAGCGTGGCGCGCGCCTATGTCTACGATCGCGAGCGCCCGAATCTGCACAAGATCGCGGGGGCGACCGTGCTACGGGTCAATTTCGACGGCAAGCGCGCGACCGGCGTGGACATGGTGCGTGGCGGGCGGCGCGAAACGCTCGACGCGCGCGCCGAGGTGATCCTCGCGGGCGGCGCGTTCAACTCGCCGCAGTTGCTGATGTGTTCGGGCATCGGGCCGGCCGAACATCTGCGCTCGCTCGGCATCAACGTGCTGCACGACGCGCCGGAGGTCGGACAGAACCTGATCGATCATGTCGATTTCACGATCAACAAGCGCGTGTCGTCGATCGAGCCGACCGGTTTTTCGCTGCGCGGCATCGCGCGGATGCTGCCGCAATTCGCGAGCTTCATGCGACACGGCAACGGCATGCTGTCGAGCAACGTCGCCGAGGCGGGCGGTTTCCTGAAGAGCAAACCGACGCTCGATCGGCCCGATCTGCAGCTGCATTTCTGCGCGGCGCTGGTCGACGATCACAACCGGCACATGCATTGGGGCCACGGCTATTCGCTGCACGTGTGCGTGTTGCGGCCGCACAGCCGCGGCACGGTGACGCTGGCGAGCGCGGATGCGCGCGTCGCGCCCCTGATCGACCCGCGCTTTTTCAGCGACTCGCGCGATCTGGATTTGCTGGTGGAAGGTGCGCAGATGGCGCGGCGCATTCTGGATGCGCCGTCGCTCGCGCTGCATGGCGGCACCGAGTTGTACACGCATGCAGGACAGACGGCCGACGAATTGCGCCAGACCATCGCCGAACACGCCGATACGATCTATCACCCGGTGGCCACCTGCCGGATGGGCGGCGACGCGCGTTCGGTGGTCGATCCGCAATTGCGCGTACGCGGCGTGACGGGACTGCGGATCGTGGATGCGTCGGTGATGCCGACGCTGATCGGCGGCAATACCAATGCGCCGACGGTGATGATCGGCGAGCGCGCGGCCGAGCTGATCGCGGCGAGCCGTCGCGACGCGCAGGCAGGGCAGGTGGCGACTTCGCGGATCAGCGGGCTGGCGGCGTCGGCGTCGGCGCCGGTGTCGTAATGCCGTTGATGCCGAAGCCGGGGCCGAGCATGAAGTCGTCGCCGCCCTGGCCCGGCAGCGTTTCGCGCGCGACCTCCAGCCACGCGCGGGCCGCGTGCGACAGATAACCGTTGCGACGCCAGCCGATCGCCATTTCCCACGGAATCTCCGGCGCCACCACGGGCCGGCAGGTGAACTGCGCGGGATCGAGCCGCCGGCAATACGGCGCCGGCAACAGCGCAATGCCGACACCGGTCAGCACCAGCGCCGCCATGAAATCCCAATGCCCGCTTCGCCCGACGATGGTCGGCGCGAAACCGGCCGTGCGGCACGCGTTCAGCACCACGTCGTTCAGTGCGAGGCTTTCGCCGTAGAACACGAACGGTTCCTCGGCAAGTTGCGCGAGCGGCACTTCCTGCAGCGCGTCCCAACGTGAACCGGTGCGCGCGACGAGCCACAGCAACTGACGCGTCATCGGCAGCACGTCGATGTTTTCCGGATCGACGGGTTGCAGTACGCCGCCCAGTTCCAGCTCGCCGTGAATCAACGCCGCCTCGATCGCGCGCGATCCCTGCTCGAACAATTTCAGATCGATCTTTGGATAGCGCTGACGGAACGCGGCGATGGCGGGTGTGAACAGCGCACCGCCCATGGGCGGAATGCCGATGGTGAGTTCGCCGCGCCCGAGCGTGTCGAGATCGTTCAGTTCGGCCTGCAACTGCGCGTGCGCGGCGAGCACGTCCTGGCCGCGCTGATAGACGATCCGGCCGGCATCGGTCAGGACCATCTGGCGCCCATCGCGCAACAGCAGCGGCGAGCCGATTTCATCCTCCAGCGACTTCACCATCTTGCTGATGGTGGGCTGCGTGACGAACATCTGCTCGGCGGCGACAGTGAAGCTCTGCTGGCGAACCACTTCGACGAAATACCGCAACGCACGTAGTTCCACGATTTCAGGCTCCGGAATTCCAGATTGGAATAATCCGCGGGATTGTAAGTCTTTATATTTATGTTGCGGCGCGATTGGGGTGATTTCGGTCAACGGGCGCTATATGAGAATCAAAACGACCTCATAGGTCGCGTTGTGCGGACTGTGCCGCGCGAAGATCTGGCAGCGTGCGCGCTTTTTCAGGATGAACGCCGGGACAGGCGGGATACCATCGGCCCCTCTTTTCCTGCCAGGCTGCCGCTTCGCTGCGCCTTCTTCCGTTTCATGACGCCTGTTTCGATCATCATCCCCTGCTACAACAGCGCGGCGACACTCGCTCGCGCGCTGACCAGTTGCCTGACCCAGCCCGACGCCGCGCAGATTCTGGTGGTGGACGACGGCTCGACCGATGCGTCGGCCGAGATGGCCGACTATTGCGCGACGCTCGACCCGCGCGTGAATGTGCTGCGGATGCCCGTCAACGGCGGCGCGGCCCGGGCGCGCAATTGGGGCGCGCTGCACGCGGCGCACGATCTGCTCGCCTTCCTCGATGCCGACGACGAATATCTGCCCGACGCGCTCGGCGCCGCGACCGCGTTTCTCGCACGCCATCCGGCCGCCCTGTCCGTGCGCCTCGACGTCGACTACGCCGGTTTTCCCGCCGATCTCACCGCGCACCCTGACTTCGCCGCGCACGCGGCCACGCTCAGCAATACGGTGCCGAGCAGTCTGATCATCTATCGCGCGGCCTACGCGGCGCTTGGCGGTTTTCCGATGGACCCGGCGTTCCGGCGCATCGGCGGAGAAGACGGCGCGTTTTCATGGGCATTGCGCGAGACATTCGGCAACCCGCGTCTCGACGACGTGAAACGCGTGCGCATGCATTACCACCCGGGCATTCACGCCGAACGCTATTTCCGTATCGCCTTGGGCCTGCAACAACCGGATGCCGATGACGTCGCCGAAGCCTTTCATTATTCCGGGCGCTTTCTTCACAGCGCACGCACCGGGATCGCGCAATTGCGCGCGGCTTTCGGCTTGCCGCCGGTGCCCCAGCCTTGACGTAAATGCCTTAACGTAAATAGCGCCTCGAGCGCCCGCGGCACGCACACCATCGGCCCCTCGCGCCGAAAACCCGTGCTTGCCCTGAAGCCATCTCAATTTGCTACAATCGCCGTTCGTCTTCGAGGAGCGTTGCGACGGGTACCGCGAATCCACATTCGCCGGCCGCCCGCCAGGCTCGAAGGCTTCAATCGGCAGGCTCGCCGGCGCTATGTGCGCTTCGTGCCCACCGCATCGAACCGCGCTCACGTCAAATTTCTAGTCAATTTTTTAGAAAGGAGGGCGTGATGAACGCCGCTGTTATCGATTCCCAAGCTTCCCAGGATTACATCGTTGCCGACCTGTCGCTCGCCGACTGGGGCCGCAAGGAACTCACCATTGCCGAGACGGAAATGCCCGGCCTCGTGCAAACGCGCGAAGAGTACAAGGCGCAGCAGCCGCTGAAGGGCGCGCGCATTGCCGGTTCGCTGCACATGACGATCCAGACCGGCGTGCTGATCGAGACGCTGACGGCGCTCGGCGCCGATGTCCGCTGGGCCTCGTGCAACATCTTCTCGACCCAGGATCACGCGGCTGCCGCGATCGCCAAGGCCGGCACGCCGGTGTTCGCGTTCAAGGGCGAATCGCTCGACGAATACTGGGAGTTCTCGCACCGTATTTTCGAATGGCCGAACGGCGAATTCGCCAACATGATCCTCGACGACGGCGGCGACGCCACGTTGCTGCTGATCCTCGGCTCGACGGCGGAGAAAGACCGTTCGGTGATCTCGAAGCCGACCAACGAAGAAGAAATCGCGCTGTACAAGTCGATCGCCTCGCACCTCGATGCGGACCCGACGTGGTATTCCAAGCGTCTCGCGCACATCAAGGGCGTGACGGAAGAAACCACCACCGGCGTGCATCGTCTGTATCAGATGGAAAAGGAAGGCCGCCTGCCGTTCCCGGCATTCAACGTCAACGATTCGGTCACCAAGTCGAAGTTCGACAACCTGTACGGCTGCCGCGAGTCGCTGGTCGACGGCATCAAGCGCGCGACCGACGTGATGATCGCGGGCAAGATCGCGGTCGTGGCCGGTTACGGCGACGTGGGCAAGGGCTGCGCGCAGTCGCTGCGCGGTCTCGGCGCAACGGTGTGGGTCACCGAAATCGATCCGATCTGCGCGCTGCAGGCGGCGATGGAAGGCTACCGCGTCGTGACGATGGAATACGCGGCGGACAAGGCCGACATCTTCGTGACGGCAACCGGCAATTTCCACGTGATCGGTCACGACCACATGAAGGCGATGCGTCACAACGCGATCGTCTGCAACATCGGTCACTTCGATTCGGAAATCGACATTGCGTCGACCCGTCAGTACCAGTGGGACAACATCAAGCCTCAAGTCGACCACATCATTTTCCCGGACGGCAAGCGCGTGATTCTGCTGGCTGAAGGCCGCCTCGTGAATCTGGGTTGCGCGACGGGCCACCCGTCGTTCGTGATGTCGAACTCGTTCACCAACCAGACCCTCGCGCAGATCGAACTGTTCACGCAGGGCGAGAAGTACGAAAACAAGGTGTACGTGCTGCCGAAGCATCTGGACGAGAAGGTCGCGCGTCTGCATCTGGCGCGCATCGGCGCGAACCTGACCGTGCTGTCGGACGAGCAGGCCGGCTACATCGGCGTCGACAAGAACGGCCCGTTCAAGCCGAACCACTACCGCTATTAAGCACGTAGGCGGTTCCACAGCCTGACGCTTGATCAAAGCGAACCAGGCGAACCAGGCGAACACAGAGCGGCGCACCATGCGCCGCTTTGTCCGCCGGAACATCGACCGTCTTACGTGTGTTTTCTTCCCGCGGTGTGTGCGCGGATTTTTCTGTTCCGGACATTCTGCCCAAGGAGCTGTACATGACCATGCTGCTGACCTGGCTGATCAACGCGCTTGCGCTCCTGATCATCACCTACATCGTGCCGTCGATTCATATCCGCAGTTTCGGCACCGCCCTGATCGTCGCGGTGGTGCTCGGATTGATCAACACGGTGCTGCGCCCGGTGCTGATCGTGCTGACCTTGCCCGTGACGATCGTCACGCTCGGCCTCTTTATCCTCGTCGTCAATGCGCTGTGCTTCTGGCTGTGCGCGTCGCTGCTGAAGGGTTTCGAAGTGTCGGGTTTCTGGTCCGCATTCATCGGCTCGATTCTGTATAGCGTCGTCTCGTGGCTGCTGTCCGCGATCGTTTTTGGCAACCGTAGTCTCGGTTGATCCACTGAATCATGAACCCCATCGAACTTTCATTTGAATTCTTTCCGCCGAAGACCGCGGAAGGCGTCGACAAGCTGCGCGCCACGCGTGCGCAGCTCGCGCCGCTCAAGCCCAAGTTCGTGTCCGTGACGTTCGGCGCGGGCGGCTCGACGCAACAGGGCACGCTCGACACCGTCGTCGATATCGCGAAGGAAGGGATCGAGGCGGCGCCGCATGTGTCGTGCATCGGTTCGTCGAAAGAGAGCCTGCGGGCGATTCTCGACGAGTACCGCTCGCACGGTATCCGTCACATTGTCGCGCTGCGTGGCGATCTGCCGTCCGGCATGGGCGAAGTCGGCGAACTGCGGTATGCGTCGGAACTGGTGAGCTTTATCCGCGCCGAATTCGGCGACTGGTTCTGGATCGAGGTGGCCGGTTATCCGGAATACCATCCGCAGTCGCGTTCGCCGCGCCACGATCTGGAAAACTTCGCGCGCAAGGTGAAGGCCGGCGCGAATTCGGCGATCACGCAGTATTTCTTCAATGCGGACGCGTACTTCCGTTTCGTCGACGACGCGCGGAAGCTCGGCGTGGATGTGCCGATCGTGCCGGGCATCATGCCGATCACGAACTTTTCGCAGCTGATGCGCTTCTCCGAAATGTGCGGCGCCGAAGTGCCGCGCTGGGTTGCGCGCCGGCTGGAAAGCTTTGGCGACGACCGCGAGTCGATCCGCGCGTTCGGCCTCGACGTGGTGACGGGCCTGTGCGAACGTCTGCTCGACGCGAAGGTACCCGGTCTGCATTTCTACACGCTGAACGGCGCCGCGGCGACCAAGGCGATCTGCGAACGGCTGAGCGCTTGAGCTGCTGAGTTGCTGGTCGTTTGAACCAGCCGGAATAAAAGAACCGCGTGGTCCGATCGGCCACGCGGTTCTTTTTCGCGCATTGAAAACGGACACCCCCGCCAGCGCGAATGCCGGCGCAGCCGCGGATATCGCGCCGCACAACCCTCACCCACGACACCTCGATTCACCTTGCGGCGTGTAAGCCCGCATTGAACCGCATTTTTGTGCTGTCTATGATCGAAGCGCAGCTAACCCGGCTGCTTGCGGAGAACGATATGACAGTGTCACGAAAGCTGTTTGCGTTTCGCCAGTCGTGCCGGCCGGCACTGGCCGCCTTGACCTTCGTCTCGGTTGCCTCGATCGCTTCGCTCGGCCTGACGCCGGGTTCGGCGCAAGCAGTCAGCCTGCCGGACAAAACCCTCGTGTTCTGTTCCGAGGGCAGTCCGGCCGGCTTCGATACCGCGCAGTACACCACCAGCGTCGAATTCAGCGCCGGGTCGTATACGGTCTACAACCGGCTGATCGAGTTCGCGCACGGCAGCACGGATATCGAACCGAGCCTCGCGGAAAAATGGGACGTGTCGCCGGACGGTCTGACCTACACGTTTCATCTGCGTCACGGCGTGAAATTCCAGACCACGTCGTTTTTCAAGCCGACCCGCGAATTCAACGCCGACGACGTCGTGTTCACGTTCCAGCGCATGCTCGACCCCGAGCAGCCGTTCCGCAAAGCCTATTCGGTACCGTTCCCGTATTTCTCCGATCTCGGTCTCGCCACTAACATCGCGAAGATCGCGAAGGTCGATCCGTACACCGTGCGTTTCACGCTGAAAGAGGTGGATGCGCCGTTTTTGCAGCAGATCGCGATGCCCTTTGCGTCGATTCTGTCGGCCGAGTATGCCGATCAACTGTTAAAGGCGGGTAAGGCCCCGGATATCAATCAGTATCCGGTCGGCACCGGCCCGTTCATTTTCCGCAGCTATACGAAGGACGACACGATCCGTTTCGACGGCAATCCCGATTACTGGAAGCCGGGCGTCGTCAAAGTCGGCAAGCTGATCTTCGCGATTACCGTCGATCCGGCCGTGCGTCTGCAGAAGCTGCGGCGCGGCGAATGCCAGGTGATGGCGTATCCGCGTCCGGCGGACATTGCGTCGGTGAAAACCGATACGTCGCTCGTGATGCCGAGCCAGGTGGGCTTCAACCTCGGCTA
The DNA here is from genome assembly GCF_029910215.1 of Paraburkholderia sp. D15. Taxonomy (NCBI): domain Bacteria; kingdom Pseudomonadati; phylum Pseudomonadota; class Betaproteobacteria; order Burkholderiales; family Burkholderiaceae; genus Paraburkholderia; species Paraburkholderia sp. D15. The sequence continues at coordinate 4,250,371 of NZ_CP110395.1, read as the reverse complement.
TATCGCGTACAACACCACCAAAAAGCCGCTCGACAACGTGCTGGTGCGCCGCGCGCTGGACATGTCGATCAACAAGAAGGCGATCATCGAATCCGTCTATCAGGGCGCGGGCCAGACCGCGACCAACCCGATGCCGCCAACCCAATGGGGCTACGACAAGAATCTGAAGGACGCACCCTACGACGTCGAGAAAGCCCGGGCGCTGCTCAAGCAGGCCGGCTACCCCGACGGCTTCGACCTGACGTTGTGGGCCATGCCGGTTCAACGTCCGTATAACCCGAACGCGCGCCTGATGGCGGAAATGCTGCAAGCCGACTGGGCGAAGATTGGCGTCAAGGTGAAGATCGGCACGTACGAGTGGGGCGAGTACATCCGCCGCGCGCACGCCGGCGAGCATGAGGCGATGCTGATCGGCTGGACCGGCGATTACGGCGACCCCGACAACTGGCTGGGCGTGCTGCTGGGCTGCGACGCGGTCAACGGCAGTAACTTTTCCAAGTGGTGCTACAAACCGTATGACGATTTGATCCGCAAGGGCCGCGGCACCACGGACATGGCCGAGCGCACCAAGGCCTACACCCAGGCGCAGGAAATCTTCAAGGATCAGGTGCCGTTCACGCCGATCGCCCACTCCACGGTGTATCAGCCGATCGCCAAAAACGTTTTCGGCTTCAAGATCGACCCGTTCGGCCCGACGCAATTCATGGAGGTCGGCCTCAAATAGCACCCGGGCCGTTTTTTTGCTGACCCGATCCGCTGGAGCCGCGCGCGCTGGCCTGTGCCGCCGCGCGGCGGCCCTTATGCCTTAAAGGTTTCCGATCGTCAACACGGGGAATTTCCTCCGCTTGTTGCCCCGAGCCATGCTCAAGTAAGATCGCGCTACGCCGGCGGCAGCCGGCCCCGAACCTGGAGGAAACATGAAGCAAAACAATCTGTTGCGCGCCGCGCGTGTTACGACGCTCGTCGCAGCTGCAGCGGCATCGATGGTGGGCGCAAGTGTCGCGCGCGCCGAGATTCCGAATAAAACCCTGGTCTACTGCTCAGAAGGCAGCCCCGCGGGTTTCGATCCGGCCCAATACACCACGGGCGTCGATTTCACGGCTAACACGTTCACCGTCTACAACCGTCTCGTCGAATTCGAACGCGGCGGCACCAAGGTCGAGCCGGGCCTGGCAGAAAAGTGGGACGTCTCCGCCGACGGCAAGACGTACACGTTCCATCTGCGTCACGGCGTGAAGTTCCAGACCACGTCGTTCTTCAAGCCGACGCGCGAATTCAACGCGGACGACGTCATTTTCACGTTCCAGCGCATGCTGGACCCGAACTCGGCCTTCCATAAGGCGTACCCGGTCCAGTTCCCGTACTTCACGGACATGGGCCTCGACAAGCTGATCACCGGCGTCGAAAAGGTCGATCCGTATACGGTCAAGTTCACGCTGAAGGAAGTCAACGCGCCGTTCATCCAGAATCTGGCGATGGAATACGCGTCGATCTTGTCGGCCGAATACGGCGACCAGTTGATGAAGGCCGGCAAGGCCGCCGACATCAACCAGTTCCCGGTGGGCACGGGTCCGTTCATTTTCCGCAGCTATACGAAGGACGCGACGATCCGTTTCGACGGCAATCCGGATTACTGGAAGCCGAACACGGTGAAGATCTCGAAGCTGATCTTCTCGATCACGCCGGACGCCGGCGTGCGCGTGCAGAAGATCAAGCGCGACGAATGCCAGGTGATGGCGTATCCGCGTCCGGCCGACATCGCGCCGCTGAAGTCTGAAGCGAACATCGACATGCCGTCGCAGCCGGGCTTCAACCTCGGTTACCTCGCGTACAACGTCACGCACAAGCCGGTCGACAAGCTCGAAGTGCGTCAGGCGCTCGACATGGCGATCAACAAGAAGGCGATCATCGACTCGGTGTATCAGGGCGCGGGCCAGGCCGCGACGAATCCGATGCCGCCGACCCAATGGTCGTACGACAAGAACCTGAAGAGCGCGGCGTACGACACGGCCAAGGCCAAGGCGCTGCTCGCGAAGGCCGGCTTCCCGAACGGCTTCGACATCACGCTGTGGGCCATGCCGGTGCAGCGCGCGTACAACCCGAATGCCCGTCTGATGGCGGAAATGATCCAGGCCGACTGGGCCAAGATCGGCGTGAAGGCGAAGATCGTCACGTACGAGTGGGGCGAGTACATCAAGCGCGCGCACGCGGGTGAAGACGACACGATGCTGATCGGCTGGACCGGCGACAACGGCGATCCGGACAACTGGCTCGGCACGCTGCTCGGCTGCGAAGCGGTGAACGGCAACAACTTCTCGAAGTGGTGCTACAAGCCGTTCGACGATCTGGTCCAGAAGGGTCGCGTCACGTCCGATCAGGCCGCGCGCACCACGGCTTACATGCAGGCGCAGCAGATTTTCGCGCAGCAACTGCCGTTCTCGCCGATCGCGCACTCCACCGTGTACCAGCCGGTCAGCAAGAAGGTGGTGGACATGCGCATCGAACCGCTCGGATACGCGCGTTTCGACGGCGTCAGCGTCAAGTAATCAGTCAAGTTCGCGCAGTACGCTTTTCGCACGGTTAGAAAACTGGTCGAAATGGTCCGGCGACCGGGGTCACAAGCCCTCGTCGCCGGTTGCGTTTTTTCTTCATCAAGACCATAGGGACAAAACCATGTTCCGCTTTGTTTTGCGCCGCATCGGCATGGTGATTCCGACCTTCATCGGCATCACGATCCTCGCGTTCGCGCTGATTCACCTGATACCGGGCGACCCCATCGAAGTGATGATGGGCGAGCGCGGCGTCGATCCCGCCATGCACGCAGCCGCGATGCACCGGCTCGGGCTCGACGAATCCCTGCCGATGCAATACGTCCACTACGTCGGCCGCGCGCTGCACGGGGACCTCGGCACCTCGATCATCACCAACACCAGCGTGATGGGCGAATTCCTCGCACGTTTCCCCGCCACCGTCGAGCTGTCGATCTGCGCGATGCTGTTCGCGCTGATCGTCGGCCTGCCGGCGGGCGTGTTCGCGGCCTTGCGGCGCGGCACGGTGGTCGATCACGGCGTGATGGGCACGGCACTGACCGGCTACTCGATGCCGATCTTCTGGTGGGGCTTGATCCTCATCATGCTGTTCTCGGTGAAGCTCGGCTGGACGCCGGTGTCGGGCCGCATCGCGGTCGAATACGACATCCCGCACGTCACCGGCTTCATGCTGATCGACGCGATGATGTCCACCGACGAAGGCGCGTTCAAATCCGCGCTGAGCCATCTGATCCTGCCGGCCATCGTGCTCGGCACGATTCCGCTGGCGGTCGTCGCGCGCATGACGCGTTCGTCGATGCTCGAAGTGCTGCGCGAGGACTACATCCGCACCGCGCGCGCGAAGGGCCTGTCGCCGGGTCGCGTGATCGTCGTGCATGCATTGCGTAACGCGCTGATTCCCGTCGTGACGGTGATCGGCCTGCAGGTCGGCACGCTGCTCGCGGGCGCGGTGCTGACCGAGACGCTGTTTTCGTGGCCGGGCATCGGCAAATGGCTGATCGACGCGATCAGCCGGCGCGATTACCCGGTGGTGCAGGGCGGTATCCTGATGATCGCCACGCTGGTGATCGTCGTGAACCTCGTCGTCGATCTGCTGTACGGCGTGCTCAATCCCCGCATCCGCCATACGAGGTGAGAAAGACGACCATGGCAGACATTCAAAACACAGTCCCCCAATCGGTCACGCCACCCAGTGGCCGTACGATCGCCGCCCGGGAGTTCTGGGCGAATTTCTCGCGCAATCGTGGCGCCGTCGGCGCCGGCATCATCGTGCTGGTGCTGATCTTCATCGCGATTTTCGCGCCGTTGATCGCGCCGCATAGCCCGATCGAGCAATACCGCGACTTCGTGAAGATTCCGCCCGCGTGGCTCGACGGCGGCAACTGGAAGTTCATTCTCGGCACCGACGAAGCGGGCCGCGACATCCTCTCGCGTCTGATGTACGGCGCGCGGCTGTCATTCTGGATCGGCTTCGTTTCCGTGGTGCTCGCGCTGATTCCGGGCATCGTGCTCGGATTGATCGCGGCGTTCTTCGAGAAGTGGGCCGACACGCCGATCATGCGCATCATGGACGTGCTGCTCGCGCTGCCCTCGCTGCTGCTGGCGGTGGCGGTGGTGGCGATCATCGGTCCCGGCCTCGTCAACACGATGCTGGCAATCGCGATCGTCGCGCTGCCGGGCTATGTGCGGCTGACGCGCGCCTCGGCGCAGGGCGAGTTGCAGAAGGAATACGTGACGGCTTCGCGCGTGGCGGGCGCCGGCACCTTGCGGCTGATGTTCTCGCAAGTGCTGCCGAACTGCACCGCGCCGCTGATCGTGCAGGCCACGCTCGGTTTTTCGTCGGCGATTCTCGATGCGGCCGCGCTCGGCTTTCTTGGCCTCGGCGTGCAACCGCCTTCGGCGGAGTGGGGCGCGATGCTGGCCTCGGCGCGCGATTACATCGACAGCGCGTGGTGGATCGTCACCATGCCGGGTCTGTCCATCCTGATCTCGGTGCTGGCGATCAACCTGCTCGGCGACGGGCTGCGCGATGCACTCGACCCCAAACTGAAACGGATGGCGTAAATGACGAATCTATTGACCATCCGCAACCTGGCCGTGAATTTCAACGGCCTGCCGGCGGTCGACCGCATCAACCTCGACGTCGCCCCCGGCGAAGTGGTCGGCGTGGTCGGCGAATCGGGCTCGGGCAAAAGCGTGACGATGATGGCGCTGATGGGCCTGATCGACGCGCCGGGCAAAGTCACCGCCGACGAAGTCACCTTCAACGGCAAGAACCTGCTGACCGCATCGCCGAAAGAACGCCGCAAGATCATCGGCAAAGATATCGCGATGGTGTTCCAGGACGCGCTCACCAGTCTGAACCCGAGCTACACCGTCGGCTATCAGATCAAGGAAGTGCTGAAGCTGCACGAAGGCCTGCGCGGCAGCGCGCTCGACAAACGCGCGCTCGAACTGCTCGATCAGGTCGGCATTCCCGATCCGAAAGGCCGTATCGGCTCGTTTCCGCACCAGATGTCGGGCGGCATGAACCAGCGCGTGATGATCGCGATGGCGATCGCCTGCAACCCGAAGCTGCTGATCGCCGACGAACCGACCACCGCGCTCGATGTCACCATCCAGGCGCAGATCATGGAGTTGCTGATCAAGCTGCAGAAGGAACGCGGCATGGCGCTGGTGCTGATTTCGCACGATCTGGCGGTGGTGTCCGAGGTCGCGCAACGCGTCGCGGTCATGTACGCTGGCGAAGTGATCGAAACCAACAAGGTGCCGGATATCTTCGCCGCGCCGCATCACCCGTACACGGAAGCCTTGCTGGCGGCGATTCCCGAGCACAATGTCGGCGCGGTCCGGCTGGCTGCGCTGCCCGGCATGGTGCCGGGGCGTGACGACCGGCCCAAGGGTTGTCTGTTCGCGCCGCGCTGCAAATACGTGGGCGACGATTGCACCAAGGCACGGCCGGCGCTCGCGCCGCTGCAAGGCCACGCGGAAGTGGCGCGCGTGCGCTGCATCAAACCCCTGAACCTGAGCGGCGACGCCAACGTTCACACCCATGGAGGCGCACGATGAACGCAGTACTCGAAACGCGGCGCCAGTCGGACCATGCGGGCGATCACGTGCTGGTCGCCGACCAGCTCGCGCGTTACTACCAGGTGAAGCGCGGCATGTTCGCCACGGGCACGGTGAAGGCGTTGAACGGCGTGTCGTTCGCGCTCGAACGCGGCAAGACGTTGGCCGTGGTCGGCGAATCCGGTTGCGGCAAATCGACGCTGGCGCGTCAGCTCACCATGATCGAGGCGCCCAGCGCGGGCCGCCTGATGATCGACGGCGAAGATGTGGCCGGCGCCGATCACGCGAAAATCGCGGCGCTGCGGCGGCGCGTGCAGATGGTGTTCCAGAACCCGTTTGCGTCGCTGAATCCGCGCAAGACCGTCGAGCAGACGCTTGGCGAACCGCTCGCGATCAATACGCAACTCAGCGCGACCGAACGCGCCGAACGCATCGCGCAGATGATGCGCACCGTCGGCCTGCGTCCGGAACACGCGAAGCGTTATCCGCACATGTTCTCCGGCGGCCAGCGTCAACGTGTGGCGATTGCCCGCGCGATGATTCTGGACCCGCAGATCGTGGTGGCCGACGAACCCGTGTCCGCGCTCGACGTGTCGATCCAGGCGCAGATCCTGAACCTGTTCATGGATCTGCAGGACCAGTTCAAGACGAGCTACGTGTTCATCTCGCATAACCTGTCGGTGGTCGAACACATCGCCGACGACGTGATGGTGATGTACTTCGGCGGTGTCGCGGAACTGGGCGACAAGCAGCGGATTTTCTCGAAGCCGCGGCATCCGTACACGCGCGCGTTGATGTCGGCCACGCCGTCCATCTTCGAGGCGGATCGCACGATCAAGATCAAGCTGCAAGGCGAAATGCCTTCGCCGCTGAATCCGCCGTCGGGCTGCACGTTTCATCAGCGCTGCCCGTACGTGATCGAGCGGTGTCGCAGCGAGGAACCGAAGCTGCGCGAAGTGGATGGCCGTCAGGTGTCGTGTCACCGCGCCGAGGAGGTGGGGGACGTGGATGCCTGATGGGGTGGCGGCGCGTCGTCTTACGCGCCGCTCGCGTGATGGCGGCCGCCGTGCCGCTTTCTCGCGGCGCCGGATCGCGCGTGCGCTGACCGGCGCCGCGCTGTACGGCTTGCTGATCGCTGTCGGGTCGAGTCTGCCGGTCGGCGTGACGCCGATCCGTCTCGCGCAGGCCGCTGGCGCCGCGGCGACCGCGCCCGGCCAGGCGGGGCGTCCCACCGCGCCGTTGCCCAGCATGCCGGCGCCGCCGCGCGCCACCCTGCCGGGCTTCAATCCACCGCCCGCCGCGCCGGGCACCACGGCAAGCGGCCCGGTGCGTCAGCAACCGGCACGCATGCCGTTCTATGTCGCGACACGCGGCACCACCACGATTTACGTGCTCGGCACGCTGCACGTCGGCGATCCCGCCGACTATCCGGCGAAGCAGCCGTTTCGCCCGCCGATCATGGGCGCGCTGGCCGCGTCGCCGACGCTGGCCCTCGAACTTTCCCCCGACGAACTGCTGGTCTCGCAGGACGACGTGTCGAAGTACGGCGTCTGCCGGCGCGACTGTCTGCCTGGCCTGCTGCCCGAACCGCTGTGGCGCAAGCTCGCGTTCCGTCTGCGCGGCAATCCCGCCGCGCTGGATGCGATCAAGAAGATGCGGCCGTGGCTCGCCTCGCTGGTGGTCGAAACCTACGATTCGCTGAGCGCCGGCCTGCAGACCGAATACGGCACCGAAGCGCAACTGCAGAACGTCTATATCCGCACGCGCGGCAAGATCGTCGGACTCGAAACCTTGCCGCAACAGATGCGCGCGTTCACCGGTCTGTCGCTTGCGCAGCAGCGCGAGATGCTGGCGCAGGATCTGGTTCAGACGCCCGCGGAAAACGTCGAGGACGTGCGCACGTTGCATCGCTTGTGGCGGGTCGGCGATGCCGACGCGATCGCCGCATGGCAGGCGGCCAAATCCGAAAAACTCGCGCGCGACCGGCGCGTCTCCAATTCGATCGACAACCGCATCGTCTACGAACGGAACCGGCGTTTCGTGTCGCGCATGCTGCTGATCGCCGCGCCGAACAAGCCGGTGTTCGTCGCGATCGGCGCGCTGCATCTGGGCGGCCCGAAAGGGGTGCTGCAACTGCTGCGGCAGCACGGTTTCGTCGTCGACGCGTATTAACCTCCCTCCTCGTTCGATGCAGGACGCACGCGAATTTGCCGTTGCGTCTTAGGTCGGCTAGACCGTTCGGCTAACTTAGGAACGCGCTCCCGCGACGCCAGTCCGACGCTCACGTGTGCCCCAAAAATCATGCGGCACACGCGGCCATGGCGATGCTTTCGCATGCTATGATGTATGTACAAACGTCAATACAGGTGGCGCGTGCTATTTGAATGGGACGAAGCAAAAAATCAGATCAACATCCGTAAGCACGGCATCGATTTCGCCGACGCGATCGACGTCTTCAATCACCCCGTACTCACCGCGCTGGACGAGCGCGAAGACTACGGCGAGGAACGTTGGGTCGCGCTGGGCTGGATAGAGGCTTCAATGGGCGTGGTGGTGTATGTGGAGCGCAGCGAAGATGTGTTGCGGATCATTTCGGCGCGCAAGGCAACGCGTCGCGAAACCCGGCAATACAAGGAACGGGTCTGGCATTGAAGGTGAATGGGGCATCGCGGAAATCGCGACAATCGAGTGGAGGTGAAACCATGAAAAAAAAATCGGCAACAGACTGGAAGCGGCTGGCAGCGGCAAGCGACGAGCAGATCGACACGAGCGAAATGCCCGAACTCGCCGCCGACTTTTTCGAACGCGCCGAGTTGCATCTGCCGCCCAAGCAGACGGTGACCATGCGGATCGACGCGGACGTGCTGAGCTGGTTCAAGGAGCAGGGCCATGGCTACCAGACGCGTATCAACAAGCTGCTGCGCGCTTATATGGTGGCGCAGCAGCAACAGCAACGGCGCACGTGATCGGCGGATGCTGAAGGATGATCGCGTCGGGTGTCTTTTGCTTCTATCGAGCGTCGTCGCGCAACGCAGCGAGCACGTGCTCGACAACTGGTTTCCAGTCGCCCAGCGTGTGCTGCCGAAAAAGCCTCATGCGCGGATACCACGGCGAGTCGTTGCGCGTTTCCAGCCAGCGCCAGTCGGCGTTAGCCGGTAGCAGTAGCCAAACTGGAAGGCCGAGTGCGCCCGCCAGATGCGCAATGCCGGTGTCGACCGAGATCACCAGATCGAGATTCATGATCAGGGCAGCCGTGTCGTCGAAACTCTCCAGTTCCGCAGTGAAGTCATGTGCGCGGAAAGCGGGCGGTGCGTCAGCCAACTGTGCATGCGCGGGACCTTTTTGCAGCGCATACCACGCCACATCGTTCAGTGCGCCTAGCGGGCTCAATTCGGTCAGCGCGATCGAGCGATAGCGGTCGTTGCCGAACGTCGGACTGCCGGCCCAGACGAAACCGACCTTGCGTTTTGTCGGTTGAACGAAACCAGTGCGTTCGCGCCACGCGTCGATCATGCCTGGCTTCGCGAACAGATACGGTATGTCTGCCGGAATGGTGGCCAGCTCCGTGCCGAGACAGGACGGGACGCTCATCATCGGCACCCAGAAGTCGTAGAGGGTATCGGGTTTGCCGCTGAACGCGCGACGCACGCCCGGGATGCGCTCCACCAAAGGCAGTAGCGGTTCGCGTACGCACAGATCAACCGTCGCGCCGAGTCGTGCAAGGACGGATGCGAAACGCAGAAACTGGAAGTGATCGCCGAAACCCTGTTCGCCAACCACCAGCAGGCTGCGTCCATCGAGCGGTTCGCCGCGCCATTCGGCGACGCCGGAAATCGCGAGCGCGTCGTAATCGGCGCGGCGCCAGCGTTGTGCGAATTCCGCCCAGCCTTGCCGGTAGTCGCCACGCTTGAGCAGCAGCCATGCGAGGTTCTGATGTGCGTCCGCGTAGTTCGGGTCGAGCGCCAGCGCGCGGCGGTAGAAAACTTCCTCTTCGGCGAGACGGCCCTGCGCGCCGAGCGAACCGCCGAGACAGACGAGGTGAGTGGGCGTCGGCTTGAGCGCGACTGCCTGACGGTAGTGCGACTCGGCGCCCGCGTAGTCGCCGCGTTTGCCGATCAGGCTGCCGAGATTGACGTGCGCTTCCGCGTAATGCGCATTCAGCGCCAACGCTTGCTCGAAGCTCACGGTTGCCGCTTCGTGATGGCCCAAGGCAAGGTAGGCATTGCCCGCATTGAAATGTGCTTGCGCCGATTGCGGGTCGAGCGAGAGCACGTCGCGGTAGCACGCTAAAGCGTCGTCGAAACGCGCGAGCTTCGCGAATGCCGTGCCGAGATTCAGATGCGCGTCGGCCATCGCGGCATTCAGTGCCAATGCCACGCGATAGTGCTCGATGGCTTCATCGATCGCGCCTTGCGCCTGCAAGGCGACGCCGAGGTTGTTGTGCGCATCGGCGTAATCCGGCTGACGTTGCAGCGCTTCGCGATAGCACACTAGCGCCTGGTCGGGATGGCCGAGCGCGGCGGCCACGAGGCCACGATTGTTCCAGCAGGCGGCGTCGCTGGCGTCGCGTTCGAGCGCAGCGCTCATCAGGCGGGCCGCTCCTTCGTACCCACCATGTTGATAGTGCAGCACGCCGTAGTAGTGAAGCGCGTGCGCATTGACGGGGTCGAGCGCGAGTACGTCGCGATACAGCGAGGCGGCCAGTTCGCTTTGACCTGAGCGATGCGCGGCCAGTGCGATATCGAGCAGCGTGGCGGCGTCGGAGGAAGATGCCGCCACGCTATGCACGTGGTGGACCTGAGACGGATGTTGCATGGGAACCTGCCGGGGCGTGCCGCCGGCGCGCATTGCACGCGCCGGCGAGGGTGGACGGGAAGAGAGGCCCCGCCATCCTAGGTATCGCCCTGCGGACCGACGATCGGACGCATCCTAATTCGGACGCGCAGGTATCGCCTGATGAACCCACATCGTTGGCGCGTCACGACAAGCGCCAGCGGTGTTCCAACTTTCACCGCGTTGCGGTGAAAGCCTCCTACAAAAACATCAGAAAGTTCAGCAGGAAAATATTCACGACGAGCAAGGTGAGCGCGGTCGGAATCTGCACCTTGATCACCGCATTCTTGTCCGGCAATTCGAGCAGCGCGGCGGGCACCATGTTGAAGTTCGCCGCCATGGGCGTCATCAGGGTGCCGCAGTACCCGGAGAACATGCCGATCGCGACCATCACCGCCGGGTTGCCGTGGAACACGCCAACCAGAATCGGCACGCCGACGCCGCCGGTCATCACCGGAAACGCGGCGAAGCCGTTGCCCATCACCATGGTGAACAGCGCCATGCCGATGCAGTACACGGCCACCGCGATGAAGCGGTAGTCGAGGCTGATGTATGCCGTCGTCACGTGCGCGACCGCCTTGCCGACGCCGGCGTCCGAGAACACGAGGCCGAGCATGCCGAGCATCTGCGGCAACACGGCGGCCCACGACAACGCGTCGACCAGGCGGCGCGCCTCCTTCATCGACTGGCCGACGGTGTCGCGCGTCATCACGCAGGCAATCGCGAGCGCGATCACGCAGCCGATACCGAAGCCGATCAGCGTGACATTCGCCTTCTCGATCAGCGGCAAGCCGCCGAATACCAGATGGCTCGCCGACAGCGTGACGACCACGGTGACGACCGGAATGGTCAACGCGGGTACGAACAGCTTGTTGCCCAGGCGCGCGGCGCTGGCCTTGCGCGCTTCCGGCGAAAGCGTCTTCGGCTTGCCCGCGGTCACACCGCCAAAGCCCGCGATCAACGCCATCACGATCACCGCGACGCCGACCACGGCGGGCGGCAACTTGTCGCCGATCAGGAAGATCAGCGCGTAGAGAATCCAGAATCCGCCGGCGGTGAAGCGGCGCGGATGCTCCCTGTCCGAGACGATCATGCCGCCGATCACGAGCAGCACGACGCCCAGCAGCCAGAACAGATAGGTAATCGTGAGCGTCATGCTTTGTCTCCTGCGGCCGATTGCGTCGGCGCCACGGTTGCGTTGCCGGCCACGGCGTTGCCGCGCAATTCGCGTTCGAGTCTGCGGTCGAGCAGATACAGGCGGAAGCCGTGAACGAGGAATGCGCAGATCGCGGTCGGAATGCCCCACACCGCGACGTGAATCGGTTCGACGACGATCCCGGCTTCCTTCAGGAACGTGGTCATCAGCACGATCGCGCCGAATGCGACGAAGATGTCCTCGCCGAAGAACAGACCGACGTTGTCCGTCGCGGCGGAGAACGCGCGCAGTTTGTAGCGCACCGCGTCGCTGAGTTTGCCGAAGCGGGTTTCGGTGGCGCCTTCGGCCATCGGCGCGATCAGCGGACGCACCATCTGCGGATGACCACCGAGTCCGGTCAGCCCGACAGCCGCGGTCAATTCGCGAATCAGCAGATAGACGATCAGCAGACGTCCGGCGGTGGCCGCCTTGATGCCGCCGATCCACGCCTGCGCCCGTTCACGCAGACCATGCCGTTCGAGCAGGCCGATCACCGCGAGCGGCAGGAAAATGATCAACGGGATGTTGCGGGTCTTGATGAAGCCCGTGCCGATTTCGGCGAGGATTTTCTCGGGCGGAAAGTGCGCGGCCAAACCCGTGACGATGGTGGCGACCGCCACGATCAGCATCGGATTGAACCGTAATAAAAAGCCTACGACGATGACGGCCACGCCAATGAGCGGCCATAGACTGACGGTTGTCTGCATCTGGATCTCCAAACAGGGTTTCAACCTTGCCGCTTGTGACGGCTAACGTGTGCCGGCGCGAGGCGATCCGCGCGCCGTTTTGTTGCCGCGGCTCTTGCCGGCCGCGTTGCTTCGAACATCACTTCGAACATCAACCTGCGCTACATCTGCAACGACTTCGGTATGGCTGTGTGTCTGGCGTCTTGCGTCTGGCAAACGCCCCGCGCGAAGCGGGGCGTGGCGGGCATGAATCGAGGCTGCGGCACGACGGTTGAAGGGCGCTGTCCGGTGCATTCACCGACGCGCGCGTTCCGCTAGACGCGCACCGTGCCCGCCGCGTGCACTTCGATGCCGGCATCTTCCAGCGCGTCGCGAATGCGTCGCGCGAAAGCCAGCGCATGCGGACCGTCGCCGTGCAGACAGATGGTCTGCGCGTTCAGCGGCACCCATTGACCGTCGACGGCCTGCACGCGCTGCTCGCGCACCATCGCGAGCGTGCGCGCCAGCACCTGGTTCTCGTCGTCGAGCAGCGCGCCCGGTTCCTTGCGCGGCACGAGCGAACCGTCGGCGCGATAGCCGCGGTCGGCGAACACTTCTTCGACGGCCGTCAGGCCCGCGTTGCGCGCCGCAGTCACGAGCCCGCTGTTGGCCAGCGCGAACACCGCCAGCGACGGATCGAAGTCGTGCACGGCGGAGACGATCGCGTCGGCGATCTTCGGATCGCGCGCGGCCTGGTTGTACAGCGCGCCGTGCGGTTTGACGTGCGCGATGCGCCCGCCCTCCGCCTGCGCGATCGCCGACAGCGCGCCCAGTTGGTACAGCACGCCCGCGTAAATATCGTTGGCCGGCAGGTCCATCTCCTTGCGGCCGAAGTTTTCCGGGTCGTTAAAACTCGGATGCGCGCCGATCGACACGCCTTTTTCCACCGCCCAGCGCACGCAGTCGCGCATGGCGTTGGCGCCGCCGGCGTGCCAGCCGCACGCGATGTTCGCGGAGCTGACGAGGTCGAGCAGCGCCTCGTCGGAGCCGCAGCCTTCGCCGAGGTCGGCGTTCAAATCGATTTCCATGGTGTTCCTCTACTTTCAAAACTACGCCGGGCCGAGCCGGGGTTGGGCATAACGAGAACAGTCCGTTCGGAACCACCTCGCGCGTCGCACCCGCATCGGCGCACGGTTTCTACAGCGCCGCGGCCGCCAGTTGGCGGGCGCAGCGTTCTTCATGCATCGCAATCGCGGCATCGATCTGCCGCAAATACGTGCGTTCCTCGAGCAGAGCCTGACGCGCTTCATGCGGCGTCGTCGGGATGAAGCGGACGGCGGCGTTCAGGCGCACCTGAGCGAGTTTCCACAGATCGGCCTGGATCACCGCGCCGATCTTCGGATAACCGCCGGTGGTTTGCGCGTCGCTCATCAGCACGATCGGCTGGCCGTTCGGCGGCACCTGAATCGTGCCCGGCAACACCGCGTGCGACAGCAGATCGCTCTTTTTCGTGCGCTTGAGCTCGGCGCCCGCGAGGCGATAGCCCATGCGATTGCTGTTGGGCGTAACCAGCCACTCGTCCGACCAGAACGTGTCGTGCGCGGCCTCGGTGAAGCTGTCGTACTCGGGACCGCGCAGCACACGGATCGGCACCGCCCACGGCACCCCCGACGGGTGACGGCCGCGTCGCAGCGGCTCGTGGACCAGCACGAACTTGCACCAGCTGGGCGCTTTCACGCCGAACTCAGGGGCTTCGGGCGTAAAGCCCACGTGGCCGCGCTGCGGCGGCGCACCGACCGGCAGACGATCGCCGTCACGCAACGCGCGGCCGCCGAGTCCGCCGAAGTGGCCGGCGAGATCCGTGCTGCGCGAGCCGAGCATCGGCAATACGTCGATGCCGCCCGCCACGCACACGTAGCCGCGCATGCCGCGCTTTGCCGCGTTCAGCACCAGCTCCTGGCCGGCCTGCACCGGCAGGCTCCACCAGGAGTAGACCGGCTTGCCGTCGAGCGTCGCGCCGAATTCGGTGCCGGTGATGGCGACCCGCGTCGCGCGCAGAAAGCGCAGCACGGTGGGGCCGAAGGTGATTTCCAGACCGGCCGCGTCGGGCCGGTTGCCGACCAGGCGGTTGCCGACTTCGAGCGACAGGCGGTCGAGCGCTCCGCCCATCGCGACGCCGAGATGCCGGTAGCCATGACGGCCGAGATCCTGAATGGTGGTCAACAGACCGGCGCGAATCACGTCGATCATGCGTGTATCCCCGCGATGGTGAAGCGCACCCGGTCGCCCGGTTGCAGCAGCGTGGGCGGCCGGCGCGCCGGGTCGAACAGCGGCAGCTCGGTGCGTCCGATCAACTGCCAGCCACCGGGCGACGTAGCCGGATAGATCCCCGTCTGTTCGCCGCCGATACCGACCGATCCGGCCGGCACTTCGAGCCGCGGCGACGCGCGGCGCGGCGTGTGCAGCGCGGCGTCGAGACCGCCCATATAAGCGAAGCCCGGCTGGAAGCCGAGAAAGAACACCACGTACTCGCCGCTCGAATGACGCTCGACCACCTCGCGCACGCTCAAGCCCGTGTGATTGGCGACGGCCTGCAGGTCGGGGCCGAACTCGCCGCCGTATTGCACCGGAATCTCGACTTCGCGCCCGGCGTCCTGCACCGTGCCGGCTTTCTCCCACGCCGCTTGCAACTGCGCGGCGAGCGCCTCGGGGTCGGCTTCGAGCGGATCGAACACGAGCGTCAGGTTGTTCATGCCCGGCACGACTTCCAGCACATGCGGCCAGTCGTGCGCGGCGGCCGCAGCGGCCCACACGCGCCGCTGACAATCCAGCGTGGCGGGCGGCGGCGCCTCGCAGACTAGCGCGGCATCGCCGAGCGGGAAGATTCTTGGTTGGCTCATGGCTTAACGGCCCTGGTCAAGTCGGAGGAATCGAACACATGGCGGCCCCGTCTGCCTGTGATAACGGCATCGGGCTCACGATGTTTGAAGCGTACATTATCAATAAAATATCAACAATTTCTCAATAAGCGTTTTTGCCAGGCTCGCCGGGACCGGTCGCTCGTCGTACACTCCCGACACCTTTCCACACCGTGAGCCGGGAATCGTCATCATGTCGCGCCATCCCACCAAGATCGTTTCGTCGGAGCACCTCGTGTCCGACACCAGCGCGGAACTGTCCGAACTCGAATACGCGCTGATCATGGCAGGCAACGCATTCAACCGATGGATGGTGCGTTGCATGTCGGCGGCCGGGGACAAGGACATGACCGCCATCGAAGTCTCGCTGCTGCATCACGTCAGTCATCGCGAGCGGCGCAAGAAGCTGGCGGACATCTGCTTCGTGCTGAACATCGAGGACACGCACGTCGCCACCTACGCGTTGAAGAAGCTCGTAGCTAGAGGGTATGTAAACAGCGAAAAGACCGGCAAGGAAGTGTTCTTCTCGGCGACCGACGCGGGCCGCGAGTTGTGCATGCGCTACCGCGAGGTGCGCGAGAGCTGCCTGATTTCGACGTTGAAGGAAAGCGGCCTGACCAATGAACAGATCGGCGACGCGGCGCAGTTGATGCGCAACGCGTCCGGCTTGTACGACACGGCGGCGCGCGCAGCGGCTTCGTTGTAGGTCGAGGTGGTCGCGGATTGATGTGACGGGCGTGAGGCGCGCGGCGTCAGGCTGCCGGTTGCGGATAAAGCGCGGCCTCGGTGACGATCAGATCGAGCGGCATGTCGTGCGCCTCGCGTTGCAGCGCCTGGGTGCGGCACGCTTCATACGCGATGCCGACCGTGACCGGTTGCGCGGCCCCCGGCCAAGCGGCCAGCGTGCGGTCGTAGTAGCCGCCGCCATAGCCGAGGCGAAAACCATCGGCATCGAAACCCACGCAAGGCACGAACAGCAACTCGGGAATCGTCACGCGCCCGGAGGCCGGTTCCGCGATCTTGTGATGACCGATGCGCATCGGCGTATCGGGCGTCCATGCGTGAAACTCAAGTGGCACGCCGCGTTCCCTGACGACCGGCAGCGCGGCTTCGCGCTGCGCATCGGCGGCAAGCCACAGCGCGATCGCGCCGCGCGCGTCGAACTCACCCGCGAGCGGCCAGTAGAACCCCACGCTGCGCACGTCGTAACGCTTCAGCGCATCGAGCACGCGACGCCCGAGCGCGGTGTTGCGAGCAGGCTCGGAAGCCGCTTGCAGTCTGGCTTCCAATAGCATTCGACGCAGCGCCTTTTTCGATTCCGCGGCGGGGTTGCATGCTATGCTTGGGTTCAATTCGCGCTCCAGAAACAACGATGTCAAAACGCCTTTACCGAGTATATCGCGCGGCCGGTCTGGCGCTTGCCGCCGCGGCGCTCGTCGCGTGCAGCACGGCCTCCGCCGTCAAGCCCATTCCCATTTCACAGCTCTCGAACGACGACCAGATTTTCGTCCAGCTTCGCGAGGCCGCGCGCAATAACGATCCAGCGCGCGCCGCGCAGCTCGCGAGCATGATTCCGAGCTATCCCGCGACGTCGTATCTGGAGTACTTCCAGCTCAAGCCGCAACTGTTCGATTCGAGCGGCCACGCGCGGGTCGATGCGCCGGACGCACCGGTGCTCGCGTTCCTGCAGAAGTACGACGGCCAGGCGATCGCCGACCGTCTGCGTAACGACTATCTGACGGTGCTCGGCGCGCGTCACGACTGGCGCAACTTCGACCAGCAATACGCGCGCTTCGTGCTGAACGACGACACGCAGGTGAAGTGCTATGCGCTCGAATCGCGCGCGTCGCGCGGCGAGAACGTGGCCGATGCCGCGCGTGCGCTGCTGGTCGATCCGAAGTGGTACGGCGACGGCTGCGTCGATCTGATCACCGCGCTGGGCGTGAACCGTCAATTCAGCACCGACGACATCTGGCAGCAGATCCGTCTCGCGTACGAACAGAACTACACGGCCACCGGCAGCAAGCTTGTCGACGCCCTCAGCAACCAGCCGCCCGATCCGGTGCTGTTCGGTCAGGCGACGAGCACGCCGCCGCTGTTGCTGGCGCGCGGCGTCGGTCCGGACGCGCAGTCGCATCAACTGGCGTTGCTGGCGATCACGCGCATGGCGCGTAACGATCCGGCCATGGCCGCGGCCACGTTCGCGTCGGTTGCGCCGTCGCTGAGTTCGCCCGAACGCGCGATCGGCTGGGGCACGATTGCGTATCAGGCCGCCGCCAAGCAGATGCCGAGCGCGGTGGACTGGTACCGGCTGTCGGTGAATGCGCCGCTGTCGAACCCGGCGTACGAGTGGCGCACCCGCACCGCGCTGCTGGCCGGCGACTGGACGATGGTGCGCTGGTCGATCGAGCAGATGCCGGCCGCGTTGCGCAATCAGCCGTCGTGGATCTACTGGCATGCGCGCGCGCTGAAGCAGGCCGGCGACACGGCCACCGCGAACCAGGAATTCGATTCGATCTCGCAGGGCTTTAATTTCTACGGTCAACTGGCCGCCGAAGAACTCGGCCAGAAGATCACCGTCCCGCCGAAAACCACCGTCACGGATGCCGAAGTCCAGCAAGCCGGCAATACGCCGGGCTTCGATCTGGCGCAGCGCTTCTACGCGCTGAATCTGCGCCTCGAAGGCAACCGCGAATGGAACTGGCCGCTGCGCAATATGAGCGACCGTCAGTTGATCGCCGCCGCCGAATACGCGCGCCGGATCCAGCTTTACGACCGGACCGTGAATACGGCGGACCGCACGAAGAGCGAGCACGATTTCTCGTTGCGTTATCTGTCGCCGTTCCGCGATATCGTCGAGCGCGATTCGCAATCGAACGGGCTGGATGTGGAGTGGGCGTATGGTTTGATCCGCCAGGAGTCGCGCTTCATCATGAACGCGCGCTCGGAAGTCGGCGCGAGCGGCCTGATGCAGTTGATGCCGGGCACCGCGCAACTGGTCGCGAAAAAGATCGGCCTCGGCCCGATCTCGCGCGAGCAGATGAACGACATCAACACCAACATCCTGCTGGGCACCAACTACCTGTCCATGATCTACAATCAGTTCGACGGGTCCGCCGTGCTCGCCACCGCCGGCTACAACGCCGGTCCGGGCCGTCCGCGCAACTGGCGGCAGTCGTTGCAGCGTCCGGTGGAAGGCGCGATCTTCGCCGAGGCGATTCCGTTCCAGGAAACGCGCGACTACGTGAAGAACGTGTTGTCCAACACCGTCTACTACGCGGCATTGTTCGAAGGCCGTCCGCAATCGCTGAAGGCGCGGCTGGGTTACATCGCACCGTAAGCCGTAAGCGCCGTGCCGCCGCCGCCTCGACCCAAACGAGACGGCGGCGCGCTTCGCCAGCCGTTGCCGCGGCTTCCACCAGGGAGTCGAAAATGCGACATCAAGCCGTTGCGATCATCGGCGGTTCCGGTTTTATCGGCAGCCATCTCGTCAATGCGCTCGTGGAAATGGGCAAAGACGTGCGCATTGCCACCCGGCGCCGCTACAACGCCCGCCACCTCACCCTGCTACCTATCGACGTGATCGAGACCGACGTGTTCGATCCGGTCCAGCTCGCGCGTTTCGTCGAGGGCGCCGATTGCGTGATCAACCTCGTCGGGACGCTGCACGGCAAACGCGGCAAGCCGTATGGCCCGGAGTTCGCGCGCATTCACGTCGAGCTACCCACCAAAATCGTCGCGGCTTGCGAAGGCAAGGGCGTGCATCGGCTGATTCACCTTAGCGCGTTGGGCGCCGATCCGAGCGGGCCCAGCATGTACACGCGCTCGAAGGGCGACGGCGAGAAGGCGGTGCACGCGGCAAATCTGGCGTGGACGATTTTCCGGCCGTCGGTGGTGTTCGGCCAGGAGGACCAGTTCCTCAACAAATTCGCGTTTCTGCAGAAGATGTTCCCGGCCATTCCGCTCGCCATGCCCGACGCGAAATTTCAGCCGGTCTACGTCGACGATGTCGCGAAGGCGATCATGAACACGCTCGATCTCGACGCCGCGAGCGGTCGCACGTACGAACTCGGCGGCCCGACCGTCTACACGCTCGAAGACCTCGTCGCGTATTGCGGCGACGTGATCGGCAAACACGCGCGCATCATCCGTCTACCGGACGCGTTCGCGCGCCTGCAGGCGTTGAGCTTCGAAATGGCGCCCGGCGAACCGGTGATTTCACGCGACAATCTCGATTCGATGAAAGTCGACAACGTGTTGAGCGGGCCGCTCGCGCCCGAACTAGGGATCGAGCCGACCAGCATCGAAACCATCGCGCCGGTTTACCTCACCGGCGCGTCGACGCGCTCGCGCTTCGATACGTTCCGCGCCAGCGCTGGCCGCTAAAATCTCTTTCCCCCTCACGCCATACAAAGCATGAAGCTGATCATTGGTGACAAGAACTATTCGTCGTGGTCGATGCGGCCATGGCTGCTGCTGAAGCATTTCGGCATTCCGTTCGAAGAAGTGCTGATCCTTCTGCGCGAACCCGGCACGGCCGCCGCGATCCGCGCGCACGCGCCGAATGGTGCGGGCAAGGTGCCCTGTCTGGTCGACGACACGGGGCACGCGACATGGGACTCGCTGGCCATCGCCGAAACGCTCGCCGAGCGTTTTCCGCAGCATCCGCTCTGGCCGCGCGATGCCGCCGCCCGCAGTCACGCGCGCAGCGTGAGCGCGGAAATGCATTCGGGCTTCGGCGAATTGCGCTCGAACATGTGGATGAACATCCGCGCGTCGTTTCCCGGCAAGAACGCGACGCCCGGCGCGCTCGCCGACATCGCGCGCATCGACGCGCTGTGGCGCGATTGCCTCGACACCTACGGCGGCCCGTTCCTGTTCGGCGATTTCACCATTGCCGACGCGATGTACGCGCCGGTCGTGATGCGCTTCAACACGTGGCAGCCCGCTTTGTCCGAAGCCGCGTCCGCCTACGCGCGCCGCATTGCCGCGGTGCCCGCCGTGAAGGCATGGATCGACGACGCGCTGCGCGAAACGCACGCACTGCCGGATCAAGACGAATGCCCATGAATATCTACGCGGTAGGCGGCGCGATCCGCGACGAGGTGCTGGGCGTACCGGTGCAGGACCGCGATTACGTCGTGGTCGGTGCGACGCCGGAGCAGATGGTCGCGCAGGGTTATCGTCCGGTGGGCAAGGACTTTCCGGTGTTTCTTCATCCGCAGACGCACGAGGAATACGCGCTTGCGCGTACCGAACGCAAGACGGCGGCGGGCTATCACGGCTTCCAGTTTTTCTTCGCGCCGGACGTGACGCTGGAGGAAGATCTCGCGCGCCGCGATCTCACGATCAATGCGATGGCGCGCGAAGTGCGTCCCGACGGCGAACTGACCGGGCCGGTGATCGATCCGTTCGACGGTCAGGGCGATCTGCGCGCACGGCTGTTCCGTCATGTGAGCGATGCGTTCCTCGAAGATCCCGTGCGGATTCTGCGGATCGCGCGATTCGCGGCGAGGTTCGTGGATTTCACGGTCGCGCCCGAAACGCTGACGCTGATGCGCAAGATGGTCGCCGACGGTGAAGTGGATGCGCTGGTCGCCGAGCGCGTGTGGCAGGAAGTGTCGCGCGGCCTCATGGAGAAGCAGCCGTCGCGCATGTTCGAGGTGTTGCGCGAGTGCGGTGCGTTGGCGCGCATTCTGCCCGAGATCGACGCGCTGTACGGCGTGCCGCAACGCGCCGACTATCACCCCGAAGTGGACACGGGCGTTCACGTGATGATGGTGGTCGATCACGCCGCGCAGCAGGGTTACGCATTGCCGGTTCGTTTCGCCGCATTGACGCACGACCTCGGCAAGGCCACGACGCCGGCGGACGTATTGCCGCGCCATATCGGCCATGAAGAGCGCAGCGTGAATCTGCTCAAGCCCTTGTGCGAGCGGCTGCGTGTGCCCAACGAGTGCCGCGATCTCGCGCTGCTCGTGGCGCGCGAGCACGGCAATATTCATCGCGTGATGGAAATGGGGGCGGCGGCCCTGGTGAGGCTGCTCGAACGCAGCGACGCGATTCGCAAGCCGGCGCGTTTCGCCGAAGCGTTGCAGGCGTGCGAGGCGGATGCGCGCGGACGGCTTGGCTTCGAAGCGCGCGAGTATCCGCAGGCGGAGCGGCTGAGAATTGCGCTGGTGGCGGCGCGCGGCGTGGATGCCGGCGCAGTCGCGAAGCGGCTGGCCGATGCGCCGGCGGCCATCAAGGACGCGGTGCACATGGAACGCGTGCGGGCGGTGGCGGCCGCAATGGCAGAGTAGGTGGAAGCGGTTCGGCCTTCGAGCCGCGAGAGCGGCGCATGCCGTGAGGGCGGCGAACGCGGAGAACAGCGCGAGTAGCGGAGTAGTGGACATATCGGCACACAAAGCCGATATGTCCGGTCAGCGCATCGCGGGAATCGTTACAGCAGCCGCGCGAGCAACGACAACAACATCGACAGCACCAGCGTCGACATGAACGGAAACGGGTACTCGCGGCCAAAGAGCCGCAACGTCACGTCGCCCGGCATGCGGCCGATACCGATTTTCCTGAGCCACGGCCAGCAGGCCGACAGCACGGCCACTGCCACGAAAGTCGTCAAAAGCCAGCGGATCATCGCGCGTTCCCGAGTCGGGCAGAGCCGGCAATCACAGCGTATGCGAGCGGTCGCCGCTCGAAAACGCTTGCAACGTGTCATCCAGACCGCGCGAAAACGCGATCACCTTGAACAGCTCGCCCATCTCGGCTTCCGACAGCAGCTTCTGCACCGCATTCGCCGCGGGCAGAAACCGCTTCGTATCGGACGGATCGATTTCCGACAGCGCGTCGGTAATGCCCGCGTTCATCAAAAACCGCGCTTGCGACGTGAAGCCGAGCAGATCCGCGCCGGTCTCGACACCCGCTTCGGCGATGCCGGTGAATTCCACGTGCGCGGTGATGTCCTGCAAGCCCGGATAAAGAAACGGATCGCCATGCGCGCGATGCCGGTAGTGGCACATCAGCGTGCCCTGCGCACGCTGCGCGTGATAGTACTCGTGGCGTGGAAAACCATAGTCGATGAAAAACGCCGCGCCGCGCGCGAGCATCGTGCAGATGGTCCGCGTGAAGGCGCGTGCGGCTTCGTGCGTTTCGGTCACGTAGTCGTCGCCGCCGGTATCGATGTCGGCGAGCGTGGCAAGATCCTCCGCCGAGCTTACCGGACGGTCCTCGAACGCGAAGGTGTTGGCGCGCAGCGTCACGCCGCGTTCGTGCCAGACGCCGTCCGCGAAGGCGAACAGACGCACCGGCATCGCGTCGAGT
Source organism: Paraburkholderia sp. D15 (assembly GCF_029910215.1). Taxonomy (NCBI): domain Bacteria; kingdom Pseudomonadati; phylum Pseudomonadota; class Betaproteobacteria; order Burkholderiales; family Burkholderiaceae; genus Paraburkholderia; species Paraburkholderia sp. D15. The sequence goes on along the minus strand of NZ_CP110395.1, from coordinate 4,227,822 downwards.
ACCTCGTTGCCGATCACCACGCCTTCGAAGCGCTCGGGCAACGCGTCCAGCCAGCGCACTTTCGCGGCAAGTGCGGGCGCCGCCGCTTCGATCGACTCGCGTTGCCGTTCGCGCAACTCGCCCGACAAATCCACGATCGCGTAGCTGTCGAAGTCCACGCCCAGCGCATCGAGCGCCATGAGCAGGCCCGCCGCGAGTTTGCCCGTGCCCGCGCCGAATTCCATCACGTCGCGCGTGCCGCTTGCCTGCAAGGCTTCGGCGAGTGGCCGCGCCAGCGTCGCGGCGAACAGCGGCGACAGTTCCGGGGCGGTCACGAAGTCGCTGCCATCGTCGCCGCGCAGCCCGAATTTGCGGGCGCCGCCGCTGTAATAGCCCAGTCCCGGCGCGTATAACGCGCGCTCCATGTAGCGGTCGAACGGCAGCCAGCCGCCGGCGCCGTCGAGCTCCGCGCGCAGTTGCGCGACCAGCGCTTCGGACTGCGCCAGCGCGCTCGGGCCGGGAGCAGGTAAACTATCGGGTTGGTGAGCTTTCGGATTCATCCTCGCATTGTAAATGACCGCCTCTCTGGACACTGCCGCCTCCCGCGCGCCTGAAGCGCCGCGCGTCGTACTGATTACCGGCGCCGCGCGCCGCATCGGCCGGGCGCTCGCGCTCGGCTTCGCCGCGCGTGGCTGGGACGTGGCGGTCCATTACGGCGCGTCTCGGGACGAGGCCGACCAGGTGGTTGCCGAGGTCGTCGCGCTGGGCCGCCGGGCAGTGGCCTTGCAGGCCGAGCTGGGCGACGAGGCGCAGGTCGCGCGGCTGCTGCCGGACTGCACGGCGGCGCTGGGCCGGCCGGTGTGCATCGTGAACAACGCGTCGCGCTTCGAGGAAGACACCGCGCGCGACGTCGGTTACGACCTGCTGCTGAAACTGACGGCGATGAACGTCGGCGCGCCGCTGGTGCTCGCGCGCATGCTGTACGACGCGACGCCGGAGACGGCCCTCGGCGACGAAAGCCAGCGCGGCGTGGTGATCAACGTGCTGGACCAGAAGCTGTACAACATGAATCCGGACTACCTGTCGTACACGCTCACGAAAGCGGCCATGCAGACCGCCACGATCGCGCTGGCGCAGGCTTTGGCGCCGAAAGTGCGCGTGGTCGGACTCGCGCCGGGCCTGACGATGCAATCGGGCGATCAAACGCCCGCAAGCTTCGAACAGGCTCACCGTACAACGCCTCTGGGCCGTGCGTCGCGGCCCGAGGATATTGTCGCCGCCGCGCTGTATCTCGCCGATGCAGCGGGCGTGACCGGAACGACGCTGGTTGTCGACGGCGGGCAGCACCTGGTGCCGCTGCCGCGCGACGTGATGTTTTTGACGGGCGCCTGATGCGCCGCGGTTCGCCTTTGACGGCGGCCACGGCGCGCTGAAACGCCCCCTTGCGTGCCCCGCACGCTTTTTTCGACTGGAACGAACATGTTTGCCGCTCTTTCGCACCCCCGGCTTGCCGATTGCCGCCGGCTCTTTCTGCGCAATTACGAAGTGCACATCAACATCGGCGTGCACGATTTCGAAAAGCGCGGCGAACAGCGCGTCGTGATCAACGTCGAACTGTACGTGCCGCTGTCGCTGTCCACGCCGGTACAGGACAAGCTGAACGAAGTCGTCGACTACGACTTCATGCGCTCCACCATTTCGCGCCGCGTCCAGCAAGGCCACATCCATCTGCAGGAAACGCTCTGCGACGACCTCGTCGCGACCATGCTCGAACACCCGCTGGTGCGAGCCGCGCGCGTGTCGACGGAAAAGCCGGACGTCTATCCGGACTGCGACGCGGTGGGCGTCGAAGTGTTCCGTATCAAGGAGGAGTGAGCGATGCATGCCCCCGACATCCTGAACGCAACGGCGAGCAGTTCGGCGCAAGCGGCCCTCGAGACGGCCGACGCCATCGTCGCTCAAACCGCTGCCGACGCTGAAAGCGCCGCGCCGGCGAAACCGCCGCTCACGCGCCGCGAGCAGAAAGAAGCGTACGAGAACAACAAGCTGTTCAAGCGCCTCGCACGCCAGGTCGGCCAGGCGATCGGCGACTTCAACATGATCGAGGACGGCGACAAGGTGATGGTCTGCCTGTCCGGCGGCAAAGACAGTTACGCGATGCTCGACGTGCTGATGCGCCTGCGCGAACGCGCGCCGATTCACTTCGACATCGTCGCCGTCAATCTCGACCAGAAGCAGCCGGGCTTTCCCGAGCACGTGCTGCCCGAGTACCTGAAGCAGCTCGACATTCCGTTTCATATCGAGAACCAGGACACCTACAGCATCGTCAAGCGGCTGGTGCCTGAAGGCAAGACCACCTGCTCGCTGTGCTCGCGGCTGCGGCGCGGCATTCTGTACCGCGTCGCGGGCGAGCTCGGCGCGACCAAGATCGCGCTCGGCCATCACCGCGACGACATTCTGCAAACGCTGCTGCTGAACCTGTTCTATGGCGGCAAGCTGAAGGGCATGCCGCCCAAGCTGCAATCGGACGACGGCAAGAACATCGTGATCCGGCCGCTTGCGTACGTGAAGGAAACCGATCTGGAGAAGTACGCGGAACTGCGCGAATTCCCGATCATTCCGTGCAATCTGTGCGGTAGTCAGCCGAACCTCAAGCGCGCGGAAATGAAGGCGTTGATTCGCGATTGGGAGAAGCGTTTCCCGGGCCGCGTCGAAAATATGTTCAATGCATTGTCGAACGTCGTGCCGTCGCATCTGATGGATCACAAGCTGTTCCCGTTCGCGGGCCTGCGCGCCACCGGCGAGGCCGATCCGCAGGGCGATATCGCGTTCGACGAAGAGCCTTGTTCGACCGATACCGGCGACGGCGCGATGCTCAACGCATCGAAGTCGATTTCGATCGTCCAGTTCGACGATCTTTGACGGAAACGCCCGAAATACGGGCGTTTCAGCCAGTTACACCGCGTATAGGTCGGGTTTCGGCGAGGCGCTGCGTGATAGAATCGGCGCCTCCAAACTAGTCAATTCGCCGACGCCATGAACATCGTGATTTTGGCGGCAGGCACCGGCAAGCGCATGCGGTCCGCGCTGCCCAAGGTGCTCCATCCGCTGGCCGGCCGGCCGCTCCTCGCTCATGTCATCGACACCGCACGCACGCTGAAGCCCACGCGTCTCGTGGTGGTGGTCGGCCATGGTGCCGAAGCTGTGCGTCAAGCCGTTTCCGCGCCGGACATTCAATTCGCTGTTCAGGAACAACAACTCGGCACGGGCCACGCGGTGCAACAGGCATTGCCGCTGCTCGATCCGCAGGCGCCCACGCTGGTGCTGTATGGCGATGTGCCGCTGACACGCGCGAGCACGCTGGAAGCGCTCACCGAGCGCGCGGGCCAGGGCGGCTACGGCGTGCTCACCGTCACGCTCGCCGACCCGAGCGGCTACGGCCGCATCGTGCGCGATGCGCAGGGCAAGGTGACGCGCATCGTCGAGCAGAAGGACGCCATGCCCGAACAACTGAAGATCGCCGAGATCAACACCGGCATCATCGTCGCGCCGACCGGCCGTCTGAGCGGCTGGCTCGCGGCGTTGAAAAACGACAACGCGCAAGGCGAGTTCTATCTGACCGACGCGGTCGAGATGGCGATCGCGGCCGGCCTCGAAGTCGTGACCACGCAGCCTGACGAAGAGTGGGAAACCCTCGGCGTGAACAGCAAGCAGCAACTGGCTGAACTCGAGCGCATCCATCAGGGCAATGTGGCCGACGCGCTGCTGGTCGCGGGCGTCACACTTGCCGATCCGGCGCGTCTGGACGTGCGCGGTACGCTCGAATGCGGCCGCGATGTATCCATCGACGTCAATTGCGTGTTCGAAGGCCGCGTGACGCTGGCCGATAACGTCAGCATCGGGCCGAACTGTGTGATCCGCAATGCGACGCTCGGCGCCGGTACGCGCGTCGACGCGTTTACGCATATCGAAGGCGCCGAGGTCGGCGCGAACGTCGTGCTCGGGCCGTATGCGCGGCTGCGTCCGGGCGCAGCGCTCGCCGACGAATCGCACGTCGGCAACTTCGTCGAGATCAAGAACGCGGTGCTGGGCCACGGTTCCAAGGCGAATCACCTCACCTATATCGGCGACGCCGATATCGGCGCGCGCGTGAATATCGGCGCGGGCACCATCACCTGCAACTACGACGGTGCGAACAAATTCCGCACGGTGATCGAAGACGACGTGTTCGTCGGCTCGGATACGCAACTGGTCGCGCCGGTGCGCGTCGGGCGCGGCGTGACGATCGCGGCCGGCACCACGGTGTGGAAAGACGTCGAAGCTGAAAAGCTGGTGCTGAACGACAAGACTCAAACAAGCAAATCGGGCTATGTCCGCCCGACGAAGAAGAAGAGCTGATGAACATGTCGCGCGCTAGCGGCGCGCTCATTGCAACCCAGCACTGAAAAGGAATAAGCCATGTGTGGAATTGTTGGCGCGGTTGCGCAACGTAATATCGTTCCCGTCCTGATCGAAGGACTGCGTCGCCTCGAATATCGCGGCTACGATTCGTGCGGCGTGGCCGTGCTCGGCGCCGATGGTCCGCGTCGCGCGCGCAGCGTGGCACGCGTGGCCGATCTCGACGAACAGGTTCGCGAGAACCACCTCGAAGGCATCACGGGGATCGCGCATACGCGCTGGGCCACGCATGGCGCGCCGGTCACGGACAACGCCCATCCGATCTTCTCGAAAGATGCGCTGGCGTTGGTACACAACGGCATCATCGAAAACTACGAAGCCCTGCGCGAAATGCTGCGTGGCAAGGGTTATACGTTCGTGTCGCAAACCGACACGGAGGTTATCGCCCACCTGGTTCACAGCCTCTATCGCGGCGATCTGTTCGCCGCGGTGCGCGAAGCCGTTTCGCAATTGCATGGCGCATACGCGATCGCGGTGTTGCATAAGGACCAGCCGCATACGGTGGTCGGTGCGCGTCAGGGCTCGCCGCTGGTGGTGGGCCTCGGCAATGGCGAGAACTTCCTGGCATCGGATGCGCTGGCGCTGGCTGGCAGCACCGAGCGCTTCATCTTCCTCGAGGAAGGCGACGTGTGCGAACTGTCGCTGGAAGGCGTGCGTATCGTCGACCGCGACGGCAACGCGGCGCAGCGCGAAGCGCGTCACGTGGCGGCCTACGGCGGCGCGGTCGAACTCGGCCCGTACCGTCACTTCATGCAGAAGGAAATCTTCGAGCAGCCGCGCGCGATTTCGGACACGATCCCGCAGGCGGATTCGTTCGATGGCTCGTTGTTCGGCGACGGCGCGGACAAGGTGTTCGCGGACATCGACAGTCTGCTGATTCTGGCGTGCGGCACGAGCTACTACTCGGGGCTGACGGCGAAGTACTGGCTCGAATCGGTCGCGAAGATTCCGACGCAGGTGGAAATTGCCAGCGAGTATCGCTATCGCGAGTCGGTGCCGAATCCGAAGACCTTGGTGGTGGTGATCTCGCAGTCCGGCGAAACGGCGGACACGCTCGCGGCGCTGAAGCATGCGCAGTCGCTCGGTCACAAGCACACGCTGGCGATCTGCAACGTCGGCACGAGCGCGATGGTGCGTCAGACCGAGTTGTCGTTCCTCACGCATGCGGGCCGCGAGATCGGCGTGGCGTCGACCAAGGCGTTCACCACGCAGCTCGTCGCGCTGTTCGTGCTGGCCGTGACGCTGGCGAAGCTGCGCGGCCGCGTCAGCGAAGCGCAGGAAACCGAATACCTGAAGCAGTTGCGCCATCTGCCGGCCGCGCTCAATAGCGTGCTGGCGCTGGAGCCGCAGATCATCGCGTGGTCGGAGGAGTTTTCGCGCAAGGAACACGCGTTGTTCCTCGGGCGTGGTCTGCATTACCCGATCGCGCTCGAAGGGGCGTTGAAGCTGAAGGAAATTTCGTACATCCACGCTGAAGCGTATCCGGCGGGCGAGTTGAAGCACGGTCCGCTGGCGCTCGTGACCGAGGCGATGCCGGTGGTGACGGTGGCCCCGAACGATGCGCTGCTGGAAAAGCTGAAGTCGAATATCCAGGAAGTGCGCGCGCGTGGCGGTCAGCTGTATGTGTTCGCGGATGCGGATACGAAGATCGTCAATGACGAAGGCCTGCATGTGATCCGGATGCCGGAGCACTATGGTTTGCTGTCGCCGATCCTGCACGTGGTGCCGCTGCAGTTGCTGGCGTATCACACGGCCTGCGCGCGCGGGACGGATGTCGACAAGCCGCGGAATCTGGCGAAGTCGGTGACGGTGGAGTGAGGGGGGGTAGGCGCTTCTTGCTGCTGCTGAGTTGCATTAATTTCGGTTACCAGGCGTCGATTTAGTTTTAGTTACGGGGCTCTTTCCAGCCGCTGAGCCTTATCTGGTAAGGCGTAACCAGAATTAATGTCCCAGGGGCGCTGGAGCATTTTCTCGCGCCCCTTTTTTGCGCCGGCCATCAATTTCGCCTTCGTGATGCGCCTCCTCCCGTAAGGCTCAGTCTAGCTCAGCGCACTCCGAGACCTCGCAGCGACTTACCCGTTCGTACCAACCACTGGTATCCCAACGGCCGGATTAAGTGCAGCAGGCCACTGAGTGACGGGCGCGACCGGCATGTTTCGGCGTTGGGGTGCGCCTGTCGCATGATGGCTGCACTGGGCTGTGCAATGAGCAGGCACCTTCGAATTTGCAGTCATCGCTGCGTTACGATTTTCGGCCGATGTAGTCTAGAATCGCTCTGCGCAACACTTTCCCAAAATCCAGATGACTTTCTGTGTCCCGACGAAGCCCGTTTTACGTTGGGCGGGAAGCAAACGACAGATACTCCCCAAACTGACAAGCCTGTCGCCGGAAATCGTCGGCCGGTATATCGAACCCTTTTGCGGCTCGGCCTGTCTATTTCTGGCCTTAAACCCGGCCCGCTCCATTCTCGCGGACGTAAACCCGCACCTCATCGCGACGTATGACGCGCTCCGTAACGACCCGGATGCCGTCTCGGCGATTTTGACCGGATGGGAGCCGACGAAGGAAACATACCTGGAACTGCGTGCCACGCAACCGGGAACCGACAAGGCGTTTGACGCCGCCAGATTCCTGTTCCTCAATCGGTACTGCTTCAATGGGGTGTATCGGGAGAACCTTCGCGGCCAGTTCAATGTGCCATTTGGCGGATATCGCACGGGCCAACTTCCGGATTTGGACGGGCTACGGGAATTCTCGAAGCGCCTGCAGGGCGCTGAGTTGTACTGTGGTGACTTCGCAAAAGCTATCCGTATAGCGACAGACAGCGATTTCGTCTACCTGGACCCTCCGTACTATTACGGCTCGTCCAGAAATCGCGGTGAGTATGGCTGGAATGCATTTGCTGACGAAGATGTCGACAGGCTCATCGAAGAGGTCAGGTCGGCCGACTCGCGAGGCGTGCGCATACTCATCTCGTACAATCAGGCACACACACTGAAAAAAGCGTTGCCGGGCTGGCAGTTAACGTACGCGCCGGTAAGGCGCAGCGTTGCCGGGTTCTCGAAAGGTCGCAAGGCGGTTCGAGAGTACCAGTTGCGTAACTACCAATAGAAGACGCGGAGCCACGACATTGCCGCCGATTAAGCTTGCCGTTCTCAGTGACCTTCACGCTGCTCCTAGGACCAGCGACCCAAAGGGTACCGAAGTGCGCTTGTATTCAGACGCGGACATGTTCGGCACGCACGACAGTCCCCTGTCATCGCTTCACGAGCTGATAAAACGCGAACGCCTGACCGCAGATTTCGTCGTCTGCCCTGGCGATATGACCAACCGGGCCGACGGCGGTGCACTGCGCTTTGTTTGGGCTGAACTTCACAAGCTGAAGGAGATGCTTGGCGCCAAAGAGGTTATCGCGACAGTCGGAAACCACGACGTGGATTCGCGGGGACGAGTAGACGGGACGTTTCCACGCGAAATGCTTATGCGCCTAGCGCCGCGTTTCCCAATCGGCGATGACGCGCTCGCAGACCATTTTTGGGCGCATGGCTACTACATCACAACTATCGGACCCACCCGTTTCCTCGTCCTCAACTCGTGCTGGCTTCACGAACATCGGGATGAACTGGAACTTGGGGCGATAACCGAGTATTCGCTCGAAAAAATCCGTAGAGACCTGAAGGCGTGTGGAGCAGCAGAAATCAGCATCGCGGTCTGCCATCATCATCCGCACGTCCACAGCGAGCTCAAGCTCGGCAACGACATCATGCTGAATGGTCAGGCGTTTCTGGACGCGTTGGCCGATACCGGCATGTGGCTGGTCATCCATGGTCACAAACACCATCCGAAAATCGAGACCGCGAAGGGCGATTTGCAGCCGCCGGTTGTGCTCGCATGTGGAAGCTTCTCGGGCCGGATTGAGGGGGCGAACGCCACCGTGTCCCGAAATTATTTCCATATGGCCGAAGCAGAGTGCTTCGGCGACGACAAAGAACTATGTGGGACGGTGGAGTCTTGGCATTGGGTTTCAGGCTTGGGCTGGGAGTCTTACGGCAATGCTAACAACGGCTTTCCGAGCCGCTCCGGCTTCGGCTACAACGGCGGAATCAAACCTCTGGCACGGGCAGTTGCACAGTCCGTCGGCTCAAGCCCGTTGGTCCGATGGAGCGATATGTTGCAGCAGCAACCGCATTTGGCGCACCTTACGCCGAAGCGCCTGAACGCTGTCCTGCAGGCACTGCGCGATGACCACAACATCAACATCAACTGTTCCGACAGTGGTTTGCCGTCAGAACTGGGGCTGAGGTCCGAAGAATGAAATCCGGCCACACTGAAATCGCCCTCAGCGTTGAGGCGTTCAATGCAAAATATCTCGGCCCAGCTCAAGTCGCAGATGGATTTGTGTATTCTGACCACTTCGGGCAACTGGCGGGTGAATACCCGGCAGTGCTCGTTGGTCCACGGGGGAGCGGCAAAACGACCCTGTTGAAAATGTTGCAGCCTGCGGCGCTGGCGGCATGGACCGGCACCAAAGCTGATGCGTTCCGCGCTGAAATCAAGTACAGCGGGGTCTTCATCGCGTCCGACATAAGCTGGTCAAAGCAACTGAGTTCGCTAGGGTACGGCAAGCTGAGCGAGCAGAACCATCGCACACTTGTTCTTGCATGTTTTACTACGCACGTCGTTCATGCAGTGCTGGAGACGATGGCATCGCGGGTCGGTTCGAAATATGCATACCGGTGTGTTCAGCTCACCGGCGAAGAAGAGGCCGCGCTCGCCCGAACGTTGTCAGGTGTTTTGAGGGTGCGTCCCGACGTTCCGAGTCTATTGTCGGTGAGGCAATCACTGCGCAATCGGCTGTCGGATATTCGCGCGCTTGCCAACTCGTGCAGTTTGCTTAGTCACGAACAATGCTCCGAACGGCTCGCAGAACTTGAATTCTTGCATCTCGACTTTCTGGATATCTGCGCGAATATTTGCGAAATCTTCAACCAGGCAGTCGGTGAGTCTGGCGCGAAGTGGGCTCTCCTTTTTGATGAGCTAGAGACCGCGCCAGATTGGATAGTTGGGCAGCTTTTTTCTGCACTCCGGGTGCCGGACCATCGTTTGTATCTCAAACTAGCCATCAGTCCCGTATCTGCGACGGCCTATCGAGCATTGTTTGCTCCAGAAGGACCAGCCCTTGGCCACGACTTTGTACAGGTCCGACTTTGGTACCTTGACCGCGCCGATTCCAAAACATTCTGTCGGGCTCTGTGGAACTCTCTGACAGCAAAACATGGATTGACGATTTCGGCCGAAGAGGCATTCGGACGCTCCATTTTCGAACCTCGGGATAATCGTGGTGTTCGCAAGAGGAGTCCGTATAGCGCAGGCGAACCTTGGCACAAGGTGTTTCTTTCACTGGTGAAAAAGGACAAAAGCTTTTCCGGCTATCTGAGGGCGAAGAATATTGACCTAGCAGCTGCGGAGAGTATGTGGGCGCACAAGCGCGATAGCGTACTCCGCAAAGCTGCGCCCATCGCCGCACTTCGGGACTTCTACTTCCACGAGTCGAAGAAGGGCAGTGTTTCGGTCAGAAGGCGGAAAACCCTTGAACTTTATGCTGGGGCCGATTCAATCTTCGCAATCACTGAAGGCAATCCCCGGTGGTTCATTGGATTAGCTTCGCCGCTCATAAATTTCCTTGTCCGCAGTGGAGAGCGGCGAATCCCAGCCGTAGAGCAGGCTCGGGAGATTGAGGCTGCAGCAGACCGGCTTATCGCCTTGATGAAAACAATTCCTGTCGAGGCGAATCGACCGCAAGGTGAAGTGTTCGCGCTGGATGCGCTTCTGGACGAAATTGGAACTCGCCTTCATTCAGATTTGATGGACGGAAGCTTTAGCATTGACCCAGCATTGACGTTTATCGTCGATGAGAATGTATCGATACAAGTCCAAGAGTTGTTGGCTTCTGCTGTAAACCGTGGTGCAGTCATGCTTGTTGACGAGTCTTCATCGAAGGCTATTGTGGGGGAAATGTTGCACACTAAGCTTCGCCTAAGCTTCCTCCTTGGTGCGAAGTACGGATTGCTTCTTAGAAAAGGAAAGTCCACAAGATTGTCCAACCTCCTTTCCAGCAAACCGAAGCCGGTAACTCATGTTCGTTCCGAGCCGAAGCAACTTTCTCTCGACGTGGACTGACATGCTTGCAATCACAGAAATTCGGGAAGGCGGTGTCTTAAGCGAGCGACAATCGGACCTGTTCCTTTGTGCGTGTGGGTACGAAGGGCGCGCGCAAGCTATCGCGGAACGAGTGTTCGAACATGCCCAGCGGAGGGTCGCGTTGGGTTTTGTAACGCAACGGGAGCTCGAGTATGCTCGCAATAAGGCGTGGTTCGTAGAGCACGGATTTTCTTTGCTCGAGATTTCTGACGATGCCTTTAGGCAGGCAATTGATGGTGTTTTTAGCGCCTTCGCCGACATGGCGCGAGATGTAACCATCGACATTGATATCTCCTGCCTGAATCGATTTCGGCTCGCTCATCTGATTGATGCAATACGCGGCCTCGAAGTAAGGTCCGCGAGCGTGACATTCCACTACTCAATCGCGAGCTACACGCCACCTGTCAAGGAAACTGCACCGACCGTGTCGGTCGAGCCCGTAATCGCTCAGTTTGCGGGCTGGACAACGAGACCGGACCGACCACCTGCTGCTGTTGTCGGCCTTGGCTATGAGCCAAGTAAGGCTATCGGAGTTGTCGACCATCTGGAAATCAATAATGCGACGTGGGCTTTTTACCCACAAAGCCCGATTCCGGAATACTACGATAGCGTCCGTCAAGCAAATCAGTCTCTCCTTAACCTTATCCAGGTTGACGGTCGTTGCCGTCCGTACGAAATCACAGAGCCGGCGCAGCTTTTCCACGAACTGAACTCGCTTGTCGACATGCTGAAGACGAACTTCAATCCTGTGCTAATTCCGTTCGGTCCAAAACTCTTCGCATTGGTCACGCTACTGGTTGCATGCGTTCACGATGATGTCGGCGTTTGGCGAGTCAGTAGTGGCTCGCTTGAATTGCCGGTCAACCGTCGACCATCGGGACATTCTGTGTCTCTGTCGGTGCTCTTCACACGACCAGAAGAATGCACTGGCTGACAAAGTGAATATTCACCGTGCGAGTGACACATGCACGAACCCGAATTCGGTAGTTCCCTATTGTCGAAAATCTCCAAAAAATGAACGCAGATGATATCCGAGCACGCATTCTCGATGGAACCATCGCGTAACAGTCAATAGTCTCGTGGTGAATGTTCGCCCGGCATTACCAAAGGATGAGCGCCGCCGAATCAGAGCACAGGTGCATCAGGTCAAAGAGGCGTTGAGTCCGGGACTCGGGCGGGCATGCCTTCGGTTGCCAGCACGCGTGGCAAGATTGCAAAGGTGGTTCGACTGCATCCGGAACTCGGTGCGCGGCTGTCAGATGTGCTTCTTCAAACTCTAAAGGTCGATTCTCGAGGTTCTGGCGAATAACTGCTGGACGTTTTCAATGAGGGGCACCCAGAATGGTATAGCCGCAGCGATGCTACGCTTGTCCTTTCCACGACGTCCGCGTTGCTGACTAGTGGCGCGGAATGGCTTTCAATCAAACCGTCGCAGCTCGGACCGTCTGCGTAGTTCGTGTCAGGCCAAGACCCGCACGGTTCAACTTAGTAGACAGCCGAAACACTATGCGCAACAACGCACTCTATTTCCCGTATATTTCCATCCCCAATAGCGCATGGACCGTGCGCACGTTGCTTTACTGGGACAAGCTGTCGTCGATTGTTCCGATTGAGTACGCCAACAGGCCAGAGGACCTCGACGATTTCATGCGCAATCTGGTAGATGCAGAACTGGTCACGCCGATAATTCCGGCACAGTTTCTCTATCGTGTAGGCCAGTTCGAAACCGTATTTATCGAGCTTCTCGATACGAGGCTGAAACGGATTGGAAGGTTGCGCGTTGACACCAAACCACATCCGCGTACACGTATTCATGTCGAAAAGCTCGGAAAAATTCCCGAAGTCTTGGTTGAGCGCGGCCTTGCAGAGCAACACGACTCGTCGTGGTACAGCGTAGATACGCCAGTGGCGAACCTCTTTATGGCGTATCTCGCCGTATGTCTTGGCGGCTTGGACGAGATAGATGCCGCCCCCGTGACCAATAGATGGGAATATGGGAGCCTGTTTGGATACGGCCCCGCTGTTCGCCGCGGCAAGAGGCCTGAGCATCAGAAGGCACGCAATCAGATTATTGAGTGTCTTCTGCCAGTGCCCGAAGGACAGGTAACCTTAGCTGAGCTGGTTGAATTCAAATCTAGACATGGCGCGCTGTTACCTGCCCTCAGAACAATGATTGAGGCGCGTTCGGCGCAAATCGCGATGTTGCCAGACGCGGACGATAGAGTTGACGCCGTTCGCGCCTTTGTCAGTGAGAGTCAGCTTCAGGTAGACGAGCTCTGCGATGCGATGCGGTTTAGCTGGAAAAAACTAGCGTTCAGCGCATTGATTCCCCTGACGGGAAGCGGGCTTCAATGGACAGCAACGCCAGCGGACAACCCAGCAGCTTTCGCTGGCACCGGACTAAGTTTTTTGGGCGCAGTATATGGTGCATTGTCATCAATAGGAGGTTTGAACGATATCCAGCGTAGACGCCCTCTAGCTTACGTCGCGCACGCGCACAGGCGATTCAACCTCGCTGGCCAACCATTAGGCGAACTGCGCAGCGGCTAACCTTTGGGGGCAATTCGAAGTGTCCCAGTACAATTTATCTTTTAATGTCGGCACCGAGTAAGCGATTGTGACCGAGTCAACCATGCCAAAGTATGACGAAGGGTTTCCAGGGGAACTGCCCGGGAATGTCCGCCGACAGGCGGTTCCTTCGATACGCGGCACCGTTTATCAAGCGTGGTGTTCCATCGATGCTTGGTTGCAGCTGACCACGGCAGACCAGGTGATTTATCTTGAGGGTGCCGAAGATTTCGATGTGGTCAGCACGGATACGGCTGTCACGATTCAGGTGAGGCATACCGAGGCGGCCATCTCCCTGAGTGTGGCTAAGGCGAGAGAAGCGCTCGAGCACTTCTGGGCGTTAACCGCGAGGGACCCAGGCGCGAGATTGAATATCACTATCTTACGACTAGCCCCGTGGCCATCGAGCGGGATGGAAGCTTCGGTGGTCTCAGCGGACTGGAAGCCTGGAGAGTGGCGTGCACCAACGAAGAGATGTCCGCGACTGTCGCTAGTTATCTGCGGACTCATCTTCCTGGGCAGTCGCTACTAGGTAGATTTATCGCGTCAGCCAGCTCGTGCGAGCTGCAAGAGCGGTTGTATCGTCGCTTTCACTGGCTGACCGACCAGCCTGACATTGAGACGGTTCAGCGGAGTGTCGACGACCGAATTCGTGTTCTGTTGCACCAGCACAGGCGTAGTGTCGCGCTCGCAGCAACGGTAAGGCAGCAGCTTGAGTCTCGCTTTTGGCAGGTTATTGTTCTCAGGGCATCGACCGAGAGACGCCTCACATTTGGTGACCTACTGCAACAAATCGAGCAAGCTACGACCGCCTATTTACCGGTTCCCGTCGACCAAATCTCAGACCTCTTTGTTGGGGCTCGCCCTGGAGCGGGCCTCCTGCGATTTCTCAGGGACAAGGTGCCGCGGCCACCGAGCCCGCTCATCCAGAGGGCAGAGCTCGTTCGGCGCATCGAGGCAGCGGTCAATCAGCGTCGTTCGATAGTATTAACCGGCACCGTATTCAAAGGCAAAACGACGGTAGCACAACTTGTCGCGAATGAGCTTTGCCCCAATGCTTGGTGGATAAATCTTACTGGTCGACAATTGGACGAAGTCGACAACTTGCTGCTTGCGCTCGCTGGCGAGATTGACGGTGGCGCGTGCCCTGCTCTCGTTGTCATTGATGACTTGGATATCAGCCCGTTGGCCCATCGTGCATACCGCGATTCGTTGGCACTGGTGCTCCATCGGACGCGGGCGTCTGGTCGTGCGGTGTTGATAAGTGCGCAAGGAGATGCCACAGAATCCGCACAGATGGTCGAATGGGAGGGCATCGAAATAATTGAAGTACCGGAGTTGCAACCCGGTGAAGTTGAGCAACTCTGTATTCAGGAAGGTTGCTCGCTGGCAGATGCTGGATTTTGGGGGAGCACCATCCACGCACTTTCGGCTGGCCACCCGAAGCTCGTTCAGGTGCGCGTCGCAGAACTGTCTGAGCAAGCTTGGCCACAACCAACTGCGAGCTACATTGGCGCCGTGTCGTCGGCCTCAGATTCCGTTCGCCAGCTGGCGCGCCGATTGTTAAGCGAATCATGGGCACCGGAAGTCGTTGAGTTCTTGTATTGCGCTTCCGAGTGTAGCGTGTTGCTGCACAGAAGCGTTGCCGTCAAACTCGCGGAGTCGGTCGGAGGAATCAGAAATCCCGGCGACGTCCTGGAGCGCCTCGCCGGCAAGTGGCTCGATTGCGTCGAGCACGATTGGTTTCGCACGACCCCGTTGCTTATTGGCGCGGCAGGAGAGGCGTGGTCGCCCGAGCAACGGGCTATCGCGCACATCCGACTATACGACTCGATACGGCGTAAAGGCACGCTCAGCCCCTCTGAGGCGGCGGCATTGCTCTTCCATGCCTTCGTCGGGCATGAGCCGCGACGCCTTGCGCAGGCGGCTATGGAACTTCGAATTCTCGAGGACGACGGGGCACGCGAAGCAGTAGAGCGCAATCTGCTCTGGTTGCCCTACGCGGCACTCGAGCCTGGGGCGCGCGTCATTGACGATGCAGTGGCGGGTGCGGCATTCAGAATGCTTCAGTTCAGCGTTGCTATCACGCTGGAATCGGAAACATTATCGAAGATAGGCACTCGCTGGGTGGAAGAAACTGAGCGGGTCTCGCATGCCGAGATGTTGCTGGGCATGCAGGTCGTGATGTGGACGTCCATGGCGATAGCGAGCACCGCGAAGTTGCCAATCCAAATGCGGCTTGATGCAATACGTCGACTCAGCAGTCTTAGCATCACGGGCGAAATCGGTGCAACTGTCACGGATGGCCTTGCATCGTTTCTTGGCAAGAGTGACGCCATCCAAGGTGGTATTCCAGCGTCCGGAACGCAGGTTCAGATTCTGTTGGCATTTTGCGCACGCTGGGTGAGACGTGCAACGACATTGCGTGAGTTCATTGAGTGGTTTGACATCAGCGCGACCGAAGAACTCCGGCGTGACTTCAATGTGGTTCTTGAATGGCCCTTCGTTCAAACTTCAGGCGCTTTTGTTCAGAGTGCATGGGTCGCTGAGTACGACGATGATACGGATTGGGCTCCATGGTTAGAGCTGTTCGAATTTATCTATGAGTACGCGAGGCGTAGAGCGTCACCAAACGTAGGAAGGGAGGCGGCCAAGGCCAAAGCTATAGTACTAACCGAATATCAGTCGCGCGCAGACGAAGCGCTCCTACTGCTCGATGCGGCCGAGCAAGATTTCGGGTACTCCGCGGTGCTTGGCGAGCAGCGTCTCAATGTACTGTTTCAAATTAACGACTATGAGAAGGTTGTGGAGCTTTGGAGCCGTCTGGTTGATGTGAGCCAGTCTGCGCTAGACCCGTTTGCATACCGGCGAGCGGCCATCAGTGCGGCGCGGCTTGGCATGTGGGGGAAATCGGAGGAAATATTCCGGGGCGCGGCTGCAGCAGCCGGTGCAACGGCTGATTCATGGACCGGATTCGGATTGCTGGTCGATTGTTCACTAGCGGCTTCCCTGGGTGGTCGCCAACGAATAGCTGCCGAAATACTGGCTGAGGCAGTCAACTCGTTACCGGCTTCAGCTTCGGACGAGGGGGACGAACGGGGCGAGGCGCTGCAAAGAGCAGCGTCCGAGGTGCACCGACGCATTGAGAAAGTGTTGTGGGCGTCGTCAGAGCACGAGCCAAAGTTTCAGCCAGGCTACGCCAGTTCACCGGGCTTAAGGGTCCCCGAGTCCACTGCGGGACAAGCCCTTCGCACCGCGCTCACGCGTGGACAGGTGGCAAAGCTGTCAGCCTGTCTCGGTGTCGGAGCGGCCTTAGTTGAAAATCCTGAAGTGACAAGCTTGGCTGCGTCGCAATTTCCCCAAGCACGGTGGCTTGTCGCAGAGGCACAACTCGCTGCTTCGTTTGCCGATGGCGCGGGCACTGTGTTTATCCGTTACCTCGTGCAGTTTCTCGCAGCAACGGCGACGATTCAGCGTCTCGGCGTTCGTGCAATGGAACGAGACCCGGCAATCACAGCGGAAGAGTCGGTCGACGCCAGGCAGTGGCTGGGATTACTGGTAGCGGGTGCGTGTTGCGCGGGTCCAGCGCTCGGCGACCATCTAGAGAAATGGCTTGACGCCTGCAGGAGTATGTCCGCCGCGCCGGAGGGGCTCGAATCGCTGGTACGCCAACTTCAGGTCGGTGCGCAGGTGGAAGAAAGGCACGTGCTGTGGGGCGTTGTCGCGGATGTCAGTAGTGGTGTTGGAATACGATGTGGCGCCGCGGCCAAACTGATACTTGATGGGTTGCCCCCGGCCGAACTCCTGCGCATGCAGGGTTGGCTCACTTCGGCCGTGCTGAGCGATGCGAGCGCCGCTTGCCAGGAGCTATTCAATTTTCATCTGGCCGAGCGATTCGCGCGCGATTGGACGCGCATCGCGCATAACCCCTTCCAGTTACCGATTCCGAGGACCACTGTTCCCGCCATCAAGGCGTCTATCGAGACCATTAGCGAAGGGCGCGGAACACTTCGCACCTTCCTGTTGGGTATTTCTCGCGCGTTGGGCCAACCTTTGGGCGACTTCATGGGCCGAGTTCGATAGTCCGTAGGCAATTGGGAATGGAGCTGCAACAGGGGACGCTTTGGCTGTAGCGTCACACTGGGTGGCAACGCATCCAACTCCAACAGTTGGTACGCGAAGATTCCTAAGCTATCTGTTAGATGGGCTCCGTGGCGTAGCGGATTTTCTCGTTGAGCAGAAGCTTGCGACTCTCGACAGCCTGTTAAAAGGGGCGGGGAAGAAGCATTTGTGGGGACATCGGCGGCCTCTTGCCGGTATTCTGTGCGCCCTTATGCACGACCTGCAGAGCGGCGCTGGGCCCCGCTCGGGCCGGGTGAATTTTTTCGCCACTCCGCTGTTGCGTGTGGCCGTAGCGAAAACGCTTGTTGCTATGGACAAACACTGAAGGGTTGTGCCCGAGCCCCCGCTTGGAAATCTGCGATGGACCTTGTACGCAATGATTCCCTTCTCCTTGTCAGGAAATACGTCCTGTGACATGCCACCATTCGTGCGAGTGCGGAGAAAAATCCACACACAACGGCATGACCGTGCGGTGCGACGGCGAGGAGTGGCCACTTGATTTCGGCTAGGAGTTGAAGATGATTGACGCTGCGTTGAAGACGGCTGGAATCGACGCCCAGCACCTCAAGCAGTAGGCAAAGGTTATCGAAATCGACTTTGACCGCAACTCCCACTGATTTCAACTGTTCCCCAATATGGCGGTATTCGGAAGCAATGCTTTCTGCAAGCCGCAGCGCCACGCGATATCGCTTCCCACCGCGCGTTGCCTACAATGCAGTTTTCCCGCCAAGCGACGCCCTGCGCGAGACCAGCAAGTCGAAGCGCTTCATTGGCGGCACGCCTGATGGCAGCCGCCGAAGAAGGCTGCCCACGCTGTGTCGTTCGACCGAGCCATCGGCAAGCACCGCGGGAAAATGCAGCTTCCGGTTACAACTATCGCTGGGAACACTTCTCCGCGTCTCCAACTCCAGAATACGCGCGCTGGATAAACCTCTTACTCGCAGAACTGAACCGCCCCGGATTTGGTGGAGGCTCCAACTCTTGAGAAAATGGAGCCATGAACAAGTCGAACACATTTTCTGCTGAAGTCCGGGAACGTGCAGTGCGCATGGTGCAAGAGCATCGGGGCGAGTATCCGTCACAGTGGGCAGCGATCGAATCCATCGCCCCCAAGATCGGCTGCACGAGCCAGACTTTGCTGGGGTGGGTCAAACGAGATGAAGTCGATAGCGGCGAACGGGAGGGCGTGAGCACGTCGGAACGCGAACGTCTGAAGGCGCTGGAGCGCGAAGTCAAGGAACTGCGCCGCGCCAACGAGATTCTGAAACTGGCGAGTGCGTTTTTCGCCCAGGCGGAGCTCGACCGCCGCCTGAAGTCCTGAAGGCCTTCATCGATCAGCATCGCGACACCTTCGGGGTCGAGCCGATCTGCAAGGTCTTGCGGATTGCCCCGTCGGGCTACCGGCGCCATGCTGCACAGCTTCGCGATCCGTCGCGCCGCTGTGCCGGAGCGAAACGCGATGAACGCCTGCGGCCGGAGATCCAGCGTGTCTGGCAAGCCAACATGCCGGCCTACGGAGCGGATAAAGTCTGGAAGCAGATGAACCGGGAGCGTATCGCGGTGGCTCGCTGCACGGTCGAACGGCTGATGAAGCAACTGGGTTTGCGTGGCGTGATGCGAGGCAAACGTGTTCGCACAACCATTGCCGATGCGGCAGCCGCGCACCCGATGGATCGGGTCAACCGGCAGTTCAGGGCAGACCGGCCAAACCAGCTCTGGGTTTCTGATTTCACGTACGTCTCGACGTGGCAGGGCTGGCTCTATGTGGCCTTCGTGATCGACGTGTTCGCCCGGCGGATTGTCGGTTGGCGCGTCAGCTCGTCGATTACTACAGACTTCGTTCTGGATGCACTTGAACAAGCCCTGTACGCTCGCCAACCAGACAACGACGGAACGTTGATTCACCACTCTGACAGGGGATCGCAATACGTTAGCATTCGCTATAGCGAGCGACTGGCCGAAGCGGGCATCGAGCCCTCGGTTGGTAGCCGTGGCGACAGTTACGACAACGCACTGGCCGAGACAATCAACGGTCTGTACAAGGCCGAACTGATTCATCGCCGTACCTGGAAAACACGGGAGTCCGTCGAGTTGGCAACGCTGGAATGGGTGGCCTGGTTCAATCATCATCGATTGATGGAACCCCTCGGCTACATCCCGCCTGCTGAAGCTGAGGCAAACTACTATCGGCAGCTTGAAACACCGGTCGCCGAAAACGCAATAACTTAAACCAACCAGCCTCCACGATTCCCGGGGCGGTTCAGTGGCTCATTTTTCTGCCATCTTGGGACCAAGCGGCCATAGGGGAGAAGCGTTTGCCGAGCGCAAGTCTCATGATTTCAAAGGGAATTTTTGTATCCGCGAGATTGCGTATACACATCTAATTCAGGTGGGCACTGCTGTAGCCAGTTCAACTCGACAAGGGCCGCTAATGCGGCCCTTGTCGTATCTGCTCGACTCGCGTCAAGGCGGCGAAGATAACGCCGATGCCGCGGTCATATCGCGCGACGATTACCTGGGCGGCGAGACAACCACGTACTGCACTTGCGCGCCGACATACTGCGGCTGATACCAGGTCGATCCGCATTGCTCGTACGCCACGCCGTTGACTACAAAACCCGAACATTTCGGCGGCAACGCGGCGACAGTCGTTCCGACCACGAGAGCGGTCGTTACGCCGACAGCCACGCCTGCCACGACCGGGTCCACGTACCAGCCGTCGTCGTGATGGTGATGGTCGTCGTCGTGGTGTCCATCGTCGTGGTGTCCATCGTCGTGATGGTCGTCATCATGATGCCCGTCGTCGTGATGCCCATCGTCATGGTGTCCGTCATCGTGATGGTCGCTCTGGCCGCCATGCGACTGCCCACCACCCCCGTGGTTTTGTCCGCCGCCTCCGCTTTGCGCATGGCCATTATTTTCAGGACCGCCGCCACCACCGCCGCCATGAGCGGATTGACCACCACCGTTACCGTGATTAGCCGGAGGTCCGCCCACATGCTGGCCGCCGCCTGGCGCTCCGCCGGCTCCACCGCCACGCTGCATGCCCTGAAAGCCCCCTCCATTCCCATGAAAGCCGCCGCCGCCGCCGCCGCCGTGGACGCTGGTGCGAGCGCCGCCGCGAAAACCAAATGCGACCGCGGCGCCCGAGTTGGCCAATAACATTGCCGCCAGCGCAAAGCCGGTAACACGCATGGACGTATTCATGGCGCGTCTCCTTGCGATGCATCGGCAGCCGATCCCGGTGCGCGCAACGGAATCTGGCGCGCGCCGGAGGCGGGGCTAAACCTGAAGGTATCCGCGCTGAAGGATGGATTTAGCGTCCAGTGATAATTGACGGCATGTTGAGGGCGTGACAGTTGAGTCGTGTCGGTGACCACGAAGCGGCACGGCAACGGACGCGAGCCGCTTTCTATCCACAGTTCCCAGTCGAGGTCCGGCTGCTGATAGACATAATGTCTGCACCACTTGCCGCCGACCCTGTCCAGCCCAATGAACAATGCGCTCGATAGCGCTTTCTCGTCGTCGGAATCCTGGCCCCAGTAGAACAGGTCGACGAGCGGCAACTGCACGCCGTATTTCTCGTCGATATCCGCGATCAGTTGCCGGATCGTCGGCGGTGCGGGCACCTTGCTGTAGTAACGATGCGCATCGTCGAAAAGCACGACACTCCGCCCGTCGTAGACCAGCCCCTTTGGCGAACGGCTCCCGGTAACGACGATACGTATCTTGTCCGGCCGCTGAACCGACATTTCCGTGCGATGCAGAAAGCCGACGTTCTGCCCGGTCGTGAGCACGGCATCGGTGACGCTGTCGGCATCGACGCGAAAACGATTCAGGGTGCGCAAATAAGCGCCCATCGCGTCGAGCGCCTTGACGGCTTCGGCTTGTACTTCAGGCTGAGCCGTCGGCGGGGCATTGCCACCATCGGATTGAGGCGCCTGTGCGAGCGCGACATGTGCGCCGCAAGCGGCGGTCAGGATCAGGATGGTCAGCGTTCGCGTTCGCGTTCGCGCGCGCAACGCCGCACCACTTCGATAAGCAAGCTTGCGTATGTCCACCGCATACTCCCTCGTATTGGATATGTAGCGTTGCAGGACATCAAAGACGTGTCTTTCGGCGCTCATCGCGGATGCGCGACACGCCGAATTGCCGAATAGAACGAAAAGGCGCCGGAAAAGGCGTATATCGCCAGCGCCCAACGTACTGGGGGCGGAATAATTCAGAATTATTAAGTGACGAAGCGAGATTGAATCGCTTATTACGTGTGCTGGCGTTTCACACGCCAGGCAGAGCGCCAAGCCTCAGGCTGGTAGCGGTTGGGATGGTTCTGAAATGCTAGCAAACGATCTACCGAGTGCCAAATTTTTTTGCCGCCTGACGTTAATGGTGACTTCGCGTACTGAATGATGGGATGGAAATCGCGGGATAAGTGCATTAGAAGCCGAAACCTGCTTCCGTTAAGCGCGCATCTTGCCGCGGACATCCGGATTTTCATTAACGCGCCGATAACTGAAAAGGCTTTACGATTCGAAGTCCGCTATCGTGTTTCGTCGAACCCCATGCAATTTTCCGTCAGCACACTCGTGTCGGGCAGCGCCGACCGGCTCTTCGCGCTGTCGCAAGACTATGCGCGGCGTCCCGAGTGGGACCCGTTCGCCACGCGCGCCGAGTTGCTCGGCGATGCGACGGCGCCGGACGTAGGCGTCGACGAATACATCGAAAGTCGCGGCGGCTTGACGATGGTCTCGCGTTACGTGTCGTTCCAGCCGCCTCATGTCGCCGCGGTGTCGATGATCGAAGGTCCGCGTCTGCTCGCCAGCTTCAGCGGCGGCTGGAAGTTCCGCCCCGAATCGCCGACGCAGTGCCGCGTCACGTTCACCTACAACTTCCGCACGTCGCCGGCGTGGCTTCGCTGGATCATGGAGCCGGCTGCGGGCTTCTGGTACCGGCGGCAGACGCGCAGGCGGCTCGCCTGCTTCAAGACGTGGGCCGAGGGTGGCGTGCCCGTCAGCTAGGCACGCACGGCTTCAGCGCTCAAAGCTCCGGACGCGCCAGATCGCTCGCCACGATGTGTTCGCCGTACACCTGCGCCGCCGCGACCGCTTCCAGCTTGGTGGCATACGGGCCGAGTTCCGGCGCGCCGTCGAACGGAAACAGCACGCGGCCGTCGGTGGTGCGCACCACTTTCAGCACGCCGTAGAAGCGCCGGTAGCCGGCGAGTTTCGAGGTCGCCGCGATATCGAAATCGTCCTCGGATCGGGCGGGCACGCTGGGGATAAAGCTGGACTTGCTCATACCTGACAACTTCGCTTGTTCAAGGGCGCGGCTTCGGCGCGTCCGCACCCGCGAAAGCGCCGGGGCCGGCCCGGTTGCGCCGGCAAGACATTCACCGGCGGGCGTCATTGTCTCAAATCCCACTGGCCGCTGCCGCGTGTTCGGCCGCGAGCGCCGTATCGCGTTCGCTGACGCGCACGAAACCCGGCCGCGAACAGATGCGCTCGGTGTAGGCGCGCAGAACCGGCGTTTCCGGGACGAGCTTGAACATCATGCCCCAGTGCAGCGCGATGCCCCACAGGATGTCCGCCGCCGACAGCGTCTCGCCGAGCAGATACGTCGAGGTCTGCAACTGATTCGTCAGCGTGCCGAGCATCGAATCAAAATCGCCATAGGGCGATGTGGCGAGCGGCGCTGGTTCGCGCTTCATCGCCTTGTCGACCAGTGCCGGTTCGTAGCACGCGGCGTAGTAGACGAGCCAGCGCAGATACGGGCCGCGGCGCGGGTCGTCGAGCGCCGGCGCGAGTCCTGCCTCGGGAAACAGATCCGCGAGATAGATGAAGATGGCGACCTGTTCGGTGACGAGCGCGTCGCCGTGCAGGATCGCCGGCACCTTGCCGAGCGGATTGATCGCGAGGTACGGCGCCTTGCGCTGTTCGCCCGCCTTCATGTTCAGCACGTGCAGCCGATAGGGCGCGCCGAGTTCTTCCAGCAGCGTGAGCGCGCTCACCGAGCGGCATTGCGGCGAATGGAACAGCGTGATGGTGCGGTCGGTGGTCATGGTTGAAGTGTCCGGATAAGCGTGATGTCGAAAACCGGCGCGACATAAATACGACACCGGTACAACACAGGTGCAATACGGGCGCGCCGGGCTGCGTTCATCCTAAGTCCCCCTACCTGTCAGTTTCTGTCAGGTATGACTACACTGCTGCAAATGAGAGCGAGCCGCCTTCTTTCCATCCTGATGACGCTGCAAGCCCGTGGCCGCGTGACCGCGCAGGCGCTGGCCGACGAGTGCTCGGTCTCGCTGCGCACCATCTATCGCGACATCGACGCGCTGAGCGCCGCCGGCGTGCCCGTGCACAGCGAGCGCGGCGCGGAGGGCGGCTATCGCCTGCTCGACGGTTATCGCACGCGTCTGAACGGGCTGTCGTCGCAGGAAGCCGAGGCGTTGTTTCTGTCCGGTTTGCCTGGGCCCGTGCAGGCGCTCGGACTCGGCGCCGTGATGGCCGGCGCGCAGACCAAGCTGCTTGCCGCGTTGCCGGTCGAGTTGCGCTCCACCGCCGAGCGCATGCGTTCGCGGTTTCATCTCGACGCACCCGCCTGGTTCTCCGATGCCGACCAGCCCGCGCATCTTCCATTGATCGCGCGCGCGGTCTGGGAACAGCATCCGCTGCAGATTCGCTATCAGAGCTGGAAGGCGGAAAAGTCGCGTCGCATCGAGCCGCTCGGCGTCGTGCTGAAAAGCGGCGCGTGGTATGTGGTGGGACGTGTGGATGCGGACGTGCGTATCTACCGGATCGCTCGCATTCTCGAATTGAGTCTGCTTGACGACACCTTCGAGCGGCTGACATCGTTCGATCTCGCGACGTACTGGGATGCCAGCACGCGTCGTCTGTCGGAGGAGATGTACGCGAACGAAGCGACCTTGCGTCTGTCGCCCTGGGGCGTACGCATGCTCGAAGCGTTCACCTCGCCGTTCGCGTGCGCATCCGCGAAATTCGGCGAACCCGATCCCGTGGATGGCTGGTGCGTCGTCACCTTGCCCGTCGGCTCGACCGGCCAGGCGTGCGCGGAATTCTTGCGCTTCGGCAGCGAAGCGGAAGTGCTGGCGCCACCGGAGTTACGCGTCAAGATCGCGGAAGTGGTCGCGAATCTGCATCGGCGGTACTCGGCTTGAACGCGCGGCGATAGGCGCTTTAAACGCTGTCATAAGACGCTCGACATGACCGATATATGACAAACGCGTGGCATTCGTCACGCCGAAGTCACAAGCGCTCCCTAGAGTTTGCCCCCACCAAAACGGCAACATTCAGGGGCAATCAACATGACACAACGCAGTAGTTTGCGTGCTTTATTCGCGGTCGTTTGCGCGGCGCTGATCGGCGTATTGATCGCGGCATGCGGCTCGTCTTCATCGATCAAGGCGCAGCCGGTCGGCCAGCAGCAGATTCGCCACGTGTTCGTGATCACGCTCGAAAACGAAAACTACGCGACGACCTTCGGCGCGGGCACCAAGGCGCCGTATCTCGCGCAGACGCTCGCCGCGCAAGGCGCGATGGTGCAGCAGTACTACGGCACCGGGCACGTGAGCCTCGACAACTACATCTCGATGATCAGCGGTCAGGCGCCGACGCCCGACACCGACAACGACTGCACCACCTACGAAGACTACAAGCTGAGCGGCATGACGCCGGACGGCCAGGCGATCGGCTCGGGTTGCGTGTATCCGGCCAGTATCAAGACGCTGCCGGACCAGTTGAAGGCAGCGGGCTTCACGTGGAAGGGCTATGAAGGCGACATGGGCAACGACCCGACGCGCGAAGCCGCCACCTGCGGTCACCCGACGCTCAACACGACCGACCTGACGCAGACGGCGGAAGTGCCGAGCGCGGCGGTGCCGCTCGGCGATCAGTACGCGACGCGCCACAACCCGTTCATGTACTTCCACTCGATCATCGATTCGCCGGACTGCGGGCAGAACGTCGTCAACCTGAACAAGCTCACGACCGATCTGCAATCCATCTCGACGACGGCCAACTTCAACCTGATCACGCCGAGCCTGTGCGACGACGGGCATGACTCGCCGTGCGTGAACGGCCAGCCGGGCGGCCTGACGAGCGCGAATACGTTCCTGCAGAAGTGGGTGCCGATCATCACGGCGTCGCCGGCGTTCCAGCAGGACGGCCTGCTGATCATCAACTTCGACGAAAGCAGCTACGCGACCGTGACGCAGAGCGGGACCACCCAGAATCTGATCTTTGCCGGCACGACCTGCTGCAGCCAGCAGCCGGGCCCGAATCTGGCGCCGTTCCCGCAGACCTCGTCGCTGACGTACAAGGGCGTGACGATCAATCTGACCAAGCAGAGCTTCGGCGGCGACCAGACCGGCGCGGTCATGATCTCGAAGTTCATCAAGCCGGGTACGGTGTCGACGGTGCAGTACAACCACTACTCGATGCTCAAGAGCATCGAGGACATTTTCCAGCTCGACCATCTTGGCTACGCAGGGCAGGCGGGGCTCGTCGGCTTCGGCAGCGACATCTTCACGAACCTGTAAGCGGATTCCATGCAGTTTTTTGTCTTGCGATTGATGTCGCTCAACTCGACCCGGTCGCCCACGGTGCTCATGTCGCGCGCCGTGGCGCGCTGGGCGGCGGTGGGTGGGTTGCTGAGCGGCATGCTGGCGCCTGGACCGGCGATGGCCGCGGGTGCGCCGTCGCCGGTTAGCGCCGGGCAAAGCGGTGCCATGGCGGCCGCTACCGCAGCAGCCGATGCGAAGCCCGTCTACAGCGACGCTGCCGCGCTCGGCAAGCTGATGTTCTTCGATGCGTCCTTGTCGGCCTCCGGCAAGATGTCGTGCGCGAGCTGTCATAGCCCGTCGCATGCCTACGGCCCACCGAACGGACTGGCCGCGCAACTGGGCGGCCCCGACATGCGTTCGCAAGGCACGCGCGCCGTGCCGAGTTTGCGCTACGTGCTGAACCGCACGCCGGTCTGGAGTCACGCACAGGCGGCCAGCCTGTCCGAGCGTCTTAGCGAAACGGACAACGCGCCGGTCGGCGGCTTCGGTTGGGATGGGCGCTTCAACCATCTGCACGATCAGGCGAGTTTCCCGCTCTTCAATCCCGACGAAATGGCCAACAAGGATCCGGCTGCGCTCGTCGACAGATTGCAGCGCGCGCCCTACGCAGCGCGCTTCAAGGAAGTGTTCGGCCAGAACATTTTCGTGGATCGCACCAAGGCGATCGCGCAGGCCATGTATGCGATCGAGCGCTTCGAACTCGAAGACCCCAGCTTCCATCCGTACACCAGCAAGTTCGATTACTACCTGGACGGTAAATTGCAACTAACTGAACAGGAGTTGAGAGGCAAAAAACTGTTCGACAGTCCGACGGGGGGCAATTGCGCCTCCTGCCATATCGACCAGTCGGGCGTCGACGGCTCGCATCCGTTATTCACCGACTTCAACTTCCAGGCGCTTGGCGTGCCTCGCAATCCGGAGTTGCGCGCGAACGCGAATCCGGCGTACTTCGATATGGGGCTATGCGGGCCGCTGCGCACCGATCAGGCGAGCGATAAGAGCAATTGCGGGCTGTTCAAGTCGGTGTCGCTGCGGAATACCGCGACGCGCCAGGTGTTTTTCCACAATGGCCGTTTTCACACGCTGAAAGACGCGCTGCGTTTCTACGTGCAACGCGATACGAATCCGGCCAGGTGGTATCCGAAGGATGCGCGCGGCAAGGTCGACAAGTTCAACGATCTGCCGGTCGCGCTGCGCGCAAACGTCGACACGACCGACGAGCCGCTGACCCGCAAAGCCGGCGAGCGCCCGGTCTGGTCGGAACGGGATATCGACGACGTGGCCGCTTTTCTCACCACGCTCAACGATGGCTACGTACTGAAATCGTCGACTATCCGGCCGGCATCGAAGCCGTCGAAATAACGCGGACGAGCAAGCTGTCGGGCTGCGTAAAGTTGTCCCCAAGGCCCTATTCTTAAGACGAATTTCGGCCTTGGGGAGAGCCATTTGGGGGCAGAGCTATAATGCGCGTATCCCTTTTTCTTTCCATCCACTGCGATGAGCCGATTACTTTGTCTGATCGTGCTTTCGCTCGGCCTGATGCAAAACGCAACGGCTGACGAAAACAGCGACCGCATGACCGCGTATCTGACGCAGAAATTCGGCTTGGCAAAAGAAAAAGCTCAAAAGATCGCCGATGCGGTCCAGTCGTCCGCCTCCAAATATTCGCTGCCGCCGGCGCTCCTGCTGGCGATCATCTCGATCGAATCCCGCTTCAAGGAAAAAGCCAAGGGCGCCAACGGCGCGACCGGGCTGATGCAGGTCGTCCCCGGCGCGCATCGCGGGCTGCTGCGTAACGTCAAGGACCTCACCGAGCCGACCGCGAACATCGACGTGGGCTCGGCGATTCTGTACGGCTACATGCGCTCGGCGAACGGCGACCTGAACGCCGCGCTGAAAAGCTATGGCGGTTCGAAGGCGTACGCGCAGAAGGTGAGCTTGCGCGCGGAAGATTTCGTCGGCATCGCACCGCCGCGCGACGCGGCTCAGCATTCCGACGCGCAAAGCGCCGGTTCGTGCGAAGCGGATCGCTGCGCGTCGCAGACCGATTGGAGCGATGCGTTTACTGTGCCGGCCGGGTCGGCTGGCGCCACTGCGGCACCGGCGACCTCGGCAGCCGGTGCAAGCGGCACGACAGTGTCGGGGCCGGCTGGCTCGGCGGCTGCAGCGCACTAAGTTTTTTTATTTTCCCTGCCGCGCGGCCGCGGCGGATGTCTCAAGGCAGCGCGCCTGTCCCGCCAGCTCTCTTCCCTTTCCCGCCACCTTTCTCGGCGACGAATCGTTGCTGAACATCGCTGGATCGAGCACCGCTCGAGCCCACGCCAGCGGTGCGTCACGCGCTTTTTACGCGCGTCCGGCAAGCGCTCTACAATGCTTTCCCATTCGCGCTCGCGCAGCGCCCCTTCCGAACGATCATGCCGACCTCGTTTTCCAAATCGACCGCCGCCGCGCTGCTCGGCCTGCTGAGCCTTGCCGCCTGCAACACCACGCCTCAACCGAAATTCCAGCAGGAGTTGTTCGAAACCGGCGCGAGCCCGTACGCACGCAATTTCAATTCGAGCACCACCGACGCCTGCGAAGCCGCCCGCCGCGCGCTCCTGAGTCAGGGCTATCTGACGACGATGTCGCGCCCCGACACCGTCGATGGCACGAAGAACTTTCAGCCGACCGGCGATACGCACGTCGTCGTCGAATTTCACGTGGTTTGTACGCCGGGCGAGGAGGCGAGCGATACGAGCATCGTTTACGTCAATGCGGTGCAGAACGGTTTTGCGCTGAAGAAGAGCGATACGTCGGCGAGTGTCGGGCTTAGCGTGCTGGGGTCGCTGTCGTTGCCGATCCGCTCGAACAACGATGCGATGGTGAAGATATCGAGCGAGACCATTCCGTCGGGCAAGTTCTACGACCGGTTCTTCGGCCTCGTCGATCATTATTTGCAGACCGTGGTGCGCACGCAGCCGGTGACCAACAGCCACATCGAAACGCGTTTACTGCCGATGCCGGTCGAAGTCGCCACGCCACCCAATCCGTTGCCATTGCCCGACGCCATCGACAAAGCCGCGGCAGCGGCGGCGGTGCAACCGGCCAGCGGTGCGACAGTTACGCCTTGATCGTGTTGACCGTGAGTGTGAGGGAAGGGCGTTAACCTAAACAAACGCGTCGAAGCAAACGCATCAGATAGAAGGCTGACGTTAACCGCTCAGCCTTCGAACGCAGCGCGAAGCGGCACTTATCCCATGTTGTTTACCTTCTTCGTATACATACGTAGTAATAGTTAACAAGGGTTAACCCCTTCTGTGGATAACTCCTAAATATCCCGTCACATCAATGTCATGGCGATTCCATAACCCTGCGAAATAGGTCTGTAGAAAAACTACAAAGCCGGGACAACTTTGACGGGGCCTGGCTCTCCGCCCGGCTTATCAAGAATCCGCGCACAGCCTGTTCCATGCGATATCCCGAAGTTATTCATAGGCAAATGTGGATAACTTTCGTGCGAGACCAGGTATACCCCTGTAGAGCCGAACGCATTTTCATCCGTTATTAGCGATAGGGAGCGTACATACCGGTGCGCGTCCGACGCGCACATTGAGACCGGACGGTACGAAGATTGCGTGTCTGATTTTGCAAGCGCAACTGTTGCTATTTCGTCGAAAAGATTTCGGCAACGCCCGATCCGGGCATAGAGTTAAAGTAGTTTCTGAAGTTCTTGGTGCAGTGCGGGGGTGTGGAATGAAACGCAGAACAGCACGACAGCTTGTCCGTCTTCTTTCGGATATTCGACATGCCTCCCATTGCACCGCGTTGCGGGCGGCAGCCACCAACCGGGCGATGGCGCTCGCATCGGCGGAACACGAGGCCGACGCCGCGGCCCGCGACGAAGCCGGCGATAGCGCCGACAACGCCGACGCCACGCGCGACGCGCAACGCGACAAGCCGGCGCGGAGCGGATCATGAGAGTCGCGAGCGAACAGTCGCTGCGTTTTCTGGTGGAGAAATGGCTGGCGCCGACGACCTCCGAGTCGGTGCACGTGACCGAATTCAGTCGCACGCGGCTTGGCGGCCGACGCTATGTGAGAGTGGAGACGTCGATGGAAAGCGGGTTGGGTTTGCGCGGCCTGTTCTTCTTCCGTCACGACGACGGCTGCTGGTGCGTGTTCCCGCCGACAGCCGATGGTCCGAGTCTGTATGCGCATCCGCGGGCGGCTTGAGGCGAATCAGAAGCATTGAATAGAGGCCGGCGGTGACGTCGGCCTTTGCTTTTTTGCTCCACACGACCAACAACTCCGTCGAGCAAACGGATAGCGCGATTGGCGCGCTTCGGTATCGAATGGGGCGACTGGCGCCAGGTTCAGGAAGACACTTGAGCCGCGCGGCCGCGCTGCCAGACCGGCATCACCTGACACACGATCAACCCCGCCAGCATCAGCGCGCATCCGCACAGCGCACGCACCGACAGCGTTTCGCCGAACGCCAGCCAGCCGGCGAGCGCGGCGAATACGCCTTCCATGCTGTAGATCACCGCGGCATGCGAAGGCGCCGCATGTTTCGCGGCCACCACCTGGATCGTGTACGCGACGCCCACCGATAAAGCGCCGCCGTACAGAATCGTCGGCGCGGCGCGCGCGATCACGGCGAGGCTGAATGGCTCGACGAACAGGCCGACCGCGAGACACGCGAGCCCGCAGGTCGCGAACTGCACGAAGGCCAGCATCAACGTGTCGTGTCGCGCCGCGTAGCGGCCGACCAGCATCATCTGCACGGAAATCACGAGGGCGCCGCCGAGCTGATACCAGTCGCCGTACAGCATCGAAAAGTGTTCGTCGACGCTCAGGAAATACATGCCGATGGCCGCCAGCGCCGCGCCGAGCCACGTGCCGATTCCCGTGCGATGCCGGAACAGCACGCCCAGCAGCGGCACGATCACCACATACAGCGAACTGATGAAGCCGGCGTTGGCGAGCTTCGTGTACTGCAGACCGATCTGTTGCAACGAGATCGACCCGGCGACCACCAGCCCGAGCAGCGCGCCGGCGCCCAGCAACTCACGAGCGCCGCCGGGTTCGCGCCGCGTCAGTTCGGCCAGCGCGGGACGTCGTACGCATACGATCAGGACCAGCACGACCAGCGCGCCGAGCAGAAAGCGCAAACCGGTGAACAGAAACGGACCTATCGCATCGAGACTCAGTCGCTGGGCGACGAACGCGGAGCCCCAGATGATCGCGGCGATCAGCATCAGCAGATTGGCGCGGAGATGTTGGCGGGTGTCGGGCTTCAAGGCAGGGTGGGCGAATGGTTGTGGCTGCAACGACAGCGGCCGGAGTCAACGCGGCACGCGCGTGGAGTGCGGCGGCAAGCGCTGATTCTATCCGCGCGCGTGAAAACGGGTCTGCGGTGTCCGCACGCCGACACATTTCAACACTTCGATACAAACCTGCACAGATTCTCTCAACTTCAAAACAGACGCCACGAGATGGCGTCCCTAGACTGCGGAGTTCCGTCCCATACCGAAGATCCGATCGTGCCGCAGCGCGGCGCGCCGATCCGGCCTCCCGTCAAGGAGCTCGCGATGTTTGCATGGCACACCCCTTTGTCCAACGCGTGGCAGGACAGCCTCGTCGCGCCGGTGCGCGGCGAAGCGCCGGGCGTCGACCGTGTGCTGCTCACCGGGGCGACGGGGTTTATCGGCGGCAATCTGCTGGTGACGTTGATCAATGCCGGGCTCCTCGACCGGTTGGTGTGCCTCGTGCGCGGGGCGAGCGTCGCGGATGCGCTGGCGCGCTTGCGTGTGTCGGCGGTGCGCTGCGGTCTGCCGCATAGCCGCGCGCTGCGCATCGGCGAAAGTAACGTGATGGTCGGCGAATTGGGCGGCGAGCTGCCGGAGGCCGACGAGGCGCGACTCGCTGAAATCTCGCACGTGATCAATTGCGCGGCGCAGGCGTCGCTCCCGACGCAGCCCGACATGGCCGACACGAATGTGCGCGACACCTTGCGCTTCGCGTCGCGCTTCTCGGGCAGCCGGAGCTTGCGGCGTTTTCTGCACGTGAGCACCGCGATGGCGTGCGGCACGCAATGCGGCGCCAATGTCCAGGAGTCGCCGTTCGGCTACGGCGAATCGCAGCACATCGTGCCGTACACGCGCAGCAAACGCGAGGTCGAGCGGCTGTTGCGCGTCACCTATCCGCGCTTGCCGCTGGTGGTCGTGCGGCCATCGATCGTGGTGGGGCACACGGTGCTCGGCACCCTGCCGTCGGCGAGTCTGTTCTGGGTGTTTCGCGTGGTGCACGGCGCACGTCGCTTCACCGCGCGCGCGATGAACCGGCTCGACGTGGTATCCGCCGACGACTGCGCGCGCGCCATCGCGTTGCTGGCGGTGAAGCCGACGCTGGCGTTCGATACGTACCACGTGTCGGCCGGCACGGAAGCGCCGACCATCGGCCAGATCATCGGCGCGATGGACGAGGCGACCGGCACCTCCGGCCGCCGCTATTCGATGTGCCGCGTGCGCGATTTCGGCGCGATCGCCCGCGACGTGGTGGGCCGCGACCGCAGCGGCAGCGGCCGGTTGATCGAACATGCGCTGCGCCGCTACGCCGGTTTCGCGGAACTGGACTACGCGTTCGACAACCGCCGCCTGCGTAAGGAAATCGGCTTCGAGCCACTACCGTTCACCGACTATCTCAGCGAATGCGTGCGGACCTCGCGCGGCGTGGGGATCGTCGAACAGATGCGCTGGGATTTCAAATGACGACACGATTCGACGCTCCAATGACTGCTTTCCCGCTGACCGGCTCCGATGTCGCGGCCGCCGCCACCGTCCCCACGATAGCCGCCGACTCGCGTGATAATCCGGCAACGGCCATCGCCGGGACGACGCCAACGACGTCCATGGCGCCCATCACACGAACGACGCGAACCGGCAGGCCGACCGCATTTCAGGCAAACGCAATGGACGAGAAAGACTGGATCGCCGGCGCCGCGAAAGCGCTGGCCATCATCGAAGCATTCGACGAAGAACACGCGCGCATGACGCCGACCATGGTGGCCGGCCGCGCACATCTATCGCGCACGGCGGCGCGCCGCTATCTGCTCACGCTGCGCGAACTCGGCTACGTGGATACCGACGGCAAGCTGTTCTGGCTCGCGCCGCGCGTGCTGCGGCTCGGCCAGTCGTATCTGGATTCGGCGCGTCTGCCGCGTACCGTGCAGCCGTTCCTTCAACGCATCACCGCGACCGTGCAGGAAACCGCGCTGGTCGCGATCCTCGACGAACACGACGTGGTGTACGTCGCACGCAACGGCGTGAATCGGGCGATGGCGGTCGGCTTCGTGCTCGGCTCGCGCGCGCCGGCGCCGTTGTCGTCGGCGGGGCTGGTGCTGCTGGCATTCCAGGCGCCGGAAAACATCGAACAATGGCTGGCTACGTATCCGATCAAGGTGTTCACGCCGCATACCTATTCGACGGTCGAGCGTCTGCGTGAAGTACTCGGCGAAATTCGCCGCAACGGCTACGTCGTCACCGACCAGCAACTCGAACTCGGCGTGCGCGGCGTGGCGGTGCCGTTGCGCGACCGGCATGGCGCGGTGGTGGCTGCCATCAGCGTCAGCATGCCGATCGGTCAGGAGTCGGCGAACGCCGCGCTGCACCGGGTTTTGCCGACCTTGCAGGAGACCGCGAGCCTGTTGCGCAACCTCGTTTAAGGGTTAATCAGTAATCCCCCTGGTATGGGATGCTTAACGAGTGAAAGCGTACCGAAAGGCGGCTGTCTCCCGGAAAATACATATCGAGTTTTGGGCATGACAAACCGCCTACACTGCGTAATACTCTCCCGCGGGGAGCGGGAAGGCGCCCCGAGCGCTGACTGCTTCACCGTGCAACTATTTCATTCACATTGACTCAGTCGTCCAGGTTTGGGGAACAACACATGAAAAAAGTTATCGTCTCGCTCGCAGCAGCATCGATCGCGCTGGTTTCCGTTCAAGCTTTCGCACAAGCATCGGACGCAGCGGCACCGGCTGCAGCAGCTAGCACGCCGAAGAAGCATCACGTGAAGAAGCTGAAGTCGCACGGCAAGCGCGCTCCGGTTGCTGCTGCAGCTTCGGCGGCAGGCACGAACGACAAGGGCACGCAAAACTAAGCGTCGGCCCGATTCGTCGGGCGAGCCGAATGCGCGTTGCGTGCAGTGCGCCGTCAGGCGAGTGCGTCGCAAGCGTTCGGATCAGGCGTTGCCAGCAAAAAGGCCAGAGCATCAGCTCTGGCCTTTTTGCATTCTGTGTCGCGTTTTGTGCTGCGTTTTGTGCTGCGTTTAGCGTTGCATGCCGCGCCGGATTTCACGGCGCTTTATCGCCGGTGCGTTGGCGCCCGGGTCGATATACCGTCGACGCTCAGCCCGCCAGGCCGCGCTTGACGACTTCATTCAGCAAGCCGGTCATGCCGTCGGGATGCGTGGCGGCGCGCGTCTTCAATTCGTCGACCAGTTCGCTATTCAGCTTGCACGCGAATGCCACCAGGCCTTGCGCCTGATCGAGCTTGCGCTGTTCGCGGCGATCGAGCTTCGGTTCGGCCGCGGCCGCTTTGCCGAAGCGATCGGCGGTGGACAGCTTCATTGCGTTGTTCAACTTCAGTGCCTTGTTCTTTTCAAGGTCGGTTTTTTTCATTGCCATGGGAAAAGCCTCTGCCGGATAGGTAATCCCGCATTGTACGCATCGCGCCGTCGAGATTCACCCGGCGCCGTCCGGTGTGGCAGCCATGCTGTCCATCAGCGCGCGCATGCGTTGCCAATGCGTGCCTTCCCAGAACACGCGCAGGCAGACGTCGCAGGTGACGAATTGCGAGTGCCGCTGCAGCACGCCGTCCGGCGCACGGCTGCCGACTTCTTCCTTCGCAATGCGCCGCAGCGGCGCGTTGCACATCAGGCATAGGCGGAACGGCTTCGCGCTGCCGGCCAGATCGAGCCGCTCGAACACTTCGCGCAATTGCTCGCGCGGCTTGAGCGTGCGTACGTAGCAGCCGTGCGTGATGTTGCGGCGTTTCAATAGCTCGCGATCGCGCGTCAGGACGACGCGCTGCTGCGCGGCGGCGAGCGCTTCGATGTCGGCGTCCGGGTAGTGGTTGTCGTAGAGCGTGTCGAAGCCGGCCAGCCGAAGCAGCGGCGCGAGGCCACCGAGATGCGCATCGGCGATGAAGCGCATCACGCGCAACGGTCGCTCGCGCACGCGCAGCAGCGGCTGGATGTCGAGCGCTTCAAACTTCGGATAGACGGCCACGCGGTCGCCGTCCGACAACGGGTGATTGAAACCGACCGATTCGCCGTTCACCAGGATCAGCTCGACCTCGGTATGCGGTACGCCGAGAACTTCGATCATGTGCTTGGCGGTGGCGCCTTGCGCGCAGGCGTAATCGAACGCGCGCCGGCGCAGCGGCCGGGCGAGAAAGTCGTTCAGTTCCTCGTAGAAACGGAAAGTCGCGGTGACCATGCACGCAGTATCGCACCGCGTTTGACTGCGCGCTGTCCTGCGGGTGTCGCATGAGTGTGCTTTACTTCCAGTTCTTTAGAAGACGGAGCAAGAGATGGACATCGGTTTTATCGGTCTCGGCGAGATGGGCGCCGCGATGGTTGCAAACATGTTGAAAGCCGGGCACCAGGTGCGGGTGTGGAACCGTTCGCCGGAGCGCGCGCAGCCGCTCGCCGAAGCGGGCGCGCGAATCGTCGCGACACCGGCCGAAGCGTTTGCCGGCGATGCCGTGTTCTCGATGCTCGCCGACGACACCGCATTGCGCGAAGTGATCACCGCGTCGCTGCTGGAGCACGCGTCGCGCGGTCTGATTCACGTGAACATGGCGACGATTTCGGTGGCGCTCGCCGAGGAGCTGGCGACGGCCCATGCGTCGCGCGGCATTCACTACGTCGCCGCGCCGGTGCTGGGGCGGCCCGATGTGGCCGCGGCGGCGAAGCTGACGATCGTCGCAGGCGGTCCGGCGGAGTCGATCGATCGCGTGCAGCCGATTTTCGACGCGATCGGGCAGAAGACGTGGCGCATCGGTTCGCTGCCGCAGCAGGCCAACGTGATGAAGCTGGCCGCCAACTTCATGCTCGGCGCAGCCGTCGAAGCGCTCGGCGAGGCTGCCACGCTGGTGACCGGCCATGGCGTCGCGATGCAGGACTTCCTCGACGTGATCACGAGCGGCCCGCTGCCGGGTCCGGTCTACGCGGGTTACGGCAAGATGATCGCCGAGCAGCAATACGAACCCGCGATGTTCAAGGCCCGTCTCGGCCTGAAGGACATCCGCCTCGCGCTCGCCGCCGCCGACGCGGTGACCACGCCGTTGCCGATCGCCAGCGTGGTACGTGACAGCCTGCTCGAAGCGGTTGCCCACGGCGACGGGGAGAAGGATTTCGCGGTGCTGGGGCAGGTGGCGGCACGCCGCGCGGGACGCTAGGAGAGGCGGTCGAACTCGCGAAATGGCACGGGCGGGCATAATGTCCGCCCATTCCTTCATGCCGCTTTCCCGATGACTCTGCATACCTGGTGGCTGTTCGTCGCCACTGTTTTCGTCGTTTCCGCGATCCCCGGTCCGAACATGCTGCTCGTGATGACGCACGGCGCCCAGCACGGACTACGCCGTTCCAGCGCGACGATGGCCGGCTGCCTGTCGGCGCTCGTGCTGATGCTGGCGGTGTCGGCGGCGGGACTCGGCGTGGTGCTCGCCGCGTGGCCCGCGATGTTCAACGCGTTGCGTCTGACCGGTGCCGCGTACCTGGTCTATCTCGGCGTCAAGGCGTGGCGCGCGCCGGCGGATGAAGCCGCCGCCGGCGAAGCCGACGTCCTGGCCGCCAAACCCGCGCGCTCGCGCGTCGCGCTGTTCCGCAACGGCTTCCTCGTCGCCGGCAGCAACCCGAAGGCGATCCTGTTCGCGGCGGCGCTGCTGCCGCAATTTATCGATGCCGCGCAGCCCAAGCTGCCGCAGTTCGGCGTGCTGGTCGCGACCTTCGCGGTGATCGAGGTGAGCTGGTATCTGGTCTACGCGGGATTCGGCACGCGCATCGGCACGAAGTTGAAGAGCCGGAGCGTCGCGAAAATGTTCAACCGGCTGACGGGCGGCGTGTTCGTCGGATTCGGCGCGATGATGGCGCTGGTGCGGCATTAAATGCTGCGCCACGTCGCTGATGGCCCGGCGGCGTCAATGCGATCTATCTGAAATCAAGAAAATCGTTGCTAAAAAACAACATAAAGGGTCATCCCTAATTTGAATGTTGCGCCGCACCAAACCATTTGCTATAGTCCGTCTTGTCTCCTCCATGTCTCCTCTGATATGGATTCAGCCCGCCAAACTAGGCGGGCTTTTTTTTGCCCTGAATTTCCCGAAGACTTTGCCACGTGCGAAGTGACCTTGGGTCACGCAGAAACGACAAAGCCGGCTGCCCCGAAAGGAGCGCCGGCTTTGTCGCGTGAGGGCCGCGCATTGTTGCGGCCCAGAGCCAGGCAAGCGGGTTCGAAGCGGCAAGCGCCTAGAACTTGTACGACACCGCCAGGAACGAAATGATCGGATCGGCCTTCAGCTCGGCCTTGGAGACGCCGAGTTCCGTGCCGTCCGCCGCCTTGATGATCACCGACGACGTGGTCTTCAGCGGGATATACGTGACCGATGCCACCAGACCCCAGTGATCCGTGATGTTGTACGCGAGACCTGCGTTGAACACCGGCTGCCACGACGACGACGCCTTGGCCGACACCGTCGTCTGGCCCGGCTTGCCGGCGCCCGCGGCCAGAATGGCACCGAGGTTGTTCTGCGTCGACGACACGAAATTCGGGCTTAGCTGAACGTCGGAGAACCAGTTATACGACACGCCGATACCGACGAATGGCCGGAACTTGGCGGTCGGCTCGTTGAAGTAGTACTGGAACAGCAGCGCCGGGCTCCACTGACGCACGCTCTTCACGATCGGATTGGCCTGCGGATCGCCCAGATTTTGCTGACCGAGCGCGCCCGCCGGTCCGGGCGGCTGGATCGTGCCGTGACCGTAGATCTTGAACACCGGCGGCACGCCCGCCACCGTCGTCACCGCGATGTGGTCGGTCAGGTAATGGCTGAACACGAGGCCGACCGTATCGGCGTTGTTCGTCGACAGACCGGTGCCCGCCGACGTGAACGAATTCGGCAGACGCAGCGGCGTGTTGATCGGCGTCGGCGCGACGTTGGTGGTGAGCGGCGTGCTCGAATCCTGCGGCATCACGTGAAACCAGCCGAGCACGGCGACGTTGTCGCCCGCGTGCTGGGCGAAGGCGCTGGCGGACAGGCAGGCGGTCAGTAACGCGAAACAGAGTTTTTTCATGTTGTCTCTCCTCGGGCGCTCGTCGCGGCTATCGCGCGCAGCGTCCGGCTGCGGC
Source organism: Paraburkholderia sp. D15 (assembly GCF_029910215.1). Classification (NCBI taxonomy): domain Bacteria; kingdom Pseudomonadati; phylum Pseudomonadota; class Betaproteobacteria; order Burkholderiales; family Burkholderiaceae; genus Paraburkholderia; species Paraburkholderia sp. D15. The sequence continues at coordinate 4,189,523 of NZ_CP110395.1, read as the reverse complement.
TTCGCGAGCCGGCGGTTGCGCGGGATAGTCGGTAGACGCCGGCCGCGGCGCGGATACTCCGCGCGGCAGCCGGGGCGCGAACGCCTCGTTGCGGGTTGGCGGCGCGGGCGGCGTCCATTACTGGACGAAGGCGCCCACCGTGAAGTACGGCGAGGCCGCGTTGGTCATATCGAGGTAGCCGAACACGCCACCCGTGAAGATCATCTTGCCGGTCGGCGTCGAGCCGGTCGTCGCGCCGACTTGCGTCGTCGTGACCACGCCGGGCACGGTCTGCGTGAAGTTCAGATTCAGCGCGGTCGCGAGCGATGCCTGCGACGCGTTGAACGGATCGAGCAGCGTGGCTTGCGTGCCTTCGAGCGCGGTGGTGCGATAGTCGAACTGGCTATCCACGCCGATGTATTCCCCGTTTTGCGAGTTCACCGTCACCGAGCTTTGCGGCGACAGAATCGAGATGCCCGACTCGTCGTCCGCGTACGGTCCCAGCGCGCCGTTGACCGGCGTGGTGACCGACGAGTTCGCCGCGCCGGTGCGCACGAGGATCGGGACCAACTGGCCACGCAGCTTGCCGACGATCATGTAGCCGCGCGCTTCCGGGGTCGTCGCCAGCGTCGGCGTCGCTTGACCCTGGAAGTTGTTGGTCTGGAATGCGCCGCTGCCGTCTGCCGACTGCGCGAAGTTGCTGCCGGGCTGCTGGCACTTGCCGGCATTCACGCCGGAGTTGTCGCACTCGGTCCACGTGCCGTCCGCGTTGATCGTGATCTTTGAGTCGACCGCGACCGGCAGGAATTTCTGCGACGGCACCTGGTGATAACCGAGCTGGTTATAGGTGCCCGCCACGTTCGCGATATTCGTTTCGATCGACGAGAAACCGATGAACGGGTAGTACGGGAACGTCGTGTCCGGCACCGCGCCGACGCCGAGCACCCCCGCGAACGAAATCTCCGCGCCCGGGATCGTGCCGCCTGCCACACCTTCGCCGACGAAAATCCGCGCGGGCCGGCTCGGATCGAGGCTCGCGCCGTTCAGCCGGAACGCGCACTGATTGAGCTTGTTGGTCGGCAGCAAGGTTTCCTGAGTCAGCGTGCCGTTGACGGTCTGACCGGCGCGCGTCGGCATGACCGTGCCGGTGGCGGCCGGAATCGGCGATTCGACGTAGGTGATCTGCCACGTCATCTTCGTCGTGTCGAGATTCAGCTTGACCAGTTCTCCGTCGCCGCCGCCGCCCGTGAAGGTGGTCGTGTAGTCGAGCGATGACGGACACAGACGCACTTCGGTGACCGGCCCGTCGCCCCCGCTACCGCCACCGCATGCCCCCAGCAACGGTGCTGCAAGAGCGAGCACCGAAAGGAATTTCCATTGCATACCGCCTCCAGTATTTTCTCGTTGTGTGTGGCCGGCTCCCAGACCGGCCACCTTTTGCTTTAGTGGTGCTGCATACCGCGAACTGCCATGCCTATCTTGCTCAGCGTGTTGCGTGTCTATTTGCTGATCTGCGCGCCGATGCCGAAATAAGGCGTGCTCGGCGTATCCGAATTGGCCGACGTCGACGTGATGCCGCCGTTCTCGACACCCTGGATCGCGATGGCATAGAGGCCGCCCGACGCGATCGCGAAGCCGGTCTTGCCGTTGGTGTCCTGCACGCCGACGAGTCCGGGGCTTGGCAATCCGTAGCCGAGGCCGAAGCCGCTTTCCGCTCCCGACGTGCTCGGATTGATGAACGTGCCGACGCCGCCCTGGATCAAGGTCGCGGTGTATTTGAAGTTCGAATCCGCGCCGACGTAGCCGCCGTCGAAGCCGCCCGACGCAAGCGGCGTGGCCGCCGCGAGCATCGCGATGCCGGATTCGTCGTCGACCTTGAGGTTGAGCAGGTTGCTCGTGTCGACAAAGCCGGTGCGCACGACGAGCGGAACCGTGGCGCCGTTGATCTGGCCGAGGATCATGTGCGCGGTGCCGTAGTTGCCGGTCCGCAGCGGCGCCGGATTGCCGCCGCTCGGCACGATCTGCGGCGGGTTGATGCTGTCGAAGTAGCCGTTGCTGTTCAGCGTCAGCGCGTTGCCCGTCGACAGGCAGCCGGACGCGCTCGGCGACGTGCAGTTGCCGCTGGCGTCGAAGGTTTCGACGGAGTTGGTCGCGACGGTCTCGTAGTTCGCGGTCGGCGACAGGTGATAGAGCAGGCCGTTATAGGTGCCCGGCAGTTTGGTGATGTCGGTCGTCGTGCTGGCGAAACCGAGGAACGGATAGAAGTCGAAGTGCCGCTTGTTGACGGCGCCGATGCCGAGAATCCCCGCGTACTGCACGGTCGCGCCGGGAATGCCGCCGCCCGCGACGCCCTGGCCGACGAGGATCATCGGCGGATTCGGGTTGTTGACGAAATCGGGCGTGGTGTAGGTCGAACCGTCGGACGCGGTGCCGGTGCCCGCGCCGAGAATGAACGCGCAGCGGATCTGTTCGGCGGTGGGCAGCGCGCCGGTCGGCGGGTGAATGACCGCACCGGTGATCTGCGTGCCTTTACGCGTGAGGGAGACGCTGGCGCTGGTGAGCGGGATCGGCGACTCGAGCCACTTGAGCGTGTACGTCATCGCCGTCGCGTTGATGTTCAACTGCACGACTTCGCCGCTGCCGGCGCCGCCGAGGAACGTCGTGTTGCCGATGTCGGCCGTCGCGGGACACAGCGCCGCGGTCGACCCGCTCGCCGGCGGACCTTGCACGCCACAACTCGCGCCCGAGCACTGCGGCGCGTTAACTGCGCCTGGATCGCTGGCCTTGCCGCCGCCACATGCAATGAGCAATGGGGCCGTGGCAAGAGCCAGCGCCAGGCCTTTTGTAATGGCGTGCGCCATGCTGCTGTCTCCCTTCATGTAATTGTGCGAACTAATTTCGCTGCGCGCTTAATGCCTGTCAATTGAATGAGGCGTCTAAAAAGGTCGATTCAAACAGCGCAGTGTTTGCCAGGTGCAGACAGCGTGGACGCTGCCAGCCCTTTTAAACAAAAAATAAATTCATGATGGATGACGGCTATGGCGCCGCGCCGCACGCGCCTTACCAGGCAGGCGTTTCAGCAAAATGGCTCTATCATCTTCGAACGATCGTTCGCGCAAAAGACCGTAATTTCCCTAGGCGGAAAACTATGCGGCGCGAGTCATTTTGAGGAATGAATTACCGGCTGAAGCGCGGTAGTCCGATTTTGATTTTTTAAGTAATACGGGCTACTACTGATTAAAGACGCGAAGTGGAATTCAGCGCGCATCTTTTTTAAAACAAAAAAGCCGGTCTATGCAGACCGGCTTTTTGAGCGACCCGACGCCGACGAAGCGGCGTGGTTTTCCGTTATGTGGGTTTAGCGATTCAGACCGCTTTCCTCGTCCGCGCCGATGGCCAGATTCATACACTGGATCGCCGCGCCCGATGCGCCCTTGCCCAGGTTATCCAGTCGCGCGACCGTGACGAAGCGTTCCTCGTTGCCGAACACGAACAGGTCGACGCGGTTGGTGTCGTTGTTCGCCTGCACGTCGAAGAAGCCACCGTCGAGGTTCGCTTCCGCGTCGAACGGCGCGACGTGCACGAAGGCCTCGCCCGCGTAGTACTCGGCGAACAGCGCCTGCACGTCCTGCGGCGTCGTCTTCTTGGTCAGCTGGCCCGGCGAGAAGAATGTGGTGACCGCCAGACCCTTGTAGAAATCGCCGACGATCGGCGTGAAGACCGGCGCCGACTTCAGGCCGGTGTGTGCGGCCATTTCCGGCAGATGCTTGTGCGTCAGACCGAGCGCATAGGAGCGCGGGCTCTTGAGCTTGTCGTTGCCGCCGGCTTCGTAGTCGGCAATCATTTTCTTGCCGCCGCCGCTGTAGCCGGTGATCGAATACGCATGCGCGGCGAAATCGGCGCCTACCACGCCCGCTTCCACGAGCGGACGCATGGCCAGCACGAAGGCCGACGCGTGGCAGCCCGGCACGGCGATGCGCTTCGCGGTGCGCAGACGTTCGCGCTGCGAGCGGGCCAGCTCGGGCAGGCCGTACGCCCAGTCGGCGGACGTGCGGAACGCGGTGCTGGCGTCGAGCAGCACGGTGCGATCGTTGTCGACCAGCGACGCGGATTCGCGCGACGCGACGTCCGGCAGACACAGGAAGGTCACGTCCGACGCGTTGATGAGACGACGACGCTCGTCGATGTCCTTGCGCTTCGATTCCTCGATGCGCAGGATTTCCACGTCGGCGCGCTGCGACAGGTATTCAAAAATCTTCAGGCCGGTCGTGCCTTCCTGTCCGTCGACAAAAACTTTCGTACTCATCTCGATCTCACTGGCTTGCTGGAAACGGGGCGCGACTCGGCGCCGGAACGCTATTTTAAGACCGGACGGCCGCGGGCGTGCGAAACAGGTAAAAAGCAGGGCGAAAAAACACGATGCGCGCCGAACGTGACATCGGCGTGACCTGTTGACGGCGGGAAGGCGGGCGTTGCCGCCCGGGCGGGCGGCCGGTTGCGTCGGGTACTTAGCGCGGCGCGCCCGCGAGCCAGCGCGCGGTCACGGCGGCGATGCGCGCGCCGAACATCCGCGCGGTTTCCAGGTCGCCAGCCGGTGGCGCTTCGTCCGCCGATGCGTCGGCCGGCGATTGCGTCAGCAGCCCGGTAAAGCCGCCCACGTAGTTCAGGTCGTTGCGGGTGGCCGCCTTGGTGTTCGACGGCATCATGCCGGTGCCCGCCCAGATCATGCTGTGCTGCATCGCCAGCGTGACGAAGTACTGGATGGTCGAGAACTTGTCGCCGTTCATGGTCGCCGAGTTGGTGAAGCCGGCGGCGATCTTGTCCTTCCAGGTCTGGCCGAACCACGGCTTCGAACTCGCGTCGGCGAATTTCTTGAAATCGGCGGAGGGGCCGCCCATGTAGGTCGGGGCGCCGAAGATGATCGCATCGGCGGCCGCGAGTTCGGCCCAGCCCGCGTCGTCGATTTCACCGACCGGCAGCAGGCGCGCGTCGGCGCCCGCTTCGAGGGTGCCCGCCAGCACCGCCTCGGCGGCCTTCTTCGTGTGGCCGTAGCCGCTGTGATACACGATGACGATCTTCGACATGACGCTCTCCAGCAAAGGGAAACAGGATCGGAAAAGGCACGGCAACGGTGCGTGCGATTTTGCGGCAGCCAGCTTGCCAGCCTACGACAGGGCACTCGACTGCACGTTAGCGTGCGCGGATGACAGAAATTCCGTGTGAGCGGAATTTCGATGCAAAGGTCGGGCCATCGGACGCGGCGACGAGGTGATTCGCCCGTATCCGCAGATGCAGGCGTAGGCGTGAGCCGCCACCCAGCGTCGCCGCAGCCTTCAACTTCACACTCACCTCAACGCCCGTAGCTCACCACCATCCGCGCGAAGCCGAGCGTGGCGGTATTGATCTCGTGATCGAACATCAGCGCGGGGCGGCCCTGCGCGAGACGCAGATCGGCAGTGCTCAATGCATATACGGTGACGATGTAGCGATGCGGTTTGCCCGGCGGCGGACACGGGCCGCCATAACCGTCGACGTCGAAATCGTTGCGCGCCTCGACCGCGCCGAGCTTGCTGAGGAAACCCGAGAAGCTCGCGTTCTCGGGCAGGCTCTGCACCGTCGCCGGGATGCCGGCAACCGCCCAATGCCACCAGCCGCGGCCGGGCGCGTCCTCGTCGAACATCGTCACGGCGAAGCTGCGCGTGCCGGGCGGCGCGTCGTGCCACGTCAATTGCGGCGAGCGGTTGCCGCCTTTGCAGTCGTCCTGATTGAAAACCTGTGCGGCCTGCACCGTGGCGCCTGCGTGAAAACTGGCGCTGGTGAGCGTGAACGGGTTCTCGGCGCGCGCGTTTGAGCTGAACGCCGCCGATAACATCAAACCCAGCGTCAAACCCGACACCCATCCCAGTGCCGCGCCGACGGGCGGCGGCATGCGGCGGAGCGGCGAAACAAGCGAAACAACCAGGCAACGCAGGCGCATGTGCCGGTTCTCCTGTGGGGGCACGAGGCGATGATCCTCGCCGTCATCATTGTCCCTATTTTGTGCCCCAAGGTCGAATCGTGTCTAACATTAGCTCTGCGATACATCATTCTTGCCGCTCGCCGAAATTGCGGGTGGGAAATCGGCTATAGTCGGAAGAATCGTCCGCGCGTGCCACGGACCGCGTTCCCATCCGTTTGCGTTTCCTAGAATAGAAAAATATGTCAGAAGTTCTTGAGAGAGTTTTAGCCGTCGAGGGGAGGGCCATGCAAGATCCTGTCAGGGTCGTGATCGCCGATGACCATCCGGTAATTCTGTTCGGCGCCGAACAGGCTTTGCTCAAGTTCCCCGGCCTGGAGGTCGTTGCGCGCGCACGCCAGTCCACCGAATTGATCAAACTGCTGCAAACCGTGCCGTGCGACGTGCTCGTCACCGACCTTGCGATGCCGGGCGGCCAGTATGGCGACGGGCTGCCGTTGATCGGCTACCTGCGCCGCAATTTCCCGAACCTTCCCATCGTCGTGCTAACGATGCTGGAGAACGCTGCGCTGCTCAAGCGGCTCAGCGAACTGGGCGTGACCTCGGTCGTCAACAAGTCGGACGATCTGAGCCATATCGGGTTGGCGGTGCAGCACGTGAGCCGCAAGCTCGAATACATGAGCCCGTCGGTCAAGGCTTCGCTCGATGCATTGCGAATGAATGCCGGCGGCAAGACCGACGAAGTGATGCTGTCGCGCCGCGAACTGGAGGTGGTGCGCCTGTTCGTGTCCGGCATGACGATCAAGGAAATCTCGGAGCAGTTGAACCGCAGCATCAAGACGATCAGCACGCAGAAGAACACGGCCATGCGCAAGCTCGGCATCGAGCGCGATTCGGAACTGTTCCAGTATGCGCAGAGCAACGGCTTGCTGAATCTGTCGTCGAATTCGGTCGAGGATTCCGGCAAGACTGAGTAGGCGCGCGGGCGGCGCGGCGCGCATGACGAATGAAAGCGCGCTGAATGAAAAACGCGTGGCAAGAAAAAGGGCTGCCTGTCGACAAGACAGGCAGCCCTTTTTGATTCGAGCCTGCTCAGGTGGCTCGCGCTTCAACCGGTTGCCGGCTGAAGCGGTTCCCGAATCGCTTACTGCGGCGTCGAGGTAGCGCCGCCGTGCGCGGCCGACCATTCAGCCGGCGCATGCAGAAACTTCTCCACTTCGTCGAGCGTCTTCGTATCGAAGTACTTGTTGTCCTTCGCGACACGCAGCACGTCCCACCACGTGGCCAGCGCGTGCAGATCGACGTCGATGTCTTTCAGCACCGACACGCTTTCCTTGAAGATGTTGTAGTGAAACAGCACGAAGCAGTGGTTCACCGTGGCGCCGGCGGTGCGCAGCGCGTTGATGAAGTTGATCTTGCTGCGGCTGTCCGTGGTCAGGTCTTCGACCAGCAGCACACGTTGGCCTTCGGTCAGCAGACCTTCGATCTGCGCGTTACGGCCGAAACCCTTCGGCTTCTTGCGCACGTATTGCATCGGCACCATCAGGCGGTCGGACAGCCAGGCCGCGAACGGGATGCCGGCGGTTTCGCCACCGGCCACCGCGTCGATCTGCTCGTAACCGACGTCGCGCAGGATGGTGGTTTCAGCCATTTCCATCAGGCCGCGGCGCACGCGCGGATACGAGATCAGCTTGCGGCAGTCGATATAAACCGGGCTCGCCCAGCCGGACGTGAAGATGTACGGTTTCTCCGCGTTGAAGTGCACTGCCTGAACTTCCAGCAGCATCTTGGCGGTCGTGTCGGAGATCGTCTGGCGATCGAAGCCTGTCATGGGCGGATCCTTGGGAGTGAGCGGGGGAGAAGCGGGCGCGGGGCCCGGTGGCGCAGCAAGGGGAGTATGTCCGCCTGACGACGGCGCCTTGATAGGCGAATACGCTGCCGGCGAGCGGAGGGCAGGCCGGTTTTGCTGCGCGCGTAGCCCGACATTTTACCCGAAACAGCCCCTTTCCAGGAGGCTCTTGTGCGCTGCGGCGCCGAATGGCGGCCATAAGCGCGCAAGTGGGCGAATGCTGTCGACGACGGCGCGGGCAAGTTTGGTGGTGCCGCTGGCGGGTGATTTCGCGAGGACACCCGACCCTGCCCACGTCAGCAATGGCCGTGTTTCTGTTTGCTTGTGAGCCGCGAGGGGCGCCTTTACACTCTCGCGAATTTGCCCAACGGCCGCCGCCTGTGCCGTTCTTCGCCTACGGAATGCTTTCGATGACCGCCGCCACTTCCCCCACCGACACCCGCGCTTCCATCCGGCCCGGCCACGCCGGCCGCGCCTTGCTCGCCGCGGTGCTCGGCTATGCGATGGACGGCTTCGATCTGCTGATACTCGGTTTCATGCTGCCGGCGATCGCCGCCGATCTGCATCTGAATTCGGCGCAGGCGGGCTCGCTGGTGACCTGGACGCTGATCGGCGCGGTCGCGGGCGGTCTGATCTTCGGTGTGTTGAGCGATTACTTCGGCCGCGTGCGGATGCTGACGTGGACGATCCTGATCTTCGCGGTCTTCACCGGTCTGTGCGCGCTTGCGCAAGGCTATGCCGATCTCCTGACTTACCGCACCATCGCGGGAATCGGACTGGGCGGCGAATTCGGTATCGGCATGACGCTGGTCGCCGAGGCGTGGCCGGCGGCGCAGCGCGCGCGGGTGTCGTCGTACGTTGGGCTGGGATGGCAGCTCGGCGTGCTGGCCGCCGCGCTGCTCACGCCGCTGCTGTTGCCGGTGATCGGCTGGCGCGGCATGTTCGCGCTTGGCTTGTTGCCGGCGGTCGTGTCGTTCTTCGTGCGACGCCGCGTCGAGGAGCCGGCGCTCTTCACCGAACGCGCGGCACGCGGCGCGCGCAAGCTGCCGCTGAAACTGCTGGTCGCCGACGCGCGCACCACGCGCGCGAGCCTCGGCGTCGCGATTCTGTGTTCGGTGCAAAACTTCGGCTACTACGGGCTGATGATCTGGCTGCCGAGCTATCTGTCCAGGACCTTCGGCTATTCGCTGACGAAGTCCGGCGTATGGACGGCGGTGACGGTGCTCGGCATGGCGGCCGGCATCTGGCTGTTCGGCGTCGCCGCCGACCGCTTCGGCCGCAAGCCGACCTTCCTGTTCTATCAGGCCGGGGCCGTGGCGATGGTGTTCGTCTACGCGCATCTGAGCACGCCGGGCGCGCTACTGATCGGCGGCGCGGCGATGGGCGTGTTCGTCAACGGGATGATCGGCGGATACGGCGCGCTGATCTCGGAGCTTTATCCGACCGAGGCGCGCGCAACCGCGCAAAACGTGCTGTTCAACATCGGCCGGGCGGTCGGCGGCTTCGGGCCGGTCGCGGTCGGCGCACTGGCGGCGCGGTACTCGTTCGGCGCCGCGCTGGCCGTGCTGGCGTCGATCTATCTGCTCGATATTTTCGCGACGCTGTGCCTGATCTCCGAGCGGCGCGGCGCCGAACTCGACTGAGCGCGAACGTCGCCCGACACACTGCCGTCATCCACTTCCACGTCCGCCAAACCCCCGCCGGATGCGGCGCTGCACCATTGTTCCGCCGATGGCGCGCCGCGTTAACCGGTCAGTGCATCGACGCATTCGGGGTGTACACTAACCGACCCGCGTAGCACTCCGCACCGTTTCGTCCTCCACCGAGGTTCGACGCCGCGCCCAACCGGCGCATGCGTAAACCGCCTCAATCGATCATCCATTCGAAAGATGGAAGCGTCGTCAGCGGTGCATTGTGTCGGGCCCAATTACTTACGTCTCGCAGGCCAAAAAATGGACGAACAACTTAAGCAAAGCGCTCTCGCCTACCACCAGAATCCGAAACCCGGCAAGATTTCGGTCACGCCCACCAAGCCGCTGTCGAACCAGCTCGACCTGTCGCTCGCGTACTCGCCGGGCGTCGCCGCGGCCTGCATGGCGATCTACGAGGAGCCGCTGGACGCGCAGAAGTACACCTCGCGCGGCAACCTGGTCGGCGTGATCACGAACGGCACCGCGGTGCTCGGTCTCGGCAACATCGGCCCGCTCGCCGCGAAGCCGGTGATGGAAGGCAAGGGTTGCCTGTTCAAGAAGTTCGCCGGCATCGACGTGTTCGACATCGAACTGTCCGAGTCCGATCCGGACAAGCTGGTCGAAGCGATCGCCATGCTCGAACCCACGCTGGGCGGCATCAACCTCGAAGACATCAAGGCGCCCGAGTGCTTCTATATCGAGAAGAAGCTGCGTGAGCGCATGAAGATTCCGGTTTTCCACGACGATCAGCACGGTACGGCGATCATCGCGTCGGCGGCGATCCTGAACGGCCTGAAAGTGGTCGGCAAGAAGCTCGACGAAGTGAAGCTGGTGTGTTCGGGCGCGGGCGCCGCGGCGATCGCCTGTCTGGACCTGCTGGTGAACCTCGGCCTGTCGAAGAAGAACGTGCTCGTCACGGACTCCAAGGGCGTGATCTACGAAGGCCGCGGCAACCTCGATCCGTCGAAGGAACGTTACGCGGCGAACACCGAAGCGCGTACGCTCGCCGACGCGATTCGCGGCGCCGACGTGTTTCTGGGCTGTTCGAGCGCCGGCGTGCTGAAGCCGGAGATGGTCGCCGAGATGGGTACGCAGCCGCTGATTCTCGCGCTGGCGAATCCGGAGCCGGAAATCCGCCCGGAAGACGCGAAGAAGGTGCGCCCGGACTGCATTATCGCGACCGGCCGTTCGGACTACCCGAACCAGGTCAACAACGTGCTGTGCTTCCCGTTCATCTTCCGCGGCGCGCTGGATGTCGGCGCGACCACGATCACGGAAGAAATGAAGCTCGCGTGCGTGCGCGCGATCGCCGAGCTGGCCGAGGAAACCGATCAGGGCGACGAAGTCGCGAAGGCCTACGAAGGCCACTCGCTCGAATTCGGTCCGGAATACCTGATTCCGAAGCCGTTCGACCCGCGCCTGATCATCAAGATCGCGCCGGCCGTCGCGCAAGCGGCGATGGATTCGGGCGTCGCCACCCGTCCGATCAAAGATATGGACGCGTATCGCGAAGAACTCGGCACCACCGTGTACCGCACCGGCATGGTGATGCGTCCGGTGTTCGCGGCGGCGAAGTCGGAACCGGCACGCATCGTCTTCGCGGAAGGTGAAGACGAACGCGTGCTGCGCGCCGCGCAATTCGTGCTGCTGGAAAAGATCGCCAAGCCGATTCTGGTCGGCCGCCCGTCGGTGATCGAAATGCGTCTGAAGAAAATGGGCTCGAAGCTCAAGTGCGGCGAAGACGTCGAGATCGTCGATCCGGAAGACGATCCGCGCTATCAGCAGTGCTGGCAGGCGTATCACGAACTCGGCGCGCGCGAAGGCGTGACGCCGGACGTCGCGAAGGCCGCGATGCGCAAGTTCAACACGCTGATCGGCGCGATCCTCGTGAGCCTCGGCGAAGCGGACGGCATGATCTGCGGGATGATCGGCCAGTACCACACGCACCTGAAGTTCATCGAGCGGGTGCTGGGCAAGGCGGACAACGTGCAGAACTTCGCCGCGATGAATCTGCTGATGCTGCCGGGCCGCAATCTGTTCATCTGCGACACCTACGTGAACGAAACGCCGACCGCCGAGCAACTCGCCGACATGACCATGCTGGCGTCGCGCGAAATCGAGAAGTTCGGCATCACGCCGAAGGTTGCGCTGCTGTCGAACTCGAACTTCGGCAGCGCGCCGTCGTCGTCGTCGCAACGCATGGCCGCGGCCCGCAAGCTGATCGCGGAACGTGCGCCGACGCTGGAAATCGACGGTGAAATGCACGGCGACGCAGCGTTGTCGGAAGCGGTGCGCAAGGCAGCGTTCCCGGGCACGACGCTGAGCGGCGAGGCGAACCTGCTGATCATGCCGAACGTGGAAGCGGCGAACATCACGTACAACCTGCTGAAGATGATCGGCGGCGAAGGCGTGACGGTCGGTCCGTTCCTGCTCGGCGCGGAAAAGCCGGTGCACATCCTGACGCCGGCCGCGACCGTGCGCCGGATCATCAACATGACGGCAGTGGCGTCGGCCAACGCGCGCAAGCGGGTCAACGCACAGTAAAGTGATTTCCGTGCTGGAATGAGAAAAGGCGGCGGTTCGCGAGAACCGCCGCCTTTTTATTTGCTGCACCTACGCGCCCTTTTGCCGGGCGCCGAAACTGGATCAGGCCGCCGGTCAGGCTGCGTGCTGCGTCTTGCCGGCATCCGGCGAGCGCCAGCGTGTCAGCAACTCGTTCCACTTGATCCGCACGCCCTTCAGGTTGTTTTCCTTCACGTGACCGTAGCCGCGGATACCGTCCGGCAGATTCGCCAGTTCCACCGCCAGTTCACGTTTGTGCACCGTCAGGCCGCCGATCAGCTCGCGCACCAGCGCTTCGTATTCGCCGATCAACGCCCGCTCGGTGCGACGCTCCTCGGTTTTGCCGAATACGTCGAACGCCGTGCCGCGCAGGAACTTGAACTTCGCCAGCACGTGCATCGCGCTGAATACCCACGGGCCGTACTTCTTCTTCACCAGATGGCCGTGTGCGTCCTTCTTCGAGAAGGTCGGCGGCGCGAGGTGAATGTGCAGTTTCCAGTCGCCTTCGAAATTCGCCTTCAGCTTGTCGATGAACGCCGGATCGCTATACAGACGCGCGACTTCGTACTCGTCCTTGTACGCCATCAGCTTGTGCAGATTTTTCGCGACGGCTTCGGTCAACGGCAACTGGCTGTCGATCGAATCGAGCGCGGATTCGGCCGTGCGCACTTGCGCCACCAGCGCGCGATAGCGTTCCGCGTACGCCGCGTTTTGCCAGGCCGTCAGGTAGTCGGCGCGCTTGTCGATCAGCGTGTCGAGCGCCTTGGGCGTGTGCAGCGAAATGATCTTGCTGCTCGCGGTTTCCGCCTTGCCGCCGTTGCCCTGTGCCTGCACGAGCTTGCGGACCGCGGCCAGATCGTGCGCGGCGCGGCGGCCCCATTCGAAGGCCGCCAGATTCTTCTCGACCTGCACGTTGTTCAGTTCGATCGCGCGGATCAGCGACTGATGCGTGAGCGGCACCCAGCCGCGTTGCCATGCGTAACCGAGCACGAACGGGTTCGTGTAGATCGCGTCGCCGAGCAGCGCGAGCGCGAAGTGGTTGGCATCGACGGTATCCACGCCGTCGTCGCCCGCGCCCGCGCGCACGTCGGCTTCCGTGCTGCTGCCCGGGAAGCGCCAGTTCGGGTTCTTGATCAGCTCGGCGGTCGGCGTATGCGCGCTGTTCAGCACGACGCGCGTGCGGCCTACCTGCATGCGCGACACGCATTCGTCGCTGGCTGTCACGATCGCGTCGCAGCCGATCACGAGGTTCGCTTCGCCCATCGCGATGCGGGTTGCGTGAATGTCGGCCGGCTGCTTCGCGATCTGCACATGGCTCATCACGGCGCCGCCTTTCTGCGCGAGACCGGTGACGTCGAGCACGGTGACGCCCTTGTTCTCCAGATGCGCGGCCATGCCGAGCAGTGCGCCGATCGTCACCACGCCCGTGCCGCCGACGCCCGTCACCAGCACGCCGTACGGACGCTCCATGGACGGCAGTTCGGGCTCCGGCACCGGCGGCAGCGTGTCGCCGGCGGCGCCCGAGGCGGCCTTCGGCTTACGCAGCTGACCGCCTTCCACCGACACGAAGCTCGGGCAGAAGCCGTTCACGCACGAAAAGTCCTTGTTGCAGGTGGACTGGTTGATTTGCCGCTTGGTGCCGAATTCGGTATCGAGCGGTTCGACGGACAGGCAGTTCGACTTGACCGAGCAATCGCCGCAGCCTTCGCAGACCGCGTCGTTGATCACCACGCGACGCGCCGGATCCGGATACGTGCCGCGTTTGCGGCGACGGCGCTTTTCGGTTGCGCAGGTCTGGTCGTAGATCAGGATCGTGGTGCCCGACACTTCGCGCAACTGCCGCTGAATCTCGTCGAGCTTGTCTCGGTGATGAATGTCGATGCCGGGCGCGAGGCCCACGTTCGCCGAATATTTCTCCGGCTCGTCGGTGACGATGACGATCTTGGTCGCGCCTTCGGCGGCCAGTTGATGCGTGATCTGCGGCACGGTCAGCACGCCGTCGACCGGTTGGCCGCCGGTCATCGCGACCGCGTCGTTGTAGAGGATCTTGTAGGTGATGTTCACCTTCGCCGCGATCGACGCGCGAATCGCCAGCAGCCCCGAGTGGAAGTAGGTGCCGTCGCCGAGATTGGCGAACACGTGCTGGTCGTTGCTGAACGGCGCCTGGCCGACCCACGCCACGCCTTCGCCGCCCATCTGGCTGAAGGTGCTGGTGCCGCGGTCCATCCACACCGTCATGTAGTGGCAGCCGATGCCGGCCATCGCGCGCGAGCCTTCCGGCACGTTCGTCGACGTGTTGTGCGGGCAGCCCGAGCAGAACCACGGCTTGCGCTCGGCTTCGACGCGCGGACGGGCCAGCGCCTTTTCCTTCGCTTCGATCACGGCGATACGCGCCGCGATGCGCGCGCGCACGTCGGACGGCAGATCGAATTTGTCCAGGCGCGTGGCGATCGCCTTGGCGATGATCGCCGGCGAGAGTTCGTAATGCGCGGGTAGCAGCCAGTTGCCCATCGGCACCGACCATTCGCCGCCGGCGCCGTCTTTCTCGTCGAACTTGCCGAACACGCGCGGACGCTGCGCGTCGGGCCAGTTGTACAGCTCTTCCTTGATCGCGTATTCGAGGATCTGGCGCTTTTCCTCGACCACCAGAATTTCTTCCAGACCTTTGGCGAACGCATGCGCGCCTTGCGCTTCCAGCGGCCACACGCAGCCGACCTTGTACAGACGGATGCCGATGCGCGAGCAGGTTTCGTCGTCGAGACCGAGGTCGGTCAGCGCCTGACGCACGTCGAGATACGCCTTGCCGCCGGTCATGATGCCGAAGCGCGCGTGCGGCGAATCGATTTCGACGCGGTCCAGTTTGTTCGCGCGCACATAGGCGAGCGCCGCGTACCACTTGTAGTCGAGCAGCCGGGCTTCCTGCACCAGCGGCGCATCCGGCCAGCGGATGTTCAGGCCGCCCGCGGGCATCGCGAAGTCTTCCGGCAGGATGATTTTGGTGCGGTGCGGATCGATATCGACCGACGCAGACGATTCGACCACGTCGGTCACGCACTTCATCGCGACCCATAGGCCGGAGTAGCGGCTCATCGCCCAGCCGTGCAGGCCGAAGTCGAGATATTCCTGCACGTTCGACGGAAACAGCACCGGCAGGCCGCAAGCCTTGAAGATGTGTTCGGACTGGTGCGCGAGCGTGGAGGATTTGGCGGCGTGGTCGTCGCCGGCCAGCACGAGGACGCCGCCGTGCTGGGCGGAGCCGGCCGAATTGCCGTGCTTGAAGACGTCGCCGGAACGGTCGACGCCGGGGCCCTTGCCGTACCACATGGAGAACACGCCGTCGTATTTGGCGCTGGGATACAGATTGACCTGCTGCGAGCCCCAGACGGCGGTGGCCGCGAGGTCTTCGTTGACGCCGGGCTGGAATACGACCTGGTGCGCGGCAAGATGCTTCTTTGCCTTCCACAACGATTGGTCGAGTCCGCCGAGCGGCGATCCCCGGTAGCCGGAGATGAAACCGGCGGTATTGAGTCCAGCGGCGCGGTCGCGTTCCTGCTGCAACATCGGCAGGCGGACCAGCGCCTGGATGCCGCTCATGTACGCACGGCCGCGTTCTAGCGTGTATTTGTCGTCGAGCGTGACGGAAGACAAGGCAGCTTCGAGCGAGGCTCGCTGACCTGCGTCTAGCGGGGCATTCATTATGTGTACTCCTCCAACCAGTTTGGGATCACCAAAACTTTTTTGGGCCTCGGCATCTTTTGAATGCGTGTGCCCGGGGCCGCCATATTGACCTGTTTTAAGTGATGGTAGCACTGGTGAAAACCCGCCGCAGCGCGCAAAAAATGCTGCGCTGCAAGGCATTTAGCGCACGCTTGTGCTGAACGTCACCGCAATCGGGCAATGTTTGGCATCCATCTGGCATCGATCCTGTAACAAGCTGTAAGAACTACAAATTCGCGGAACCGGAGTTGAAAATCCTGTCTAACACCCCACCTGCGAGCGATGTCAGCGCAACGCTCCGCATTCGGTGGAGCTTCACGACAGCAGGGCAGTGATAAAAGGAGTACGCATGAACACGAGAAACATCCAGACCTTCCTGATGGTTTCGGCCGCCTTTTTCGCCATGAGCGCACCGGTGCGTTCGAGCACGGGCAGCGCGGGGGCGTTGTCGAATGCGGTGACCCGCACGGCGCAAGTGGCGCCGGCGAGCATCGCCATGGAGCGCGTCACGCGATCCACGAAGTCCGACGACGAGGAAGAACAGAATTCGTGATGCAGCGCTTCGGCGATGTGTCGATTGATAACCCACCGTCGTCGTATATAAGACCACGGTGAATGCAAAAAGGGCGAGGATCGCAGGATCCTCGCCCTTTCTTTTTGTGGCGGCGCTCGGCATTGTGCGTCGCGCCACGCCGGTCAGGCCATTAAACCGTCAAGCCTTGTCCTGCACGACGCCGCGGCGAATCTGATCCAGTTCGATCGATTCGAACAGCGCCTTGAAGTTGCCTTCGCCGAAGCCCTGATTGCCCTTGCGTTGAATGATCTCGAAGAAGATCGGGCCGATCTGGTTTTCGGTGAAGATCTGCAGCAGCAGATCGTCCGGCGCGCCGTCGATCAGGATCTTGCGTTTGCGCAGCTCGTCGAGCGGTTCGCCGTGGTTCGGCACGCGGCGGTTCACCAACTCGTAGTACGTGTCGATCGTGTCGAGCAGCGAAATGTTCGACGCGCGCAGGCCGTCCACCGTCGTGTAGATGTCGTTGCTGCCGAGCGCGATGTGCTGGATGCCTTCGCCGCGATACGCGTCCAGGTATTCCTGAATCTGGCCGGCGGTTTCCGAACCTTCCTCGTTGATCGGAATACGGATCTTGCCGCACGGCGAGGTCATCGCCTTCGACTTCACGCCGGTCACCTTGCCTTCGATATCGAAGTACCGCACTTCGCGGAAATTGAACAGCTGCTCGTAGAACTCGGCCCATTCCTGCATGCGGCCGCGATGGACGTTGTGCGTCAGGTGATCGATATAGGTGAGGCCGTGGCCGACCGGATTCGGGTTCGCGCCTGCAATCGGTTCGAAGTCGACATCGTAGATATCGATGTTGCCGATGCTGTTCGGCTCCGCGCCGTTCTTGCCGCGCCAACGGTCGACGAAATAGATCAGCGAATCGCCGATGCCCTTGATCGCCGGAATGTTCAATTCCATCGGGCCCGTCTTGTTGTCGAAGCCCCAGGCGCCTTTTTCGAGCGCTTGCTGATAGGCCTTCGCGGCGTCCTGCACGCGGAACGCAATCGCGCAGATCGACGGGCCGTGCAGCCGCGTGAAGCGCTGCGCGAACGAGTCCTTCTCGCCGTTGACGATGAAGTTGATCTCGCCCTGGCGATACAGCGTCACGTTCTTATGACGATGCCGGGCGACGGCGGTGAAGCCCATCTGCTCGAACAGTTTGCCGAGCGCAACCGGATCCGGAGCGGTGTATTCGATGAACTCGAAACCGTCGGTGCCGACGGGGTTGTCCCAAGTTGGAACCTGCATGTCTGTCTCCTGATGCCTGAGGTGCGCGGCGCGTTATGCGAGTGGGGAAGGTGGGGGTTGAGCGCAACCAGGATCACGCAAGTGTAAAGGCGTGATGGCAGAGAAAACTTGCGAACTTAATCGCGCGTCGATAGGCTGGCGCTATTTTGTAGCGCAATTAGAGAAATGGAAGGCAGAAAATGTCTAATATCGAGATGGACGCCATCGACCGGCGCATTCTGGCCATCCTGCAGGAGAACGGACGGCTGTCGAATCAGGAGATCGCCGAGCGTGTGAACCTGTCGCCGAGCCCGTGTCTGCGGCGGATTCGGCGGCTGGAGGAGAGCGGCGTGATTCGCGGCTACGTCGCGCTGCTCGATGCGCAGCGGCTTGGGCTCGATCTGCTGGCCTATGTGAACGTGAGGCTGGAAAAGCGCGGCGGCCCGACGTTCAGTCCACGTGGTGACGCAACGCACGCGGATCTGTTTCGCGCAGCGGTGCAGACGTGGCCGGAAGTCGTTGCATGTCACGCGATGACCGGCGACATGGATTACCTGCTGCGCGTGCAGGTGGAGGACATGGCGCACTTTTCCCGCTTCGTGGAGGATCAGTTGCTGCACCACCCGTCGGTGATCGACGTGAAGACGAGTTTCTCGCTCAACACGATCAAGGAAACGACCGCGCTGCCGATTTTGTGAGCAACACGGCGTTCGCTAAACCGGGCGCCAACAAAAAAGGGCAACCCGGAGGTTGCCCTTGTTCGCTGCGCCGAAGCGGAATCAGTCCGCGATTCAGGCCGCCGCGGCCGTCGGCATGAACGATTCGAACAGCTTCGAGGCCTGGCGTGCCTGACGCTTCATCGCATAGTCGAATACGGCGGCCTGCTCCTGCAGCATCTCGGCGATGATGCTCGATTGATCCGCCGGCTCCAGCGTCAGATAAGCGTCGGCTTCGCCATACGCGTATTCGATCTTCATGCCCGCCTTCTTCGCGATGTGCATCATGGTCGTGTTGCGCGACAGGCAATGCACGTAAAGCGTGGTGACATGCGTATTGCGGCTGCGGATGGCGGCGCGCTCGAACAGCTTCGAACCGATGCCTTGCCCCCGCACGCTTTCCAGTACCGACACGCCGAATTCGGCGGTGCGCTTGTCGCCCTCGGCCGGCAGATACGCCAGATGACCGACGCCTGTGAGTTGCAACTGGTTGTCGAACACGCCGAACACCGTATCGCGCGTGAAGTCGATCGCGCGGACGTAGTTTTCGATCACGTGGTTCGGCACGATCTGGCCGAAGCGCAGCAGGCGGTCGTCTTCGCCGAGAGCGAGAAAGTGGGTCAACAGCCGCTCGCGGTCGACCGCGGTGAGTTCGCGGACCAGAGCAGGCGCACGACCGGCAGGCTGCGATGTCAGATCGCGCGCGGCGATCGGCTCGGCAACGTGGGGTGTAATCAAGTTCATGGTCGGGTTCTCCTGTGATCGAGCGGCGTGGTGCACCGCAAAAATCATTCTAGCGGAAACCCGACTTCGAGACTAGGGAAAACCCGTATCTTCTATTTGAGTTAAATGCCTAAAAAGCTTGCAGAGTGTTTTTAGATCATTAATTTAAAACAAAAAATAAACAGAACGAGCGTTCGAGGAAGATTGTCGCGTATGCACAACCCATAGCCGTTTATTTGGTATGAATAATGTTGCTCTGCGTCATCAAACGGGTTTCGCGCTCAGTCCGTGATCGACCATGCCAACCACCTGCTCCGCGAATTCACGGTAGCCCATGCGCCCGTCCGGCTTGAGCCAGGTGAAGGTCCAGTTGATCATGCCGAACACCATCATCGTGAGCGCAGTCTGGTTTTCGCGGGTTGCGCGCTCCGGATACGCGCGCGCCAGTTGCCGCGCAAAGGCCGCGACGACGTCGCGCTGCCGGTTCAGGATCACTTCGCGCTGGGTGTCGACCAGATACTTCACGTCGTTCAGCAGCGCGACGTGCCGGCTATGCGACGTCTCGTACTCGGACAGAAACGCGCGGATCAGCTCGGCGAAAGTTTCCCGCTCCGTCAGACCGCGACGCTGACTCGCGCCTTCCACCTCGGCGATGATCAGCATCAGCCGCTTCGTGTAGCGGTCGAGCAGATCGAACAGGATCGCTTCCTTGCTCGCGTAGTAGTGGTAGAGCCGCGCTTTCGAGGTACCGCTCGCGGCGGCCAGATCCGCCATCGACGTGCTCGGATAGCTGGTCTGCGCGAATTTCGCCGCGGCGAGTTCGAGAATCTGCTCGCGCTGGGTTTCGTGATCGGGCGCTCGGGTGCGGGCCATGGTTGTCGATTGTGATTGTATTAATGGGGACAGGGGGCGAGCACCGCGCACAGTTCCAGCGTGCGCCATGTGTTCGCGTCGCCGCGCAGGCGGATGCGCCGCGTTGCCGCAAGCTCGCGCAAACGCCATAGCACGATGCTGTCGCTGACCAGAAAGCCGAGTTCGGCGGCCATCAGTTCGGCGGCGACGCGCGCAGCCGGCTGCCAGCCCTCCGACAGATGCTCGAGGATCAGCGCGTCCAGATCGGCGAAATGGCCGCTCGTGAACGTGTTGTCGCGCCAGCGCCGGGTCTCGCCGTTCGCGTGTTTGACTTCCTGCCATTCGAGCGCGAGCCGGCTGATACGCAGCACCGAGATCGGCGCGGCGTCCGCCAGGCGGCCTTGCAGCACGTCCGGCGCGAACATGCCGACGGAGGTCGCGCGGTCTTTGCGGCTGTACGCCCAGGCGCCCGGATCGGTCAGATCGCGCACCGACAGCCGGACTTCGTTCAGTCGCTGCGGACTGTTGCGCAAGTAATAGCAGACGCGGCGCAGCATCAGCTGGTCGGCCGCGCTTTCGCCGTGCCAGACCACCAGATTCGCTTCGCCGCGCGCAATCGCTTCCAGCGCCGCGCCCTGCTCGCGGAATTCCCGCGGGAAATCGCGCTTCGTGTCCACGCTGACCCGGTCCCAGAAATCCGCCCGCACGTCGGGCGTGTCGTCGACGCCGCGCAGCGGGCCGACCGCCAGATCGTCGCGCAGCGCGTGCACGCGATCGTCGCGGCCCGCTTGTTCGAGCGCGGTGCGCAGTGACTCGGCGGCGACATCGCCGTTCGTGAGGTGGATCGTGCTCATCGGCAGTGGTTTCGCTGTTGGCAAAAAAGGGGCCGCCCAGCGACCGGAACAGGTGTCCGATCGCGGGCGGCCCCTAGTGTAAGCGGATCGCGGGACGGCTCAAAGCGCGCGGCGGTCGCACCCGCCGACGCGGTGCGCCGGGTCAACGCTCGTCGTAGCTCACCACCACGCGGTCGCTGACCGGATGGCACTGGCAGGTCAGCACGAATCCATCGCGGATTTCGTGTTCTTCGAGCGTGTAGTTCTTTTCCATCTTCACTTCGCCTTCGAGCACCTTCGCGCGGCAGGTGCAGCAGACGCCGCCCTTGCACGCATACGGCAGCGCGAGGCCCGCCTTCAGGCCGACGTCCAGCACGCTGACGCCCTGGTACGGCAGACGCAGCTTGCGGCGCTTGCCGTCGATCACGATTTCCAGGTCGGCGGCCGGGGTGTCGGCGGTGATCTCGACCGTCGGCGCGCCGGCTTGCGGCAGCGGCGAACCGAAGCGCTCCACGTGCACTTTGTCCTGCGGCACGCCGGCGGCTTTCAACGCGGCTTCGGCGGCGTCCATCATCGGCGCGGGGCCGCAGATGAAGGCTTCGTCGATCGCATCGGCGGGCAGCAGATTGTCGAGGAACGCCGCGCACTTCTGCTGATCGAGCACGCCGTTGAACAGCTCGACATCCTGCAGATCGTCGGACAGCACGTGATACAGCACGAAGCGGTTCATGAAGCGGTTCTTCAGATCCTCGAGCTCTTCCGCGAACATGATCTGATCGACGCTGCGGTTGCCGTACACCAGCGTGAAGGTGCTGCGCGGCTCGACTTCAAGCGTCGTCTTGATGATCGCGAGCACCGGCGTGATGCCCGAGCCACCTGAAAAAGCCAGATATTGCTGGCCCTGATCGGCGTTCAGATGCGTGAAGAAGCGCCCGTCCGGCGTCATCACGTCGATCGTGTGGCCGGGCTGCAGCGTGTCGAACGCGAAGTTCGAGAAACGCCCGCCGCGCACACGCTTGATGCCGATGCGCAACTCGCCGTCGCGGTCGTAATCAGTGACGCCGACGCAAATCGAGTACGAGCGGCGCGTTTCCTCGCCGTCGAGGTGCGTCTTCAGCGTGACGAACTGACCTTGCGTGAAACGATAGTGATCGCGCAGTTCGGCGGGGACTTCGAAGGCGACCGAGACGGCGTCGGCGGTTTCGGGCCGGACTTCGCGGATACGCAGCGAGTGGAATTGCGGGGTGGCCATATCGGTTTCAGTATGGTTTGAAGTAGTCGAAGGGTTCGCGGCAGTCGAGGCAGCGGTACAACGCCTTGCAGGCCGTCGAGCCGAACTGCGCGAGTCGCTCGGTATGCGCCGAGCCGCAGCGCGGACACGACGGCGCGGGCAGTGCGAGCGGCGAACGCGGAACGAAGCGCATCACGTGTTCCCGTGCCGGCGCTGCCGAGCCGCAGTGACCGGTCGGCGGCGCGATACCGTAGGCGCGCAGCTTTTCGCGGGCGTCGGCGGTCATCCAGTCGGTGGTCCACGCCGGCGCCAGAACGGTGGCGATGCGGTACGGCTTTAATTGCGCGACATCGAGCGCATGCGCGACGTCCTCGGCGATCTGCGACATCGCCGGGCAACCGGAATAGGTCGGCGTGATCACGACTTCGAGCGCGCCGTCGGCGGCGCGGCGCACGTCGCGCAGAATGCCCAGCTCGCGGATCGACACCACGGGAATCTCCGGATCGGGCACCGTTTCGAGCACGGCCCACGCTTGCGCAAGTGCCGCGTCGGCGGCGTGGGCCGTATCGGCCGGATTGCCGATGCGCGTGGCGGTCGAGGTCGTCATCGTCGCTATACCTTTTTACCGTTCGGGTCGCGCCGGCTTACCAGTTGGCGCCGGGATGCTGACGCGCGAGGCTTTGCATCTCGGCCAGCACGAAACCCATGTGCTCCGAATGCTCGCCGTGCTTGCCGGTGGTGATGTGCTTGACCGCTTCGGGCAGGCGCAGCGTGGCGTCGTCGAGGGTGGCGCGCACGTCGGCGAGCCAGGCCGCTTCGAGGTCCGACGTCAGCGGGCCGATACCGGTGGCCGCGATGCTCGCTTCCACATCGTCCGCGCTGAAGAACTCGCGGGTGTACGGCATCAGGTAATCGAGCGCGGCCTGCGCGCGGCGGTGCGATTCGTCCGTGCCGTCGCCGAAACGGACCAGCCACTCGCCCGCGTGATGCACGTGATAGCGGGTTTCCTTGATCGACTTCGACGCGATCGCGGCCAGTTGCTCGTCCGTGGAAGCGGTCAGCGCCGTCCACAGATGCGCCATCAGCGTCGCGTACAGAAAATTGCGCACGATCGTGACCGCGTAGTCCTTCTCCGCCTGCGCGGTGCCGGTCAGCGGGCCGAAATGCGGCAGTTCGGCGAGCGTGTAATTGGCGAACTCGCGTTCGGCGCGGAAGTACGCGTAGTCGTCTTCCGTGCGCGTCTTGCCGGTGAGCTGCTGTTCGAGCGACGCCGCGTGCGTGTACAACAGACGCGCCTGGCCGATCAGATCGAGGCTCATGTTCGACAGCGCGATGTCCTCTTCGAGGATCGGGCCGTGGCCGCACCACTCGGCGTTGCGCTGACCGAGGATCAGCGCGGTGTCCGCGAGGCGCAGCACGTATTGCAGATGTTGAGGCGTGATGTCCATGGCCGCGCTTACATGTGATTGACTTCGTCGGGGAGCGTGTAGAACGTCGGGTGGCGATAGATCTTGTCGCCGGCCGGCTCGAACAGCTCGGCCTTGTCCGCCGGCAACGACGCCGTGATCGCCGAAGACGGCACCACCCAGATGCTGACGCCTTCCTGGCGGCGCGTGTAGACGTCGCGCGCCATGCGCAGCGCCATCGGCGCGTCGGCGGCGTGCAGGCTGCCGCAGTGTTTGTGGTCGAGTCCCTGCTTGCTGCGCACGAAGACTTCCCAAATCGGCCATTCCTTGTTCATTGCTGATCTCCTGATACTGTGTCCGGCATGCCGCGCGACTCAGGCGGCGTGCTGTTGCGCGCGCTGGCGCTGTTTTTCGGCGTGGGCGAGGGCGGCCTCGCGGACCCAGGCGCCATCGTCGTGCGCTTTGACGCGCGTCGCGAGACGTTCGCGATTGCACGGGCCGTCGCCGTTGACCACGCGCCAGAATTCTTCCCAGTCGATGTCGCCGTAATCGTGCTGGCCGCGCGCTTCGTTCCATT
This sequence comes from Paraburkholderia sp. D15, assembly GCF_029910215.1. Lineage (NCBI taxonomy): Bacteria > Pseudomonadati > Pseudomonadota > Betaproteobacteria > Burkholderiales > Burkholderiaceae > Paraburkholderia > Paraburkholderia sp. D15. Next base: position 4,165,642 of record NZ_CP110395.1, on the reverse strand, counting down.
TGAGGTCGGGATCGGGCAGCGTGACGCCGAGCACCTTCGCCTGGTCGACGGTGGCGTCGACGAACTTCTGGCGCAGGTCGTCGTTGGAAATGCGCTTGATGCCCCATTTCGACGACTGGTTGCTGTGGATCGAATCCTTGTCGCTCGGGCCGAACATCATCAGCACCGGCCACCACCAGCGGTTCACCGCCTGCTGGACCAGTTCGCGCTGCGCGTCGGTGCCGGCCATCATCGCCATCAGCGCGTCGAAACCCTGGCGCTGATGGAACGACTCTTCCTTGCAGATGCGGATCATCGCGCGGGCGTACGGACCGTACGTGCAGCGGCACAGCGGAATCTGGTTCATGATCGCCGCGCCGTCCACCAGCCAGCCGATCACGCCGACGTCCGCCCAGGTGGGCGTCGGGTAATTGAAGATGCTCGAATATTTGGCCTTGCCCGCGTGCAGCGCCGCGACCAGTTGATCGCGCGACACGCCGAGCGTTTCCGCCGCGCTATATAGATAGAGACCGTGACCGGCCTCGTCCTGCACCTTGGCCAGCAGGATCGCCTTGCGCTTCAGGCTCGGCGCGCGGGTGATCCAGTTGCCCTCGGGCAGCATGCCGACGATTTCCGAATGCGCGTGCTGCGAAATCTGCCGCACCAGCGTTTTGCGGTACGCGTCGGGCATCCAGTCCTGCGCCTCGATCTTGCCGTCGGCGGCCATGACCGCATCGAACTGCGCCTGCTCGGGCGAACTCGCGCCCGCGTCCAGCGGAGCGACGTTGCCGGGTATGTCCAGGGATTGCGTGTACATGGGGACGCTCTCTGTGGAAGTTGTCTGTGTTCGTGGAGTATAAACCAACCGACCGGTCGGTTAATAAATTTTTTGAGACGGCTGTCAGTGTTGATAGGTGGAGGGCTTTTGCTGTTGCGATCGGCGCCGGTGAGGCGTTGCTTTTTGGATCCGGTGTGAGAACGATCG